>CBDUOS010000046.1:0-21330 GCA_965368905.1 uncultured Bdellovibrionales bacterium | reverse complement strand
CTTTTCGTCCTTATTCTTAGCCTTTTCGTTTGCATCTTCACTCTCCTTTATACCATTGGGAAAAGCGGACTCAAATTTACCCGTCAGGCGATAAGCCAAGGGCACTGCCTTAATCCCTTCAGAAAAGCGATTCCATAGGGACACCGGGTTGTTAAGCTCGAATCCACTGGCGTGATAGACATTTCCTTTATCGGTAGTTGATAGGAACGCTTTGGCCGTGACCCCATCCTTTTGTTTTACCTCAAGGTGTCCTGGGAAAACGAAAGTGAGTTGATCAAGCCCCTCAGTCATGGGCTCATCATAGTTTTTGGTACAGGACTGGTTACAATTAAGAAGTCCAAGAATTCTGGTTGGTGGCTGATTAGGACTCAATCTTCCAATGCCGCTGAGGTATTTATCACCTACAAATTCGTTAGCTTTAAGCTCTATCCCCCATTTGTCCATCAACTTTTTGAAACCGGCATCTGGGGAAGCAGAAGGTCCACCATAGGGATTGCCTGTTGAACCTGAAACGGAACTAGGATCGATGAAAACTAAAAGATTCCCACCTTTCATCAGAAATTGATCGATTGCGAAAAGTGTTTTTTCAGAAAAACCCGTTGGATGGATAACAGCTAATGTATCCACACCTGATATTAAATCCGCATCTTTTTCAATTTTCTTTACAGTATAAAACTCCTCAGCCATCTTCAGGGTTGTCCAAGTGCCCTCAACAGATTTACCCTGCATCCGCATTATTTGTGCCATATAAGGGTTCATCTCCTCAGAGATAACATCCAAGGAAGAGATAACTCCTAAGATTTTCTTCTGTGGATTTTGTACAGTGTAAATGAGCTTTGCAATCTCATATTCTAACTTGTCCTTCTGACCCGGATCAAAAAATTCAATAATCTTTTCTGCACCCGATTCATTCTCTGCAACGAGACCAAAGAAATACCTTTCTGTCTCTGACAAGTGAAATTTTTTGAGTCCATATGCAAGAGCATCTTCTTCCTCTGGCGTGTCAGGCCTTGGGTCTATCACTTCATAACTAAGTTGATTGTTTGACCTGGACACAAACTCACTTAGCAACTCGCGCACATAATTTTAGTGGTTATTAAAAGTCCTAAGGCCCTCAGAGCCTTTATTGGCTGCAGTTTTTGAGTAATAGAGTTTCAATTTTATTGGAGTATCGACCTTACTTAACAGCGATCGAGTTCCGTCAGAGAGGGTATAAAGACCTTCCTCAGTAAAATCTAGTTTGGCCCTTTTGAAAAGGGTTGAGCCAATATAGAGAATAAAAGACATGGATAAAAGGCAAAGGCCAATTCGCAAATAATGTTCATTAATATTCTTCATTTTTTAAACCCCTTAAGCTGCTTTATACTCTTTAAGAAGAAGGATCGAACCATACAGCCAGCAACAAATCATAGCTGTGAAAAACCACATATCCGATAAAGAAAGAACCCCTCTCTCCATTGAATCAAAGTGATTGAGAACACTCAGCGATTCAAAGAGGTCTCTTCCGAACTTCGGCAGAAAGATCGACACAAACTCAAGAACAGGGGGAGAACCAGCCATGATCAAAACAAAGCAAGCCACAATGGTTAAAATAAAACTGATCACTTGGTTTTTCGTCAATGCAGAAAAAAATAAGCCAACACTAAGTAAGCCCCCCCCAACAAGAAAAGACGAAAGATACCCAAGAAGGATCACGCCTAAATCAGGATTCCCGAGATAAACAACTGTTAAGACCATTGGAAATGTTCCCAACAGAGCAACACCAATAAATGTCCAAGAAGCAAAGAATTTCGCTAAGGTCGCATCTTTCAGTGTCACTGGCATCGTTAGCAATAATTCAATAGTTCCCGATTTTCTCTCTTCAGCCCAGAGCCGCATACTGACTGCAGGAATCAGAAAAAGAAACATCCACGGAATGTAGCCAAAAAAAGGACCGAGGTCCGCTTGGCGCATAAGAAAAAAACTTCCACGCCCTGGTTCAAACGTCAAATAGCCAATACCAAAAAGAAAGATGACTAAAAAAACATAGCCCAGAGGAGACTTAAAGTAACTGGAGAACTCTTTGCAAAAGAGTGTTTTGAATGTTGGACTGATCATACGGCCACTCCTTCCACGACTGTACCCTGTGTTAAGGACCTAAAAACATCCTGCATACGCCCTTTGCTGGATTTCCCCTTGAGTTCAGCGGGGGTTCCTTCAAAAAGTTTCTTGCCTTTACCTATGATGACACAACGATCGCAAACTTCATCGACCTCCTCTAAAATATGGGTTGAAATCAAGATGCATTTCTTCTGAGCTAGTTTTTTTATCAGGCCCCTCACATCATGTTTTTGATTAGGATCCAAACCATCTGTGGGTTCATCTAAGATCAACACTTCTGGATCATGGATTAAGGCTTGGGCCAAAGAAACTCTTCTTTTATAACCCTTGGATAGAGTTTCAATTTTCTGGAGCTTTACTTCTTTCAAAGCACAGATTCGAATCACATCGTCTACAGCTCTATGAATCTTATCGCTTGGGATTTCCCGCATTTTTCCTATAAAAAGAAGAAACTCCCTAACGTACAATTCATCATAAAGAGGAGCATTCTCTGGGACATATCCAATTCGTTTCTGAGCCTTTAGCCTCTCTTCTGTAACCGAGTACCCACAAACCTTTGCATCCCCAAAGCTTGGGTCAAGGAACCCAGTGATCATCTTCATTGTGGTTGATTTTCCCGCACCATTGGGACCAAGAAAGCCGAGTACTTCGCCTTTATTCGCGCTGAATGAAACACCATTCACAGCTTTAAGGTCACCAAAGTATTTAGAAAGATTTAGAACTTCAATCATTAATACCCTCCTTTATCCAACCAAATCTTTAAACCTTCGTTCTCTCCACTGATTGATTTTCGAACTCATTTCCTGACTTCCGTTTTCTAGGTATGGCAGCAGATTATCTGCCGTAACCAAAGCCATCTCTTTGAAAGAAATTGAATCGATCTCGATGTTACAATGGTATTCACGATCAATTTTTCCAAAGAAATTTTACTGAATTTATTGTTGTTTCCAGACATGGCACCACTCAGTTATTAGAAAATAACCTTAAACGGTTGGTGGTGAAGTTTTGGATAATTTCAAAATAAAGAAACCTACAGAATCCTGTATTCTTCATGCGAACGACCTCCATCAAATGATTTAAAATCAAAAAATAGGGGCAATAAGCCCAAAAAATAAACCTAAAATCAGTCTGTGTTCAATATTTTATATGTCAAGATCGACAGATTGCAAGTTTTCTTGAATTTGGACCTTGGGCTTATGCCTAAAATTCTGACTCTGATACGATGATTTACATTTTTTAATTAATGAAAAATTTTTTACTGGATAGATCCGGCAATGAAAGGGCTGATGGCTCGACAGTTTTGTGATTTCAAATGGTTAGGTGGCCAGTCAGGGCCAAGTCAGGCAACCACCCCCTTCAATTCGTTGTATGGTCTCTTGTAACCGCACCTCAGTTTGTCCAATGTATTCTCCAACCATGCTGTGGTTTAGCATTTCAAAATGCTAAAAAGTTTAACTGCCAGCCAGTCCAGGAAAATTGTAGGTTTCTGTATTTACGTAGCGTTGGCTATAATCTTGGTTGGACTTCTTTTTAGTCCATTCAAAATTCTCGGGATTGTTTATGGTGCGCAACTCATTCTCGCGCTGATTCTAATTTTTATGTTTCAAGTACCACTAATTTTTTCTGTATCGCTTCCAACCAAAACATCATTATTTATTGTTACATTATATGGACTATTTTGTGCTTTATTTCTTAGTTTTTTTCTAATCGACAACCCATTCTTGCTGTTTCCTAAAGTTCAGTGGATAAATTTATTAGTTTTGGCTCCTCTATCAGAGGAACTACTATACCGAGGTGCTATTCTTGGCGGGTTTAATAAACTCGGAATCAATCGTACAATTTCAGTATTGCTTTCTTCAGTAGTTTTTGCAGTCTATCATTTCAATACCCTTTTACTAAACCCGTCACTATTCAACTTTGTTATCCTCCAAGTACTCGGTGCATTTGTTATGGGTATTATTTTGGGAAATGTGTACGCAGAAACTAATTCAATCTCAAAAACTGTATAATTGCATTCAATTTTTAATGGAACTTTTTTAATTGCAAGCCGCTTACTCATTGAATACACTCTAGGCTGGTCTTTCTAAACCAGCTTCACTTTGTTAGGCTATTCCGTTTTATAGAGGCTACAGGCAAGTTCCATGACAGATTCTGCTAGAGTCTCTCCTTAGCGCACCACTAAAATTATCATTTATAGAACTTCTTCAGATTCCCTTTTGAGGCCTTAGACGCAAGGCCAACTGACTGTTGTAGTTTATGCAGAAATGAATACCATTGTCTTTCTAACTATGAAACTCAGGGGAGATTTTATAAAGACTATGGCAAGCATTTTAGCGGTCGTCGCCTTAACGATGACGGCTTGTTGTTCTGGATCAGATGGTGGGCAAGGTAATAAAGAGTGCTGATGTTTTACTTGCAAAGCGAGCCGTTCGGGAAGATTTAGAGAAATACCAAGCAGCTCTCGAAGATATCCCTATGGAACCGACAGTTAGAAGTTGTAAATGTTCGATATGAAATAATAAAACCGCTTAGAACATTGAGTGAAATGAAGGAAGATGTAAATTGGCGGATTCGGTGGAACTCGCCTTCTTTCGGTAACTTAGTAGAAGGGTCAGAAACCGTTAAGCAAATGCACTGGAGTGCTGGGTAATATAGGCCACCCCGAAAGGTGGCCCCTCAAATCACTGTTTACAAGTCAGGTGAAAGTTACCAGAATTACTTTCTATATTAATAGAACTTGGCAGGTGGTCTAAATATGTTGGACACCTTGGACAACCGTATGGTGTCGCCCAACTGAAGCCCTGCAAACCAATTTTATCTTGAAAAGTTGTAGCGATTTGATAGATATCCTGCTCTCCCGGCTCAGGTTCGGTGCCGACAGCGTTAGAATCTGCTGAGAAACCAACCACCAACTGGTTATTGTTATCATAGACATCGATCATGGTATTGCCTGGAACCCTAGTTTTGCCAACCTGTAGTGGCTGAGTGACGACAAGCCAACCATTTGTTGCGTCACAAGTTGCAGCAAAAGCCTTAGCCTGCCCAATTAGCAAAAGAATAAATGCAATTTTTGTTAATGTTTTCATATCGAACCTCCTCTTGGTTGAGTTCTTTTTAGGTCACTTCTGCTTTTAAGTAAAATTGATTGATTTAATCATATGATCGATATATCTAATGTTTGTTATGAGCCTCAATTCATCAAATTTAGATGCCTTTTTTATGTGTGCCCAACTAAGACATTTTACGAATGCTGCAGAGAGGTTACATATTTCACAATCTGCACTATCTCAAAGAATAAAAAACTTAGAGGACGATTTGGAAACAACGCTATTTATCCGAGAAAGGTCTGGCCTTAAATTGACAGAGCATGGAGAGGAGCTACTTAGATATTGCCAAACTAAAGATCAAATAGAAAGTCAGTTAGTCGGAAGGATCAAACATTCAGACATTTCGACTTTATCTGGAACGGTTAGAATTGGTGGTTTTTCTTCCGTTATGCGATCAGTAATTCTACCTGCTTTAGAGCCACTACTTAGTAAGCATCCTCGAGTCAGACTAAGAATGGTTACAAAGGAAATTTATGAACTTCGCGCAATGTTGAAGTCCGGCGAAATTGACTACATGATTTTAGATGAAGACTTGTCACAAGAGAACCTCATTGCAAAAAAACTGGGTGAAGAAACAAATGTTCTTGCGCAAAAAAAAGGCTACAAGGGTAAAGATATTTATTTAGATCATGATGAGAATGACAAGACCACAATGAAATATCTAAAAAAACGATCAACAAAAAATATAGAAAGACAATACCTTGATGACGTATATGGAATAATTGATGGGCTAAGATTAGGAATAGGCAGAGCCATTGTCCCACGACACTTAATTCAGGATGATAAAGAAATCGAGATTCTTGATAAGAATCACTCTCTTCAGGTGGGTGTTTTCCTACATCATTATTCTCAGCCTTTTTATTCCGAACTTCAAAAGGCAATAGTTAACGCACTTGAGGATAGTTGCAAAGATTATTTGTAAATCTCTATTACCTTTTTACCGACTTCATTTTCAGAAATGAATTTGAGGCAAACCAATTTTAGCTAAGAACGTTTGTAGTACTTTGGCTTGCGTCCTGCGGGTCCAATCAGTTGGATGAGGAAGGACATTTTTTCTGCCTCTCACTCTACCGGCTTCAATGGCCCACTCATAGATTGAATTAATCGCGGCCTTTAGTTTTTGTTGAACAACGATACTTCTATTGTGTTCATTTGTGATCTCATAGAATAGCCTTTTCACATCTGCCCCGGTCACTTCAGCTGCTGGTCGTCTCCACCAAGCCTTAGTGTATTTTCGACATGCCTGAACATAGTCCTCTATTGTTCGAGGGCCGATATTCCTTGAAGTGAAAATCTTACCGGTAGTGATTCCAGCCTCCCAGTCATCCACGAGCTGTCCCCATATAGAGCCGAGCTGTTCAAGGCGAACTACTTCTCGCCAAGCCTCCTCTTTGAGGCCACGTAATACCTTCGTTGCGTCGGCTAAAGAACCACTCACGTTGCGTGTGCGCTGTTTAACTATTGCTTTGTCTGTCCGGCTGTACTCTTTTACAGATACTCTAAATAAACTTTGTCCAATTTTCTTAATCCCTTTTAAGTTTTTAGTATCTGTACTCATACCCAATTCTATTTTTCTCAATCACTCGAACCAAAACTTGCGGACTAAAATTTAATCACCCGAAACAAAACCCTCACTGGTATCAAATGGTTAACGAACCAAACGTCTGCAAAACCAAGAAGAAAAAAGAAGACAAAAAGCAGAACAAATAAAGCCAACACTTTGTTGTTTTCAGTTGAGCTGAGTAATGTTGATGCAATGCTTACCGGTTAACCGTTTGGAATCATAAGCTTTGAGATTTTAGTAACATGGGTTCGTTTTGGTTCGCTCCCGAAGGGGAATAATGGCGGAGAGGGTGAGATTCGAACTCACGGTACGCTATTAACGCACACACGCGTTCCAGGCGTGCGCATTCAACCACTCTGCCACCTCTCCGCATTGGGTATAGTTGAGTAGAAACAAGGATTTAGCACAGGCGCCTTGGCGAGTCTAGGGCGAAATACTTGTGGTGTTTTCAACAGGTTAGAGCGTGATTGGAGGGCCTGAGCTTGTTCTCCTAAGGCTTTAGGTGATCTGAGCGATCAATCGGGATCATTACATAGCCCAGACAATCTTGTGTGATGACCTTGGTGTCTTTGGTAAACATTGAAGGGATCACCGATTTGCGCCAACGAGCGACTCCGTCCTTGAAAATTAAAAACTCTTCAGACAGATCGTTGCCTTGCTGATCAAGGATCTGTATCGGAAGTTTTTTCAAGTTGGTTTCGCAAAACCACTCACCCTCGGTTTGGGGGCAAAAATTGATCGACTCAAAGTTTTCAGTGAAGTGAATATCGCCCAGCTCTTTTCCGAAGGCCACCTTGACCTCGGAGTCCACGACAATTCGTCCTATAGTTTGGAAAATTTGAATGTCGCTGTCTTGAACCGGGTGATTTAATGTTGAGGAATTAATCACATCGAGCACAAACTGATAAGCCAGTCCGGTGGATTCGGGATTTCCAGACTCTCCACACTCAATGGTTAAGGCAGGACCGAATGAGGAAAAGTTTGTGGATAAAACAGAATCGGGATGGCGAAAGTAAACCAGCGTCGACGAAAACAAACTGGCCAAGTATACGAAAGAGTCTGTGAGTTCGCTGATGCAGGAATAAAATGGATTCTTTCCCGTATTATTATGGATATCAATGGTTGCAAATAAGGGAGCCCGTTCTGCCACATAGTTTTTTACTTGCTCGGCCCATTGGTGTTCAGGGCTGCTGCCGGACTTCCAAATTCGGTTGAAATCTTGCTGACCCGAAAGGAAGCGCTTTTGTAAACTGGCTGCTTCTACGTTTCCGACTAAGAAAATGAGACTTTTTTCTGGAGTGTCTTTCTTGTATTTATTTACTAGCTTTTTCAAAACCTCAAAACTTGTGAACTCATTACCGTGTAATAGAAAACTAAGAAACACGGTCTCTTCGGTGCTGCCAGGGACTTCAAACAAACAGGGTTGTGGAAAGTAATGAGTGATTTGATCCAATGGGGTGGTTTGTGGCATTTGGGGAATTTCAGGAAGAACTTTTAGATCGCGAACTATATTTTCCATTGATGAACAGGGTCTCCTGAGTTTTGGTGTTCCAAATAAGCTTGCGCCAAAGCCTGGAAGTCGCGGCCATGGGTCGAGACAAAAGATCTTTGCCACTTCGCACCCGTCAATCCACTAAGAACCCGGGGGCGCAAGACATCATTTAGATAGTAATTGAGATCAGCTTGGTCTACATCAAAAGACTGAAAACCTTTTAGGGCTTTAGGGATCAGATCGTCCAATATCAATTGATCTAAAGACGTTTCCTTACCAAACCATCGGACCTTGGCGGCCAAGCCATCTTTCGCAGCCGCGTAGAAATTGTTGTAGCTATCTGTAAAAGTCATGGACTCTTCTGGCACCTTTTCAGTTTTAGCAAAATATTGGGTCAGACCCACGCTAAATACCACGTTGGCTACCATATCAACTAAGCTGGGGCCTGCGGCCATTGCTCGTTGCTCGACTCGAAAATGGGGCTGGCCTTGTGAATTCAAACCGACAATGGGGCGATTCCAGCGCCACAACGTACCGTTATGAAAACGCAAATGATGCAACTTTTCGGGAGCATCATCAAAAAGAACGGGTGCGACAGGTGTGTAGCCATCCAAGTTTTCCATAAAAATTTCTAAGGGGGACCTTTGAATGTAACCCGTTCCAAAAGTCACACGACCCACGTCTCGACCTTTCTTATCACGAAACTGACGCAAGCGAACCGTCTGCTCAAACAAGGGAATGCGAGTTTCGGCCCAAAGGTCATGGCCATAAAGAAAAGGAGAGTTGGCGGCCACGGCCACACTGGGGATCGAAGCCAGGATCGAAGAATTGTAAATACGCTTAAAGTCTTCTTGGTTGGCCTGAATATGAATTTGGATAGACGTACAGGCCGCCTCCATCAGAATATGATCCAGTGTTTTTTTAAAATGATCCTTACCCTGAATATCCAACTTTAAGGGTTCCTGCTCACGTAATTTTATTATTTCATTGTTTAGGGCCTCATATCTTTGTGCTTTTGAAATGTATTCGGGCTGAAGCATTTCATCTCTGACCAGTGGATGAATTCCTATTAACACCGGAGCCATCCCCAAGCGTTCGGCCACAGCCTGGCTATTCTCCCAGGTATCAGACAGTTGTTTAAATAACTTCAAAAAACAATTGCCACTCAACCCAACCGGGTCTGTGTTCATTTCGAAATTGAATTGAGAAATTTCTTCAACCAAATTAGGGTCGTTGCACTCACTCAGAAGTTTTTCATTCTCAGGAGTGGGAAGACCATTCTCATCAACCAACCAGGCTTCCGCCTCCATTCCGATCAGAGGAGTGTCACGATATTCAAAACTTCGCGAATCCAACATTCTTTTCAAAACGGCTGTTTCTTTACGAAGCCTTTGTTTAAAGTGTTCTCTCTCTTGATCTGAAAACTCAACCTGGTCGACCGACTCTCCCACTAGGACTCCTGTGCCTTTTCACCTTTTTGAAAGGTTTCATAGATATAAACAGGAATCGTCAACTCTGATAAAGCGCTCTCAAGTAGAGGTTTCACTTCACCCCAATCAAGACCACCGACGCCTGTTGCAACACGAGTTAAAGCCAAGCTCTTAATATCTTGCTCTTTCAACTCTTTTAAAAGGTCTTTCAAACAATGGTTCAAGTTAGAAATTGAAGCTTTGCCAGGATGACCTTGTGCCGATGGAGGTGGCTCTTGCGTCATCATGTTGATAATCATTGGACCTTCAGCACCTTTCCAACTCCACAGCTCACCAGTCTTTGGTGACTTGGTTTTGCAGTAGTGACGGAAATCCTTATACAAAGCCGGCCAGTTCTCACGAAGGGACAATGCCAAGCCCTGTTTAAAATCATCCTGGGGTGCCACTCCGTGGGCAATGGCATCCGCCTCCGTCAGTAAAATATCTCCAGTAACGTACTTAATCATTCTCAACTCCTCAGTTCCTTTTTTTGGTAAAATATGCCAAAGCATCGGTGGAAGTAAAAATTCCCCACGACTCTCCAGCAGTTGCCGACACAATCACACTGCCGACCTTCTTTTCATGCATAGTCATTGCCACTTGAAACACATCGTCTGTGGGCTGAACCACGATGGGTTCATCTGTCATGATGTCCTCCACCTTCACTTCGTCTAGACTTCCCAGCTTAGTGGCCACTTGAATGTCACGGTCACTAATAATTCCAACAAGGTGTCCGCCGTCTAAAACGGGTAAATGGTGACAAGAGAATTCCTTCATCATATTCACCGCTTTATCCACAGTGATGTCATGCCCGATGGTATGGGGCATTTGCGTCATAAATTCATTAATTGGTGTAGACATTTTTCCTCCGACAATTTGACCCAAACCCTGAGACAATCCGTCTCAAGATCTAAGAAATTCGATATTAAAGACTAAAAAATTTCAATTTTTGTGCCAACAGACTAATGGCCTTCAATCAATTGTTCTAGTCTGTGGAGGTCAGAACAGAAAGGCCGGATTTGACCTCTTCTCAACTGATTTGAAAACAACCGTAAAAGACTAAGCTTCGAATGACGTTGTATCATATCGGTACAAATCCCTATAATTTCTTTAATTATTGTTTTAACAAGATTATAGGAAAGTTCGTAATCTTAGACACTTACTTTGGGCGTAATCGTTTAAAGCGCCTTGAATAATTCTACAAAATGGTGCAGACTGGCTTTTATGAAATGGTCCATCGGATTGGTATTTATCTTTATATTTAGCTTGCTGGCGCCGCCTGTGATGCCGATTGCTGAAGAAGAGGAAAAACCTATGGTCGTGGCCCAGAATCATGACAATGGGGGTTTTGATCGCCCAATCGAAAGCGATGACGAAGACTCCGAATCTGATGATGATGGTGATGAGTTGTGGCTAGGGTTTGTCTCTCAACAAAACTCACGATTCTCTCAAGTCCACGCACAGGACATACCCCATTCCTATAAAGCTCCTGATTTGAATCGAAGCCTAAGACCACCCCGAGCTTAGTCCTTTTCTCACTTCTTCAAGTAAATCTTAATTTTAAATTTTTTTACATATTACGGAGACCTCAATGTCACGATTTTATGAACAGATCCAAACCTACAAGTCGAACCAATTTCAAGAATTGGCTGATCATTACTCGACATTAAGTGATGGACAGAAACCACACACCCTTTTAATCACTTGCGCGGACTCTCGGCTTTGTCCTCAAGAGATCACCCAATCTCAAGCAGGAGAAATCTTTGTTATTCGAAATGCAGGAAACCTCATCCCTCCTTACGACCCGAACAACCCAAGTAACGAGGGTGTCACCCTAGAGTATGGTGTTTCGGTTTTACAGATTCCAGAAATTGTTGTTTGTGGCCACGTCAGTTGTGGGGCCATGGGTGCCTTGGCAGACCTTGATGGGGTCACCTCGTTGTCAATCGTTCACAAAGCGCTCACAGGATATAGCAAGGTCCACGCCGACGCTATTCAAGGCAAAGACCTCGATCAGTTGATCGCCTGGAATGTCGACACCCAACTGAAATCATTGTTTAGCTACCCCTTTGTACAAGACGCCATCAAAGAGGGAACTCTTAAAGTCTCTGGAATGGTCTATGATTTTGTAAAAGGTGGAGTCATTTACCGCTCAGAAGTCGATGCCAATGGCGAGGTTCAATCATGAAAAAGGAATTTGACTTTTCAAAACTGAAAAACGATCTACCCGCAAGCCTGATCGTTTTTCTCGTGGCAATGCCACTTTGCTTAGGAATTGCTTTGGCCTCAGGGGCACCTCTGTTTTCAGGGCTGATTGCTGGAATGATTGGTGGAATTGTTGTCGGCTACTTTAGTGGATCATCCCTCGGGGTCAGCGGCCCCGCCGCCGGCTTAGCGGTTATTGTTCTGGCAGCGATCCAAGATTTGGGAAGTTTTGAAGCCTTTTTGGCTGCGGTCGTCTTGATGGGAGTTTTTCAAGTCATCATGGGATTTCTCAAAACCGGAGTCATCGCATACTACTTCCCCTCATCTGTGATTCAAGGAATGCTCGCCGGTATCGGTGTTATTATTTTCCTCAAGCAAATTCCTCATGCGATGGGTTACGACAAAATTCCCGAAGGGGATGATCGCTTCTTCCAGGCAGATAACGAAAACACCTTTAGTGAGATCATCCATTTAATGGATAAGATCAGCTATGGGCCATTGATTATTGCAGCAATTTCATTGTTTATTTTGATTTTATGGGAGACCAAGTTCATTAAGAAGTTTAAAGTCTTCCAATTGGTCCAAGGACCACTTATCGCTGTCGGTGTTGGAATTGTTCTCAACCATTTATTCTCTGGAATCGATGGATTCGCTCTACAATCAGATCAACGCGTTAACATTCCTGTCGCCGACGGGGTCAGTTCTTTTATGAGCAACTTTCGCCTTCCCGACTTTTCAGCTCTATTGAACTACCAGGTTTATGTGACCGCTGCCATTTTAGCTGTCGTTGGATCACTTGAAACTCTTCTTTGTGTTGAGGCCACTGACAAACAAGACCCCGCACGTCGTGTGACGCCTGCGAACCGTGAGCTAAAAGCCCAAGGAATTGGTAATATCATATCTGGATTGATTGGCGGGATCCCCATCACCCAGGTGATCATTCGCAGCTCTGTAAACATGCAAGCGGGTGGAAAAACAAAACTGTCTGCAATCCTTCACGGGTTCATTATTATGTTCTCTATAATATTAGTTCCCGGATTATTAAATATGATCCCTCTGGCGACTTTGGCAGCCATTTTATTTTTGGTTGGCTACAAACTGTCGCGCCCCTCCCTGTATGTGGCTAAGTGGAAGCAAGGGCAGAAACAATTTGTTCCTTTTCTTGCAACTGTTGTTGGAATCGTTTTCACAGATCTCTTAATTGGTATTTTGATCGGGATAGGAGTGTCTATCGTTTACATTCTTTACCAGAACTTTAAGATTCCGATTTTGGTCTACAATGAGTTTGAAAAAGAAGGAAATATCATAGTTGAACTTTCTGAAGATGTAACATTTTTCAAAAAGGCATCTCTAATGAAGTTATTGGCTGACATACCCGAGAACAGACAAATTACCATTGATGCTTCTAAAACATACTACATACACACAGATGTTTTAGAAATCATCGAAGACTTCGTGATTTCAGCAAAAAATAGAAACATTGATGTGAAATTAATCGAGCTCTATGACCACAAAGACACCGATCCTCACCTCCGTTGTTCTGTCACCGAAGGTGAAGCGCCGAAAAAAGAACATAAATTGAATGGAAAGGTCGTCTCCGCTGACGCCCCTTCTTAAAGTTCGAATATTTTGCCGGGATTTAGAATTCCATTGGGATCAAAGACTTTTTTGATCCCTTTCATTATCTCAATTTCCTCGGGACTGCGTGAGTAGGTCAGGTAGTCCCGCTTCAAAAGACCAACACCATGCTCGGCGCTGATCGATCCATCATATTTCGAGACGACTGAAAATAAAGTTTTATCAGACTCTTTGCACTTTTTAATAAATTCCTCTTTGCTCATCTCATCGGGTTTCAAGATGTCGATATGCAAGTTGCCATCACCAATATGACCAAACCAAGCCACTCCGAAATCGGGGTATTGTTTCTTGTACTCCGATTCGATCTCTTCAGCGAAAGCCGGAATGTTGGGTGTTCTCACCGAAACATCATTGCGGTAGGGGCTCATGGGGCTCAGAGACTCGCTCACAAACTCTCTAAGGTTCCAAAGGTTCTTGGCTTGTTGAGGCGACTGAGAAATCACGCCATCGTTGATCCAACCTTGTTCAAAGCAATGTTCAAACAAAGTTGCCAGCGCTTCTTCTTGGCTGTCACCAGAGCCATGCTCAACTTCGAGTAATAAGTAGAAGGGGGCTTCCGATTCAAATGGGCGACTGAGGTCGTGCATCTCGACGACTTTTTGCAAAGCAAATTCCGAGAAAACCTCACAGGCTGACAGTTGGGTGTTATTCATGAAGTGTCGGTACACATCGATCACATGCCCTAGTTTTTCAAGACCAAAAACCAAAACCGTGGTGTTTTCTGGTGGACGAGTGACCTTCAGTTCAACTTCGGTAATAAATCCCAGCAAACCTTCACTGCCTACAAATAGGTTTTTTAAATCGAAACCCGTGGCATTTTTCACAAGACTCTTGTTCAAACGAAGAACATCACCCGCCCCCGTCACGACAGTTAGCCCTGACACCCAGTTTCTCATCATACCATAGCGAAGCACACGCAACCCACCGGCGTTGGTGGCTACATTGCCGCCAATGTGACACGAGCCCTTGGCTGCTAAATCAATCGGAAAGAAATAGCCTTTCTCTTCTGCGAATTTATGCAGGTCTTCCGTAATCACACCCGGCTCCACCCGAATCATCTGATCCACTTCACTGAAATCTAAAATTTTGTTCATTTTTTCGAACGAGACAACAACTTCGTTGTTCGAGGCGGTGGCCGCCGAACTCAACCCCGTTCGTCCTCCCGAGGGAACTAATGAGACTTGGTTGGCATTCGCCCATTGTACAATTTTCACCACTTGACCCTGAGTTTCAGGAAAAACTACGGCACTAGGTTTGGCCGGAAAATTCATCGACCAATCCTTACCGTACTTTTCTAGATCCTCTGTGGAGGTTGTAGTGCTCGCTATCTCTTGTAGTGGGCTTAGGTCCATGTAAACTCCCTCGTAAATTTAAGAGTTATAATTATTTTCCTAAATTATTCCACAGAAAAGCATTGGACCCAATCGTTTTGCACCCGTGCGACACCAATATGGGTAAAGTTTCCAAGAAGGTTGGAGTTGTGCCCTGGCGAGCTAATCCAATCTCTGACCACTTCATCCGGTGACCTCTGGCCGCGAGCAATATTCTCTCCTGCCGAACGAAACCCGTAGGATCGAGCCCTTTGGTGAAGCCCGCCACGAGTCGGACTGGTGTGATCGAAAAAACCACTCCTAACCATATCGGTGGCATGGTCAGCAGCCACCTGAGTGCAACCTTGGCTGACACGCAATGGGGGTAAACCGTTGCGCTGCCGATGCTGGTTGGTTAGCTCGACGACCTGACAGGCCTGTGCATTGTAGCCCTGAGGACAGACCCCTGATGTGGTTTCTGTCGGAGAAGGAAACGAAACTGTGTCCACATCCGAAGGCCCCTCATCGAGTCCGGACGGAGGACTGTAATTGTATATAGGTGAAGGCCCCCATCCATCTCGAGTCGAAGTGGTCTCTCGTTGGGGACAAGGACTATTATAAGATGTGTTGTAATCTCTGGCGACAAGATCGCGATTGTTAGTCAAACTGGTTCGCCGCGATCTAAGATGTCTAAAGATGTCTATTAAAATGGTTCGTAGTGAGAACCGTCGTCGAGCAAAAGCCTTGGGAACTATCCAGTCCCAGATAGAAGACACTCTTTTCTGCGGAATCAGGCTTTGCAAAATCTTTTTCAAGCGACGCGAGTCACGAATGTCTTCATCCCGAACTTTATGGCCATTAAACAAAAAAGACTTGGAAGTTTTAGACCAACGAATTCGCGGAGGAAAATGTTCTATGGTCACATCAAAGCCATTAGGTCTTCGCTGGTAGTTATTCACATGAATTTTTGAAAAGTACTTGGGAAGTATAGGAACAAAATCAGGCTCCAAGTTTTGAAAAATGTCCTGCAAACTGTTCCGTGAAATTGTTTGGGATGAGGTCCCATTAAAACAAATAAAGGTGAACACTAAGGCCACCATAATATATCTAATTTTTTTAATTGCCAAAACTTGCCCTCCTCAACTTTTAAGAATTGCAAATTTCAGTCCATCGCCTTAAATGATGGCCTACTGGACCTCAATGGGTTTCATCAAACTGTTTTGAATTTTTTGCAGTCAACTGTTCAAGCTTTTTCTAACGTAAACCAAAGGTTAAGGTTGCGAAATATAGGTTTTTACAACCTTTTTCACAATACATTCATTGCCATCCAACTGATCCTTATTTTGATAAATTCGATCGACAATATCAAGATAGTCCGCCGAGGCACCTAACTCTTTTAATACAGCCTGCACGTAACGGGTGGCACGGTCCACCAACTTACCATTGGTCGGAGTCACCCAAGTCATCATATTGGATTGATAGCGACCCATAAGACCCATTAACAAAGTCGAGTGGGTGTTAAGCAACATTTTTAAAAGCGTATGTCGAAACAGTGATCGTTCCGTATGCCACGTCCATAGCTTTTCAACCCCCGCCAATGACATGATTAACTGGCTACCGCGCGTTTGAATTTCAAAAAGATATTGGCGAGTGTCCCCGACACGATCTTCTCGAGACTCTAAAGAACTTTTGCTAAAATCGAAGCTCTCTTGATACTCAAGGGTGGTTTGTGGGTCCACCTCTCCCCAATCCAATGCACGTGGTTCATGCAAAAGTAACTGATGCCAGGCCTCTTTGGGGGTGTTTGCTGAAGGAAGCAAAATGTAACACAAGGAGGGGCATTCCCCTTTGTAGTCGTTGTTTTCAAAGGGCGGTAAACTGAATGTGGGCGACCTTTCTGTAGTGTCTGTAAAAACAGTAATCGCATAATCTCGTGGCATGTACATGACGTATTCATTCTCGCTGTACACCCAATGCTCTTTAGCGATCAAGTCTGTAAGTTTTGAGAAGTCCATCAGCTCAAAGTTTTCCATAAATTCGCCAAGCAAGTTATCAACCGACTCGTCCGTTTCCACTAAAGCCAATCCCACTGCTAACTGCAAAACGGTACTGGCCTGCATACGAGTGCTTCCTGATAGCGCCATTGGCCCAACAAACAAACAAATCTTTTCGATTTCAGGATTGGCTAGAACCCTTCTCGATCTTTCCACCTTCTCAATTAAAACCTCATCCGGATTACAATAGAGAAAGTAAGGTTTGTGCTTTGACACCTGAGCCGCTTTTTCTGTCGCTCCTATCACGTAAGGGGTCTCGCCACCCTCAGTTACAGAAATCAGAAGATCGTTTTCGCCGAACCCCATCTGCATCAAGTGCCGAGCTCCAAATTCAGGATAGTCCTCAAAACCCTCCAAAGAGTGAACTAAGGCCACGTCTCCACCAGCCATCAAAGAGACCACCTGATCGGAGCTAAATTTTTCGCGAAACAAAAACTCGTTGAGTAGTGACAACCGGCCCGTCGCTCCACACCCACAAAGATAGACTCTCCCGCCATCGGCCAGCACTTTTTTTATTTGAGTCTGAAGATTTTCTATAGCGGGAGCGTATTCACGGAATTTCGTCAACGCTGCACGATCCACCTCTTTCAGCAAAGCAACAGCTGCCTGCAAATCCATATTAATGATCTCTGAGAGACCCTGGGTTTTAGGATGGGCTTGTTCTGTGGGCAGATCACCCAATTGAAACAGTTGATAGTTTTTTAGAAACTCCGCTTTTTTCACAACTCTTCAATGTTGCGAACGTTTTTCCATAAAAACAAGGAGAAAATGACTGGTGGCCGCACCAAAAGAATGCCAAAGCCAATGTGTCCCAATGGGTAGGTTGTTCCTCACCCACAAAGTGGAATCAAGGGCTCTAAAGCCTAAAGCCACAGCAATCAATAGCAAGGGCAGCAAGAAGGCTTTTAGATATTTCCCATGGGTTCGAATCTGGTCAATGATCAAGGGCAAGATCACCGGAATAGTCAGAATGGTGTAACCAAAAGTCGGCGTGTTGGGACCATTCGGGACTAGGGTCCAAAGAATTGTCATGGGGACTACGAATAAAAAAACAAAGACCATAATGATTTTAAACAATGAATACTGAATAAGTCGCCAATGATAGACACCCGTAAAAACCCCAATGACATAAATGGGCACGACATCCATGAGCATCCATGCCAAATGAGAGCGAGTGGCATGATAAACAGTGCCTCCAACAAAGCCGAGCAAAAGCAATGGCAATGAGACTTTCAAAAAAGTCTTAAAATCTTGATTGGTTTGCTTTTTAATTTTTGTGGCCCAATAAACGGCCACTACTAAAAATAGAATATTTGAGAATGTATTAAAGGGTTCTACGGGCCACTGCTCAAAGTTGGTTTCAGTGTAGACAGGCCCAAAGTCAGCAGGCGTATCCATCAATCCACTTGTACAACCTTCTGCTCGATGGTTCCGAAGAGATCATTACCCGTGGTGTCTTTCATATACATTTTAACGGTATCGCCCACCTTCATAAAAGGTGTCTTGAAAGCTCCATCGTTGATCTTTTCGATCATGCGTCGCTCAGCCAAACAACTGGAGCCATTTTCAGGGCTATCGTTTGAAACAGTGCCGCTGCCAATGATGGTCCCTGGCATAAGGTTACGAGTTCGAGCTGCGTGAGCAATCAACTGACCAAAGTGAAAATGCATTTCTTTTCCATTGGCTTTACCAAAAAATTCTCCATTGAATTCAACATGTAAAGGAAGCTGAATTCTTCCTTCATTCCATGCATCACCCAACTCATCCGGAGTGACAGCAAATGGAGCAAAGGCTGAAGATGGCTTTCCATGAAAGAAACCGAAGCCAGCTTTTAGTTCTTCAGGAATCAGTCCTCGCAAAGAGACATCATTAATAATCACACAGAAAAGGACTTTGTTGATGGCTTCTTCAGGAGAAATACCCATAGGAACAAAGTCGGTGATGACACCCACCTCTCCCTCAAAATCTGTACCATGAGCAAAATCCGCTTGCGGGATATCATCCTTCGGTCCAAGAAAATTGTCGCCACTGCCTTGATACATCAAAGGAACTTCATAAAGGCGTTCTGGCATCTCAGCATTTCGAGACATTCGTACCAATTTGACGTGGTGTAAGAAAGCGGACCCATCGGCCCACTGAAATGTTCGAGGTAGCGGAGAATGGAACAAGTCTTCATTTACTGCCTCGCCTTCTAACTCACCTGAGTTCAGATCTTCATAAGTTTTAGCTAAACGATCTTGGCAGTTGGCCCATGTTTCGATGGCCTGGCGTAGATTTGGCGCGATATCTGGCACTCGAACGAACTTGGAATTGTCTCGGCTAACAACCACCAACTCTCCATCGTAGGACTTACTTTTAAGGGTTCCGAGTTTCATAATCACTCCTCTGAGCTTGGCCACCGACACGATGTTTCATTTAACAGATCGATGAATTTTTCTTAAAGGCCCGTTTTATAGGAAATTGCTATTGCTTGCAACCTCAAAGCTAAGGTACAAATTATTGATATGATTAGACTTTACAGTTATTTTCGCTCGTCTTGCTCTTACCGAGTGAGAATCGCCATGAACTTGAAAAACTTGGATTATGAAATTGTCCCAGTTCACTTGGTCGCCAATGGCGGTGAGCAGTTCAACTCTGATTTTTCAAAAATTAATCCGGCCCATCGTGTTCCCGTTCTTGAACATGCCGGCAAAGTTGTTTCCCAATCTGTGGCAATCATTGAGTACCTTGAGGCCATTTTTCGTGAGTCTCATCTTTATCCAACAACTCCATTTGAAAGAGCGCGTTGCCGCCAACTGGTGGAAACTATCAACGCCGACATTCAACCTTTACAAAACCTAAGTGTCCTAAAAAAATTGGTACAAGAGCATAACTTTGATGAACAAGCCAAGGACCACTGGATTCAACATTGGGTGACTCTGGGTTTCGAAACTTATGAGGCCCTTGCTAAAGAAACTTCAGGAGAATTTTCTGTGGGCGATCGACCCACCGCTGCCGATTGTTTTCTGGTTCCGCAAGTTTTCAATGCTCAACGTTTCAAGGTAGAAATGAATATGTTCCCGACTATCTTGAGAGTGTACAACCACTGCATTAAACATCCAGCCTTTGTTAAAGCGCACCCGCTGAATCAACCGGACACTCCTGCGGAACTTAAAAACTAATCTATCTTAAAATACGCGGGAAGGATTAAAAAAGAGCTGAAGTCTTAGCTAATTTTTGTGCTGTAGTAATAATTCACGGTGGTGAATAGAATCACCAATGCCAAAGCCAAGTGAGACACACTAAGCACTGGCTGCGGAATGGAGGGAATCAAAAAGAACCCTTGCAGATTCATCACTCCTAAAAATATTTGCGAGCAAACTAAAAAGAAGAGTGCCACGCCCAATTTACGGTGCCTTTGCTTCAATCCCATTTTCTTAGCCGCAAAAACACTGAACATAAAGATTCCCAACATTAGAAAACTCAAAAAGTAAGCGCCAAAACGATGCATGACTTGAATCCCTATAGAGCCCTCCATTGGAGGAAAGTACTGTCCATTGCAAGTTGGAAAATCAATGCAAACCAGTCGCGAGTAAGTGGCGGCCACCAGTCCCCCTAGAACGATCTGTACAACCACAAAAACCATTCCTAGAACTAAAGAGGCTCGAAAGTATCGACTCACTTTCGTATCTGAAAGCTTGCTAACGGTTCCCTGATCATAGGCTAATGACTTTTTCATAAAGTACAGGCTTAACAGAAACGCCGTGGCCAGGGTGAGATGCATAGTTACAATATAGGCGTCGAGAACTTTCAGAACTGTGAGTCCTCCCATTACTATTTGAGCAATCAGCAGAAACAACCCCACCCAACTCAAGACTTTTAATTTTCTCAAAGCTGGTTTTCGAAGAACCTCGACAAAGAAAAGTAAATAAAGAAGGCCGACAATGCCGGCGATCACTCGGTGAATAAACTCTAGGTACACTCCAAAGTGATATGCTGGAATGGTTTTTCCGAAGCACAGGGGCCAATCCGGACAGGTTAAACCCGCGTCCATGGTACGAACTCCAGCACCTAAAAGCATCAGGTCGAAGGTCAAAAAAACGAGAAGGTTTAGTAAAAAATGGTTACGCTTCTCTATATCCAAGGCGACCACCTATCAATGGCGGGAACAATAATGAAGATAAGCACACTGAAGGTTGTCCATAGAAAAAATCCAACCCAGGGCTTTCCCATAGGATCTTTAAGAAATCCAAAAAGTTCCCACAAAACTTTAAAGGCGAAAGGCATAGCGATAAGTAAATAGGCCCACCCTACCGAAACAAAAACCGGGGCGGCAAGAGCCAATCCAAGATAGGCAAAAGTGTAGAGACCCACATAGTACTCGGTGGTTCGCTGGCCAAGGGCGGCCGGCA
>CBDUOS010000045.1:0-21381 GCA_965368905.1 uncultured Bdellovibrionales bacterium | reverse complement strand
ATTCAAACGGAAAAACTTGACGGGTTGCGATGTGCTTTTTGCCAGACAAGGCGATCGACTTGGTCGATGAAGCGGCCAGTAAATTGAGTATGGAGATCAAGTCCGTCCCCGTTGAAATCGACAAGGTTCAACGCGAAATTATGCAGCTACAAATTGAAGAACAGGCATTGAAAAATGAAAACTCAAATCCAGAACGCCTGCAAGAGATCGAAAACGAAGTCAAAGATCTGCAAGGCGAGTTGAACACTCTTGATACCCAATGGAAAAAAGAACGACAAGGAATCGAAGGTTTAAAACAGGTCAAACAACGAATCGAAGAGACCCGCGCCCAGATCGAGATCGCTGAACGTGAAGGGGACCTCGAAAGAGCCGCGCAATTGAAGTACGGCGAATTACCAAACCTTGAAAAAGAAAAAGAATCCCTCGATGCGGCTTCACAAGAAAAAGAAGATGATGACACCGAAAATAAACTTCTGCGTGAGATCGTGGACCCCGAGTTGATCGCCAGTGTGGTGTCTAACTGGACCGGAATCCCGGTGGATAAAATGGTGAAGAGCGAGTCTGAAAAGCTACTTGAGATGGAAAAACTGTTAGCTGGACGAGTTGTAGGGCAAGATCGGGCCCTCGAGGTTGTGTCTGATGCCATTCGCCGCTCACGGTCCGCTTTGTCTGATCCAAATAAACCAATTGGAGCCTTTTTGTTCCTCGGCCCAACGGGAGTGGGAAAAACCGAAGTGGTCAAAGCCTTGGCCGAGTTCATGTTCGATAGCGAAGAGAACATCGTTCGTATCGACATGAGTGAGTACATGGAGAAACACTCGGTGTCTCGCCTCATCGGAGCGCCTCCGGGCTATGTCGGATACGATGAGGGTGGTCAGTTGACCGAAGCCGTTCGTCGTCGTCCTTACTCTGTAGTTCTTTTGGACGAAGTTGAAAAAGCCCATAAAGATGTGTTCAATGTTTTGCTACAGGTCTTTGATGAGGGCCGCTTGACGGATGGGCAAGGTCGCACCGTGGACTTTAAAAACACGATTATTATTATGACCTCCAATGTTGGTTCTGAGTACATCATGGACGAAAATCTTACCGATGCAGAAATCGAGAGTAAGATCGATCAAACATTAGGTGACTACTTTCGTCCCGAGTTCTTGAACCGTATAGATGAGCGGGTTGTGTTTAAAAAACTCAGCCAAGAGAACCTCAGCGGCATTGTACAAATTCAGCTCAACCTATTTATTCGACGCTTACAAGAGCAGGGGATTGGTATCGAGTTGGATGATGCCGCCGTCGCCTATCTGGCGAAGAAAGGTTATGATCCCACTTTCGGGGCGCGTCCACTGAAGCGCGTGATTCAAAAAGAAATCGTCAATGTTCTCTCGAAAAAGCTACTGGCTGGAGAAATCGGCAAAGGCGATACCATTCATGTAAAAGGAAATGATTTGGGGCTTGAATTTTCTTAAGGCCCCATTAAACTCTGCTTAATGGGCAGAGTTTTCAAAATTCTTTTCTATACTTATGTGATCCTATTGGCTGGATGGGTTACTTATAAAAATCTAATGCTCAGAAGCTACGGTAAGACAAAGGTTCCATTCCAACAGTCCACCCAACAATGCTATCAGGGCGGCCCCGATTGGAAGTTCTGCACCCACACCTACGCCAATACCGATCCCAGTGCCTATCTTTATGTTCTGCACGGGCGTGGCGGAGATGAAAACTTTTGGCAGGAGGGCGTTGGGTACAGCGGCCTGCTGCAACAGTATTTGCAAAATAGCCAACGCAAAATTCCGATGCCAATCACCATCTCTTTTGGTGACACCTGGATTGTTACACGGCGAATGACCCGGCCCGATACCGGTTTGATGGAACGCTTTGAGAAAGAGGTGTTTCGAGTGATCGAAGAAAAGCTTGGGCGCCCGAAGTACCGTTTGTTGATTGGTAATTCCATGGGAGCTCTCAACGCCCTGACCATTTCCTTAGAAATGCGAGATAAGTTTTTGCGAGTGATTGCACTTTGTCCGCCGCTGTTTCAACTTTCACCTTATGATCATTGGCATAAGGTGATGGAGTTCGCGCGTCGGACCGGAGCCGAGCCACGTTCGATCATGACCATAATCGGAATGGGTCGCAATCTGTTTTCAAATACTGACGAATGGTTACTGTTCAATCCCATTGAAAAAGTGAAGGGAGTGCAGTTTAAAACTCGGCCCCAGTACTATATTTCTGCGGGAACGCGTGACGAGTATGGTATTTTCGAAGGCGCTTTTCTGTTCGTACAGCGCCTTCGCAAAACCTCGGCGATGATCTATTGGCGACCCAATTCTGGAGGGCACTGCTCGGTGGATATTCAGTCGGTCGGTAAATTTCTCGAGCTCTAGAGATTAAACCCCTGAAATTACATAATAAAACCTTTTCGACGCTTATTGACAATAGGAATCAAAAAACCTATTCTCCGAGCAAAATCGGGCCGTTGGAGGACCAATCCTTGTTTACAGGAATTATTGAAGACAATTCACCCATCGTGCAGGTCACACCTGCCGACCAAGCTTTACAAATTGTGGTGAAGCGTCCTGAAAAATTTGATGACCTCACCATCGGTGACAGCATTGCTTGCAACGGCGTTTGTTTAACTGTTGAAGCTTTTGATCACCAGACCATGACATTCACATTGGGCTTCGAGACTTTGCAAATCACCGGTTGGGGAATCGAAACTCTCGAGGGATCGGTTTTGAATTTAGAGCGCTCTTTACGTTTTGGTGATCGTATTCATGGTCACTTGGTTTCGGGTCACGTTGATGCTGTTGCCAGATGCCAAGCCGTAGAGCAGGCAGGCGAGTGTTTGCTTTTGAACTTTGAACTTCCTGAAAAATTGAAAGCCCAAGTTTGGGAGAAATCCAGTATTGCGATCAACGGCGTTTCGCTGACGGTGAATTGGATCAAAGATGGCGTGTTTCAAGTTTGTCTGGTGCCAGAGACATTGCGTAAAACCAATTTTACCAATTTAAAAGAAGGCGTCACCGTGAATTTAGAAACTGATTATTACATGAAGGGGCTGCTGAAATCCCAAGGAGCATTGAATGCATAGTGCACGTGAACTGATAGAAGACATTCGCAACGGCCGTATGGTGATCCTCGTTGACGACGAAGATCGTGAAAATGAGGGTGATATTGTTTTGGCGGCGGACTTTGTCACCCCCGAACTCATTAACTTTATGGCCAAAGAGGCGCGCGGCTTGATTTGTCTGGCTCTTACGGCTGAACAAATCGAAAAACTTGGGATTCCCTTAATGGTAGGGAACCGCACCAACAACTCTCCGAACAATACCGCTTTTACGGTGAGTATTGAGGCTTCAACAGGGGTTTCCACAGGAATCTCAGCTGCGGATCGCTCGCACACAATTCGAGTGGCTGCCAGCCCCAATGCCGAGCCAGCGGATGTGATCATGCCTGGGCACGTGTTTCCGATTCGTGCGCAGAAGGGGGGGGTTCTTAAAAGAGCTGGTCACACTGAGGGTTCAGTGGATCTAGCCAAATTGGCTGGTTTGAATCCTGCGGCTGTGATCTGTGAGATCATGAAAGAAGACGGCACCATGGCTCGTCTTAAGGACTTAAAAGAGTTCGCTGAAAAATTTGATTTAAAAATCGGTACCATTGAAGATTTGATTTCTTATCGTCTTGAAAATGAGACTTTTATCAAAGAGGTGGCCGACGAGCCTTTGCCCAATCCTTTTTGCGATGATTTTCGCGTTAAAGTTTTCAAAAACGTCCTCGATGGTTCAGAGAATATCGTGATTCAAAAAGGGCATGTGGACAAAGATAAGCCCACCTTTGTGCGGGTGCAGGTTGAAAATGTTTTGGGTGATGTGTTTCGCGGTGGTCATTACGACTCTTCGTCGCGCATTCAAGGCATCCTCGAGCAAATGGCCAAACATGAATGTGGGGTTTTCGTTTATCTTCGTAAAGAGGGGATGAGCTCTATCATTGCAGGCCAAGTGAAGTCTTTTGCTAAGAAACCCAAAAGAAGCAAAATGGACCCCCGTGAGTACGGTATTGGCGCCCAGATATTGCGAGCCCTTGGGGTTGGCAAAATCAATTTGGTGTCTCGTATGCAACCCAATAATATTGGATTAAAAGGTTTTGGATTAGAAATTGTCTCGGTCACCACCACCGGTGAAGAGGCCATTCCCCTGGATGAAAATTCTGAGAGAGTTTTGAATTAGGATTTGTTATGAATGTTATTGAAGCCAAGCCTGGATTAGGCAAAGCAAGAAATGTCGCAATCGTTACCGCTCTTTTCAACGAAGAGCTCACCAAAAAATTAGAAACCGGTGCTCTTGAGCAATTGGCAATGAACGATCTTGAACCCTTTGCTCGGGTTTATGTTCCTGGGGCCGTTGAGATTCCGTTGGCTGTAAAGAACCTATTGGAGCATCAGGATTGTCATGGTGTCGTGGCTCTCGGAATTGTGATTCGCGGAGAAACCAGTCACTACGACTATGTTTGTAACTCGGTGGAGCGTGGATGCTCTGAGTTAACCCTAGAATACAATAAGCCCGTGGCTTTTGGGGTGTTGACCACCGAAAATCGCGCACAGGCTGAATCTCGATGTGGGGGAGCCAAAGGCAACAAAGGAGCCGAGGCCGCGCAGGTGGTCTTAGATATGTTGCAAGTCGTAGAATCCATCCATAAACTGTAGCTTAACGGCATGATTTTAATCATGGAAGATTCGAGCCTAGGGCCAATGGACTTTTATAAATGAAACTAAACCGGTTGGAAGCAAAGAAAAAGAACAGAGAAATCACTCTGTCCATTTTTCTTGCCATTGTTTTTTGTATTCTCGCTTGGTTTGAAATCAAAATTTTCAGCTTCGGCGAGCAGCTGCCTCTGAATCAATCCATTTTCTTTTTTGGGTTGATCAACTTCAACCTGATCCTTCTTTTACTGCTGTCCTTTTTTATTCTGCGCAATCTTTTTAAAGCTTTCGTGGATGGACGCCAGGGGTGGATCGGCAATTCCCTGAAATCACGTTTGATTGCTACCTTCTTGGTCTTCAGTCTGGTGCCAACGGCATTGATGTTCGTGATCTCTCTATTTTATATCAACTCCAGCTTTGACCGCTGGTTCAGTGATAAAATGCAGAGTGTTTTGAAAAGTGCAGTGGTGATTCAAGACGAGTATTACTCAACGGCAAAAAAGAAAAACTTCAACGCCGCCTTTATTTTGGCCGATCGAGTGAAGAATGCCGAGACCACAGAGGACCAAAAGCAAGTCATTGAGGCTTTTCGCATCGAACAGAGCTTGGACGCGGTGGAATACTACCCCGACTTGCAAACCGAGCGGCTGATTTCGATCGTTGACGATGCCACCGTTCCGATTATTCCGCCACCGGCGATGGATCTGCTGAAGCGAGTGATCAGTGATGACCTAGAGAAAAGCTCTATAGAAACCTTGAACCAGGGGAACTTGGTGCGGGTGATGGTGCCAGTGGGGCCGGGCAAGGGGTTAGTGGCGGTCTCTACATTTATCCCTGTGTCGGTGATTTCAAAAATGAACGATGTGTCGTTGGCCTATGAGGAGATGAAGGGGGTCAACCCGCTGGAATACCCTCTTAAATCTATTTATGTGATTGTTCTAATTTTAATGACCTTAATGATTTTGTTCTGTTCGATTTGGTTTGGGGTCTATATTTCAAAGCATCTGTCTTTTTCACTGGATACCTTAGGTAAGGCGACCCAGAAGATTGCCGAAGGAAATTATCAAAAGGTAGAAATCGATGCCGGTGAAACCGAGGTTCTTACATTGGCAGAGCATTTTAATGTTATGGTGGATGCCCTTGAACGATATCGAAGTGAAACCAGCGATGCCAACGCCAGCTTGAAGGCCACATTGCAAGAGCTGGATCAGCGACGCCGCTACATGCACGTTGTGCTTTCAAACGTAAACACGGGTGTGATCTCTTTAGATTCTGGCGATCGAATCACGATGATTAATGAAAAAGCCTCAAAGCTTTTACAAATCGACACCAAAGAGTACATCAATAAAAACGCGCAAGAGGTTTTAGACGAAAAGTACTATCGCCTCTATCGGCAGATGGTGAGTAAGATGAAAACTCATAAGCTGAACACCATAGAAAAAGAAATCATTATTGATCGCAAAAATTCTAGCATCCCTTCGATGTTGAAAATCTCGACTTTATACAATGACAAGGGTGAGGATCTCGGAAAGGTTGTGGCCTTTGATGACCTGACCGATGTGGTGCAGGGGCAACGTGCCGCCGCCTGGAAAGAAGTGGCCCGTCGGATCGCTCATGAAGTAAAGAATCCTCTGACACCAATTAAGTTGTCTGCCCAACGTTTACAGAAAAAGTTTTCTGCACAAATTGAAGACCCCGCCTTTACCACTTGTACTAATATGATTATCGAACAAACGGATTCGTTGAAGTATTTGATCAATGAGTTCAGTCAGTTTGCCCGCTTGCCAGAAACTCATGCGCGTCTGGGGAACCTGAATGAACTGATCGAGAAGGTGATTGCGTTCTATGAACACGCCCATCGTAACATTCGCTTTGTGGGGAGTTTGGACAACCAACTGAAGCCTTGTTATTTCGACCCCGAGCAGTTCAAAAGAGCCGTTTTCAACTTGGTGGAAAACGCTGTGAACGCCTCGGGTGAAGCCGAGACTCCTGAGATTCACATTGCAGTAGAGGCCGATGAGGCCAATGATCTTGTCACGATCAGCGTGATCGACAATGGCAAAAAAGTGACGGATGAAGAGATGCGTCGAATGTTTGAGCCCTATTACTCGAAGCGTCCAGGAGGTTCTGGGCTAGGGCTCACCATCGTGAAAAAAATCGTGGAAGACCACGGCGGTTACGTCAAACTGGAAAGAAACGACCCAGTGGGATTGATCGCTCGGATCGAGTTGCCCTACAATAGGGGCTAGCCAAGGAAAAGTGGCTGGTGTAGAACCAGAAAAACCCAGGAGTCATTTTGGAATACAAAAAAGAGAAGATATTGGTGATCGATGATGAAGCGCCTATCCGCGAGGTTCTCTGTGCCTCTTTGGCCGATGAAGGCTTCGTGGTGGATTCAGCAGAAAACGCCGAAGTCGGACTCCAAAAGATGGAGCGCTTCGAGCCAGACATTGCCCTTCTTGATATTTGGATGCCTGGGGATCGCGACGGAATGGACTTACTTCGCGAAATCTCGCCGCAGGCGAATCGTCCAGATGTGATTATGATGTCGGGCCACGGAACCATCGAAACAGCTGTCGAAGCGACAAAGTTGGGTGCCTGGGACTTTGTTGAAAAGCCGATCTCTATGGACAAGATCACCATTCTTTTAAAAAACTTGATTGATGTGCGCACCATCCGTAACGAAAAGAAATCACTCCTCAATAAACTTCGCCAGAACATGGCGATCATTGGTAATTCTAATGAAGCTAAAAAAATCAAAGAACTGATCTCTCGCATTGCCCCAACCAACTCTTGGGTTTTGGTAAAAGGGGAGCAGGGTGTTGGTAAAGAACTTGTGGCAATGAATATTCACTACCTCAGTCCACGAGCGGGTCAATCTTTTGTGGATTTCAAATGCGCCCACAACACTGAAGACCTAGTCGAAGGTGAACTGTTCGGTTACGAGCAAGGAGCTGTGATCGGTGACGGCGAAGAACGCAAAGGGGCGTTCGATTTGGCCGACAAAGGAACTTTGTTTCTCGATGACGTCGACAAGTTGCCAATGACTGTACAAGCCAAACTTGTGAAGTACCTGGAAGATCATAAAATTCAAAGAGTCGGTGGCAGTCGCCAACTGGAGCTGGATGTGCGAGTAATCGCTGCCACCACCCAAGACTTGCAAGAGTTGGTTTCTAAAGGTCAGTTTAGAGAAGATCTTTACTATCGCTTGCACGTGGTGCCGTTTGATATCCCGCCGATGCGTGATCGCCGCGAAGACATTGAACCTTTGGTTTGTCACTTTTCTGAAAAATCTTGTTTGAGTGGTGGCTACCCCGAGAAGAAGTTTTCAGTCAAAGCCATGAAAGAGTTGGTAAAACACGATTGGCCAGGAAACGTACGTGAGATTAAAAACTTTATTGAACGCATTTACATTCTGACCGAAGAAGACGTGGTCGATGTTCACGACTTAACTTTTGCTGGGCTCAACCAAAAAGACACCGGTTCGGTTTATGCCGACGCCGGAAACTTTCGTGAAGCTCGCTCTATGTTTGAGCGCGAATACATTATTAAGAAAATCAATGAGAACAATGGCAATATTTCTAAAACAGCAGAAGCCATTGGCCTTGAACGTTCTTATTTGCACAGAAAAATCAAATCTTTTGGCATCGACCTCGAGTAGGTCAGCCAATATTCATAATTTTGCAGGCGAACTGCAGCCGTTCGTGGCTGGACTTCATCTCTAGGATGGTCTGTAAGATTTCGGCATCAAATTGAAGCGTATTAAAAAGTTCAAAGCTGTATTCTTGATTTGTTAGGTCTCTCCACGACGGGGCCTCAATGAGTTTTTGCATTTTCTCGCTCTTCTTTTGTTCAGCGAACTTCATTAAAAAGCGATCGATAGCTTCTCGTTTTTCACTCGATTTTTGGTCGGCTTCGGGTTCGTCATTGTATGGTCGGCAGCGGTAGATTTGGTAAGGGACCTCTTGCAATCGCTCTTGCAGTTGGTAGCGTCCATCCATGTGAATATCGATCATGTAGCGGCCATCCTCTGTGGTTTCAAGGAGGTCGGCAAAGCCGGCCGAAAAGATGGGTTGTGGTTCGTAGGTGTCTTGATTGGTTTTTAACTTCTCTTCAAGAGTCTCGGACCTTTCGCCTTTGTGGAGAAGCTGGACAATATGACATACGCCAATGCGACGTTTTTCCTCTAAACAGTCTTGAATCAATTTGCGGTAGCGGGGTTCAAAAACATGCAATGGAACAACGGCCTTCGGGAAAGTCACCATATTGGGGATCGGAAACATCGCGATTTCTAAGTCTTCTGCTTTCATGGGGCTTAAGCCTTTTTGTTCTGAATTGTGGTGAAGACCGCTTCGGGAACATACTGTCTGACCATCTCTTGCCAACCTTCGGGGCCGACCATGCTTTTCACCAAAGACGAACTAACCTGGGCCAACTGTGGAGGTGGCATCAGGTAAATGCTTTCGATACTGGGAGCCAATGCGCGGTTGGCCTGAGCCATGGCGTACTCGTAACTGAAGTCGGCTTCAGAGCGAATTCCACGAATCAAACACGAGGCGTTGATCGAGTCGGCAAAGCGAGCCAAGAATTGATTTTTAATGATCTTCACATCCACTTTGCAATCAGACCAGTTTTCTTGATCGATCAGTTCTTGAATGTTAGCAAGCCGCTCTTCGGCCGAAAGAAAATAATTTTTATCCGGGTTCACACCAATTGCGATGGTGAGTTCATCAAACAGGTTGACAGCTCGTTGGATCACCCAAACATGTCCATTGGTGAGAGGGTCAAAACTTCCAGCGTAAACGGCTTTTCGCAACTTCATTGTTAAGTCCTTTGCGGGCTCTTTTTATTATCGACTTTCTCTATAACATATCTCACGGCTCACAAAAGGAATACATTATAATTATTTCACGGCAGAACCTGTTGAAACTCCCTAACTTTTTGTAAACATTTGTTTTTTCTTGCAAAGTTTCGGTCTCTTTTGCATACATTTCGGTAAGAGAAAAGAACACAGCTCTGTGTTCTTAAAATTTGGGGGAGATAATGAGCCGTTTTCTGTTGGCCTGCGCCGTTTTATTAAACATTTCTGTTTCACTTGCACAAATCAAGTTGGATCTCAATGAGCCTGTTTTTATCAATGGGGAAATCGTTGTCGAGGCCAACGACGCCGGCGAGGTGATCACTCTTTCGGAAGAAGAGTACATCGAGATGACCGGGCACAGTTTTCTAGAGCATCTGGTTAGCTTTTTTAACTTCAAGATGTCTTGGGAGAGTGTCGCGTCTTATATTACCCCGACTCTTGAAGAAGAGTATGATGTTTTCATGTTAATCAATGTGGACTACGAAGGTAGACAAAACATGAGCGATGAGATTCCTGCCCAGTACATGAAAGTCGTTGAGCGCACCCAAGCGGGTCAAAAACTGTTTGTGCGTAAAGGTGGAAAAGTGGTGAGTGTCCGTAATGACGTCGCCGGAAACAATGGGACGCCCGCCTTTGCAACCACAATCACGGCTTTGAACGGAACAAAAATTAATGGTCACGGAGTGATGAGTGATTTGATTCCGGTTTCCAGTGGGGCTAGCCACAAAGCAGCCGATCCACAACCTTATGTCGACACGCCCACAGGGATCTATCGAATCGCATTTTCGAAGTCTGATAAAAAACGATACGGAACAGGAATGTGGCACTCTCTGTACTTTGACTTGATTTACCCTTGGGGAAAATCTTCTGGGTTAGCGGTTCACGGCACCAGTTCCAACTTGTATGGAAAACTGGGCAAGCACCAAGACTCCCACGGTTGTGTGCGAGTGAAAAAGAACGTTGCCAACCTGATGTATGAAAACTTGATCAACGATGGATCTTACTGGGCTAATGATTTACCTGACCTTAATAATAAATTGCGTTTGAAATCACAGAACGGAAAATCAAAAGCTGGTGTTCGTGCTTTGATTCTATTGTTTTACGGGTATGACAAATCGAAAGACACCCACAGTATTTAATTTTTTATCAACATGTTTTTGTAAAACTTCGAGTGAGCCTGCAGTTTGGTTCGAATCGAAATATAAATCGATCGTTTCGAGCCGCTATTCCAAGCAAATATAAGTAAAATCTGTGGTGGCTCCGATAGGGGTCGCAACCATGGCCGTTGTTGAAATACTCAAGATTCGCATTCCCCCATTGGATCCGAGAGATGTTGTTGTGCAAATGGGAGCCGAAGAATAGGCTGAGCTGAAAGTTATTGTGCAGTTTGCAGGTGACCCAGTCCCAAGTTTCACCCGACCACGAGTATCGTTTCCGGTTATCGTGGGAGAAGTTCCACAGTCTGAGACTGATGGTGTCGAGCCTGTAACGGCGATCTTTCCATGAACATGGAGTGCTTGACTAGGGGAGGCTGTTCCAACCCCGACGTTTCCTGATGCATCGATCACCATACGTTCTGTAGCGTTGGTGGTAAAACCAAGTTCATCTGTGCCTGAGCTAAATAAACCGGTATCATTGTCACCGGTGAAAGAAAAACAGGGTTCTGTGACACTACAGTTACCTGTGCGGATTTTTCTATATATTTCCCATGAAGAGTTGGTCATGGCTCCTTGGTTCACTCCACTAACTGTGATCCCTATGCTATTCCCACCACTGAGGTAAAAACCAGAGTCTGTGTCATTTTGGAATGAAATGGACGGGGTTGCTACAGCTCCATCCCCGGCAAGGAAGGTGTCGCCGGCCGAATACCCACTTCCAGTTGACAAGTCCAAACAGTTGGCGTTGTCCTCATCACAGATTTCTGCAGCATTGATCGAGCCAGTATGGACATCGAGTTCCACTGCGGGCGTGTCGGTTCCAATACCAATATCACCAAAAGAATTGATAATCATCCCGCTGTTCACATCGTTATTACTGTAAAGGATTAATGAATCACCACTGCCACCACCAACCACAGCGGTATCACCATTTACAGTTCCAAGAAGTAGGTTCGTGGAATGAGCATTTCCTCTGAGTTGGATCATTTCTCTGTCGCCTGAGGCATCATAGATATGAAGCTTCGAGCCCGGGTTCGTTGTTCCAATGCCCAGATTTCCATTGGTATCCAAGGTCATGCGAGCCGTGTTGGATGTCTCAAAAGTCATAGAATCAGAACCATTGTTACCGATCAGATTGACATTGGAGCCAGGTCCCCATGTGAGTCCATAATTATCATCGAAGCGAAGATCTGTGCTCCAAATTTGAACTTTCTGTGCGAATGCACTATTGATCATCATATAAGGGGTGCCGCCAAAGGCAAAGCGCATGTCTCCAGAGGCATTGTCGCGAAAAATTCCCGTGTCAGTGTCACTGGAGAAACTGTAAGACGGTGCACCAACCGACCCATCATCAGCTTGCAAAGGGTAACTGACTCCGCCCACTCCAGCAGAAAGGTCCAAACAGTTGGCATTGTTCTCATCACAAATACTGGCGGCATTGATCGAACCCGTGTGCACATCAAGTGCGACAGCAGGTACCGTTGTTCCAATACCAACGCTTCCTGAGGTATTGATGGTCAGGCGGGTGGCACTGTTGGTTTCGAGTCTTAATTCTTGGGCGTCATTGGTTCCAATAATCATCGGTGCGGCAAAACTGTTGCCGTTGTTAACGATTCCGTTGCCGACAGAACTGGTTAGAAGAGTCAACCAACCCGAACCATCACAGTAATCCAGAGTGTTAGCACCGTCGGCATCAAAGCGAATCGCACCCTCGGTGGTTCCGTCACAAGTGGAGGTGGAGTCGCCGACGCGCACTGCGCCTCCTCCCGAAAAGTCAGAGTCAATTTGGGCCAATGCGATTGGGGAGCTCAAAAGCCAGAGTAAAATCATTGAAAGGGGAGTGTTGTGCCAATTCTCCACAACTTTACTCCATTCTTTGCAAGATCGCTTTGATTGTTCTAAGTTCACTTTTTAGCTCGTTGATCGCCTTGTCTTTTTCTTCAAGTTTCTTTTTTAGGCTGGCTATGTCGCGTTTGTTCTGTTGTGAGAGTTTGCTGATTTTTAGTAGGTCTGCATCGGTGGCCTTGCACATTCCATAAATGTCTTGTAGTCCTTTAGTGAGTAGGGGAGTGACGCGACTGTAATCCACAGTCCAAATCTCATCTTCTGTTTCACCCGGAGAAACAGCCAGAGGGTACACTTCAAAGAGTTCTTGTGCGATGAACCCTGTTACGTCTTTCTCTGAATTCAGTGGGTTGTAGTCACGTACCTGAATGTTTAGAACGTCCTCGATACCATAGTGGGTGTCGACAATGTTGCGTTTGATACGACGATCTGAAGTGGTGTTATAGGTGACTCCGCCAGAGCCGTCACCTTGAACTTTACCAACCACAGTCCCATCTCCATCTTCAAAATTGATGAAATGGTTACCCGCCCCAGGGTTACTGGTGGGGCCGATTTGGATTATAATCCCATCAGCGGTGCTGGCGGTGTTTATATTTTCAAATCTCGAAACAAAACCAGCAGCATCATCATAGACATGCAATAGGCGTACAGGAGTTGTTGTTCCGATTCCGAGATAACCGACTGGGTTTATTCGCATTCGCTCAGCAAAAGAAGAAGCACCCGTTTGCTGAACCCATGCATAACTGGGGCTATAAACTCCGCCACCAGAATTCGAGAAGGCGCCAGTGTAAAATTGTTGAAAGTTGGATCCACTTGCAACCTCATAGTTGATAAATGAAGAGTTTCCATCAACAAACCACCCATTATCTAATATAAGGTGGGCGTTAGGCTCCGATCCAGCGGTGTAAGTTGTGTTGGCTCCTTTAGAAACGGCCATGAATGTATCGTGGACATCGGCAACGATATAACCAGAACCCCATCCGCCAGCGCCATTACCGACTTCAAGGTATATGTCGCCACCAGCACTACTCGCTGGTCCAGTCGAATCTTGCGCATAGATTTTTACATTGGCTCCCGCAGTACTGGTGGCGGCAGCTGTCGGCTCGACATGTAGGATTGAGTCTGGGTTATTGGTTCCGATTCCAAAAAATCCATTTTCGTCGATTCGAAGTCTTTCAGTTCCGCCGGTCACGATTCCGATATTGTCGTCCGCGGCTAAATAAAACCCTGTGTTGGTTTCACTAACGAAAGTATACGAGGGCGTGGCTTCGGCGCCAGCATCATCAAGGAGTTTGGGTGAATCGTTCGCGAATCCTCGAAAACCTTGATTGTCGATGATCATTCTGGCCGTACCATTGGTGGCAAAACCTATTTGGTCACTGCCCCCATTGCGATACATTCCAGTGTTAGGGTCCCCATCAAAAGATACTCCTGGAGCAGCAGAGGTGCCTGTGGTGGCAAAAAGTTGATCGGTCATTGCAACAGAACCATCAGCCATAAAGTCACCAGAGCCACCACCCCAGCCGGTTGAGATGTCCTTACAGTTGGCATTGTCCTCATCGCAAATACTGGCGGCATTGATCGATCCAGTGTGAACATCGAGTTCGACTGCGGGCATCGTTGTTCCAATCCCTAGACTGTCATTGAATAAACGCATGCGTTCTGTACCGTTGGTGTGAAACGTTATATTGTTATCTCCACCATGGCCATCTATATAACTCGCTCCCCAGCGCAGCCGTTGACTATTGTTCAAGAGTATGGTGCCAGAGATCGCCATGTTGCCAACAATATCGAGTTTTTCAGAAGGAGTTACCGAACCAATACCAACGTTCCCTGATGTATCGATGGTCAGGCGGGTGGTACTGTTGGTTTCGAGTCTTAGTTCTTGGGCATCGTTGGTTCCGATGATCATCGGTGCGGCAAAACTGTTGCCGTTGTTAACGATTCCGTTGCCGACAGAACTGGTTAGAAGAGTCAGCCAACCTAAGCCGTCACAGTAATCCAGAGTGTTAGCACCGTCGGCATCAAAGCGAATTGCACCCTCAGTGGTTCCATCACAAGTGGAGGTGGAGTCACCGACACGAACCGCGCCTCCTCCAGCAAAATCGGAGTCCATTTGAGCCAATCCTGGTACTGAAAAAATCAGCAATAGGATTGCAAAGTTTGGAATCAAAGCTTTTTTTACCAACGTTACCACAGATAACCATCGGGATTTTTTGGCGATTTCTTGATTTTTCTGCTCAACTTGAGACGTTTTCTCTGCATTTTTTTTATATGCATTTGTGCTAATTCTTTGATTGAGACTGGTCAGTGAAATTGTTAACTTAGGAGCCTCAAAATGAAACGAGGAATATCAAAATGAAATGGTCTCAGGTCACCCTTAAAACCCTCAGAGAAAACCCCGCTGATGCCGAAATGGAAAGTCACAGGCTTTTCGTCCGAAGTGGGTTGATAAAAAAAATCGCTCCAGGAATCTTTTCTTACGGGTTTTTGTTTTTACGTTCGATCCGTAAGTTCGAGCAAATACTCAGAGAAGAGCTGGCCAAAGAAGGAGCCCACGAGATCCTTATGCCTATGGTCCAGCCCGCCTCCCTTTGGAAAGAGTCTGGGCGTTGGCCTAACATGGGAGAACTCCTTAAGTTCAAAAACAAAAACGATCATGACTTCTGTTTGGGCGCCACTCATGAAGAAGTGGTTGTCGATTTTATGCGCAACGACATCAAAAGCTATCGCGATTTACCGACCAATGCTTTTCAGATTCAAACCAAATATCGCGATGAAATTCGTCCGCGTTTTGGCTTGATGCGTGGTCGCGAGTTCATTATGAAAGACGCTTACTCATTTGATATCGATCGCGAAGGAGCCATGATCTCATACGAATCGATGAAGCGGGCTTACCATGAAATCTTCAAGCGATTAGGAGTGGAGTACACGGTCGTCAAAGCCGACTCCGGAGCGATTGGTGGCGATCTTTCCAATGAATTTCAAGTGGTGGCAGAGCACGGAATGGACCATGTTCTACTTTGCCAAGACTGTGGCTACTCGGCGAATTCCGAGGTCGCCCCATTAATAACGCCCGAAACAACTTCGGTTTGGGCCGAAGCGGCTATGGAAGAATTCGCCACTCCTGGTTTACGCACCATCGAGGACCTTTCGACATCTTTAAAAACACCGGCCGAAGAGTTGGTAAAAACTTTTTTCGTTAAATTTCAAAATCAAAAAGGCAAGTGGGAAGAAGCCACTCTGCTACTCCCTGGTCATCGAGAAGTGAACTTGATCAAAGCAAAAACAATATTGAATGCCACCTCGGATGTGGAACCTCTCAACGACGGCGAAGTTCGCAAGCTGACTGGCGCCAATCCCGGAAGCTGTGGGCCGGTTGGTGTTAAAGGGGCTATTGTGATGGACTCTGCCCTTAAGCAGCTGAACTCGTTCGTGGTCGGAGCCAATAAAGATGATTTCCACTTAAAGAACGTGGTCCCTGGCCGTGATTTTAAACCAACAATCGACGGAGACATCTCACAAGTGGAAAACGGTGACCCATGCCCGGATTGTGGCAAAACTTTAACCGCTAAACGTGGGATCGAGGTCGGTCACATTTTCTATTTGGGAACCAAGTACTCTGAACCTATGGGTCTGAAGTTCCTCGACGAGGGCGGAAAGTCACAACCCGTTGAGATGGGATGTTACGGGATCGGTGTCACTCGCAGTTTGCAAGCGATCATCGAGCAAAGTCATGATGAGGATGGCATGTGCTGGCCCCAATCGGTGGCGCCGTTTCATGTTCACGTCTGTCTTTTAGACCCCGATGACGAGTCCATCACTGCTTGGCTGAACGTCTACAAATCCTCTCTCGAGAAATTGGGTTATGAAATCTTCATTGATGATCGCAAAAAAGAGCGTCCGGGCATTAAGTTTAAAGATGCCGACCTTTTAGGTTTCCCTTTGCGAGTGGTTGTCGGTAAGCGCGGTTTTGATAATAACGAAGTGGAACTTTTTGTTCGCAAAACCAAAGACAAATATAAGGTTTCTGTTGATGAGGCTCTCAGTCAGACCAAAGAGCTTTTGGAAGGTGTGTTTTGAGTCGAGGGGATACGGATCAACGCATTGTCGTCGGCCTTCACTCTTGTGAAGAGGCTCTTAAGGTGAATCCTCAGTCGGTTCAAGAGGTGTCCTTTATGGAGGGGAAAGACCGCGAGCTCAATCACTTGATTCAACTCTGTGGGAAAAACAAAATCAAAACCAAGTTCAAGGGAAAAAAGTTTTTCAATGGATTGGCTGAAGGCCACCAGGGGGTGGCCGTCACCATGTGCGATCGCCCGCGCTGGGATGATGCCAGTGCAAACAAAGAAAACAGCCTGGTGGTTTTTTTAGATGGAATCACTGACCCTCACAATATGGGAGCGATCTTACGCACCAGTTGGCTTCTCCAGGTGGACGGGGTTTTCATTCCGAAAAACCGCCGTGTCGATTTAACGCCGGTGGTGGCGAAGGTGGCATCCGGTGGAGTCGAACATGTTCCGGTGGAGTCCTGTCATTTCGGTTCCCAACTGCAGTGGTTCAAAGACCAAGGCTACTGGGTTCATGGACTGCACGAAAAGGGTGATATTTTACTGCCCCAGCAAAAGCCGGGTGGCAAAACGGTTTTGGTGGTGGGAGCGGAAGGCAAAGGGATGCGGTCTTCAACAGAAGGTTTTTGTGATCAATTCGTTAGCATTCCCCAGATCCAAACCGGTTCCAGCTACAATGCTTCGGTGGCCTTCGCCCTTTGTGCCTATGAGTACACACGGCACCGGTACATTTAAGAGGCTAAATTCCTTTTCATATTGACTTCAAAGGTCCTTTTTTTTAAACCCCTCATTCTGATCGAGTTCGACCGGGCTGAATTAGCTCAATTGGTAGAGCAACTGATTTGTAATCAGTAGGTTGGGGGTTCAAGTCCCTCATTCAGCACCATTTTTGACAACGAGTTCCATAACTTGTGTCTAAAATTCCGCTAGATCGATCAAAAAAATTGCCTTGGAGCTCTAAGTATTAGAGTCTTATTGGTTCGAGGAGGAGTACTCAAGCGGTCAACGAGGGCAGACTGTAAATCTGCTGGCTTAGCCTTCAGAGGTTCGAATCCTCTCTCCTCCACCATTTTTAAGGTGGATATATATAAAAAGAAGCGGGAGTAACTCAATTGGTAGAGTGTCAGCCTTCCAAGCTGAATGTTGCGGGTTCGAGACCCGTCTCCCGCTCCAAATTTTTACAGTCTCTTTGGAGAGGATTCTGCTGATGTGGCTCAGTGGTAGAGCACGCCCTTGGTAAGGGCGAGGTCGAGAGTTCGATTCTCTCCATCAGCACCATTTTTATGGGCTCTTGGGGTGATTTTTTTATTGATTACATAGGTAAAGGCGTTTAATTAAACATGAAATACAAAATAAATTATTTTCAGGAGGCTTTTAATGGCTAAAGAGAAGTTTAATCGGGGAAAACCCCATGTGAATATTGGAACTGTTGGCCACGTGGACCATGGTAAGACAACCTTGACGGCTGCGATCACCAAAACACTAGCAGCGAACGGTGGTGGTGAGGCCATGGACTACGACATGATCGACAAAGCCCCTGAAGAGAGAGAGCGTGGAATCACGATCTCGACGGCTCACGTTGAGTACGAAACAGAAAAGCGTCACTATGCGCACGTGGATTGTCCTGGACACGCCGATTATGTGAAAAACATGATCACTGGTGCGGCCCAGATGGATGGTGGAATCCTTGTGGTTTCTGCTGCTGATGGACCTATGCCTCAAACTCGCGAGCACATCCTTTTGGCTCGTCAGGTTGGTGTTCCGGCTCTTGTTGTTTTCTTGAACAAATGTGACCAAGTGGACGACGAAGAACTTCTTGAGCTTGTTGAGCTAGAGATTCGTGAGCTTCTCAATAAATATGAGTTCCCTGGAGACGATATCCCAATCATTCGTGGTTCTGCTCTTAAAGCCCTAGAGGGTGATACTGGTGAAATGGGTACGCAAGCCATCATGAAATTGATGGATGCTGTTGATGCCACAGTTCCAGAGCCAGAGCGCGATGTTGATAAATCCTTCTTGATGCCAATCGAGGACGTTTTCTCTATTTCAGGTCGTGGTACTGTTGTGACCGGTCGTATCGAGCGTGGTATTGTTAAAGTTGGTGAGGAAGTTGAAATCGTTGGTGTTAAACCGACTACTAAAACTACCGTAACTGGTATCGAAATGTTCCGTAAGCTTCTTGATGAAGGGATGGCTGGGGACAACGCAGGTTGCTTACTTCGTGGTACAAAGAAAGAAGACGTTGAGCGTGGTCAAGTTCTTGCCAAGCCAGGAACCATCACTCCGCACAAAAAATTCAAATGTGAGTCTTATATTCTTACAAAAGAAGAAGGTGGACGACACACTCCTTTCTTTACAAACTATCGTCCTCAGTTCTACTTCCGTACAACTGATGTAACCGGTGTTTGTTCATTGAAAGAAGGAACCGAAATGGTAATGCCTGGTGACCAAATCGAAATGAGCGTTGAGCTAATCTGCCCAATCGCCATGGAAAAAGGTCTGAAATTCGCGATTCGCGAAGGTGGCCGTACCGTTGGTGCCGGAGTTGTTACTGATATTGTTGAGTAATTCATAGAAATTACTACAATTTTGCAAAAAGGCCTCTAGTCATGGGGGCCTTTTTTTGTTAGGAATGATGTCTTGTTTGTAGGGTAGTGGCTCAATTGGTAGAGTAACGGACTCCAAATCCGTTGGTTGGGGGTTCGAGTCCCTCCTGCCCTGCCATTTAACTAGAGATCGGTTGTTTTTTGCTTAAAAGCTTAAGATAATCGGACTGTTAAGGAACTTTTTATGGAAAAGATGATTGGTAAGATTATGTTTGTGAGCTTTGTCTGTGGGGCCTTTTTGGTTGGCTATACGGTTCAAGTTCTCAATACTTTGTTGGCCAGTTCATTTGGGGCTTATGCTCGTGTTATGGATTCGGATCTAGTGAGCAGCTTGCTCCCGGTGGCCGTCGGAGTCGTATTTCTTATCTATCTTTATTCTTCTAAAAAAGTAAAAACTTGGGCCAACGAAGTGATTGTTGAAGTCAGCAAAGTGGTTTGGCCGTCAAAAAAAGACACCACAGCGATGACCATCTTCGTTTGTATATTCATGTTAATGTCTGGGATTATTTTGGGTTTATTTGATTTCTTTTCAAGTCAAGTGATCCAATTTATCATCGACATTAAGTGGTCCTAAGGAGAGCGACGTGGATCAAGAAAAAAAGTGGTACATTGTTAATACTCAAACCAGTTGCGAAAATGTGGCGAAGACGGCCATAGAAGAGCGCATTAACACCAAAAGCATGCAAGAGTACTTCGGAGATATCCTGGTGCCTTCTGAAAATGTGGTGCAACTGATTAAGGGTAAAAAACAAACCCGAGCCAGAAAGTTTTTTCCGGGCTACATCTTCGTCAATATGGTGATGACCGATACCACTTGGCACTTGGTGAAAAGTGCCGCTAAAGTGACAGGCTTCATTGGTGGGCAAAAACCACAGCCAGTTCCTCAGCATGAGGTCGAAAAGGTGACCAAACAAATGGTGGAGGGTACTGAAAAAGCCCGTCCACACGTAACCTTCGAGGTTGGTGAGTCAGTCACTGTGATCGATGGACCTTTCGCAAACTTCAACGGAACTGTTGAAGAAATCAATGACGAAAAGGCCAAGGTCAAAGTTTCAGTTTCAATCTTCGGTCGTCCAACACCCGTTGAACTTGATTTTATCCAAGTCGAAAAAAATTAATTCCAATTGATTATTCATTCTTAGGTTCTATACTTTTCGTAGAGGACCTATGATGCGATTACTAGATACACTGAAAAAGAAAGAACCTGAATTCACAGAGGATTGGTTAACAGCAGTCGCGCCTGTATGGGACAATCTTTTTAAGAGTCTTAAAAACCAAGAAGACCTTAAATATTTAGAGGTTGGGGTTTTTGAAGGACGATCTTTGATTTGGATGTTGCAAAATATTTTTAATCACTCCAGTTCTAATGCCGTCGCGATTGATACTTTTTTCGAGTGTCCCCGAGAAAAATTAGTTGAAAACCTACGACGAGCTAAAGTTTTAGAAAGAATTGATCTTGTAGAAGGGAACTCTCGAGATGCACTAAAAAAAATGGAACCGGCACAATTTGATTTAATTTATATCGATGCAGATCACCGAGCGAGAGGTGCAATGGCCGACTTGATTTTGAGTTGGGACCTTCTCCGAATTGGTGGCTATCTCATTTTTGATGATTATAATATTCACTCCTCTATTAACCCAGTAGAAGCTAGCGTCATGATTGGAGCAGATTGCTTCTTGACGGCATTTCAAAATGAATTGAGATTGGTATTCCATGATCAGGTTCGTCAATTTATTGTCCAAAAAGAAAAGCCACATAAAGATAACTATATAACCCAATCTGGACCCTTTTATTTTAACTGGGGGACGGGGCCTAAAGACAGAGTGGTCATAGACAGCCGCACGGACTTGAAGGTTGAGATGAGTGATACAGATATCAACAGCCTGGCTCAAGCCTTACTTGATAGGCCGCTAGGGCAAATTCACGTTGATGAAAAATCATTGCCGGAAGAATTACGTGTAAGATTGAAAACAAAAGTTCCCGATTTTTTTCAAAAGCCAGCAACAATCCTCGAGTTGGATGGGGTTGTTTTATAGTTAGGGTCTAACCAGCTGACTGCCGTTTTTCAAATTCTTCTAAAGTGATTTTTAAATGCCATTTGGTGCGAGAGGTGGGACCTAGATGCTGCAAAGCCATCTCGTAGGTGCTACG
>CBDUOS010000044.1:0-21787 GCA_965368905.1 uncultured Bdellovibrionales bacterium | reverse complement strand
TTTCAATCAACTCGGGAGCTGGTGGAACCGAGGCCTGTGATTGGGCGGGAATGCTCTACCGCATGTACACGCGCTATGCTGAGAAGCAGGGCTATAAAGTGGACGTCATGGAGTACACGGCTGGTGATGAAGCGGGTGTGAAATCTGCCACTATCAACGTGCAAGGACCCTATGCCTATGGCTACTTGAAGGCGGAATCGGGAGTTCATCGTTTGGTGCGAATTTCTCCCTTTGATTCCAATGCTCGTCGCCACACCAGTTTTGCCTCTGTTTTTGCCTGGCCCGAAGTGGATGACGACATTGATATTGATGTGCGCAGTGAAGATTTAAAAGTCGACACCTATCGTGCCAGTGGAGCGGGTGGACAGCATATCAACACCACCGACTCCGCCGTTCGCATCACCCACCAACCGACCGGCATTGTGGTGCAATGTCAGAACCAACGCTCACAACATGCCAACCGCGACACCGCTATGAAAATGTTGCGGGCCGCTCTTTATGAAAAAGAGATAGAAGAGCGTAATAAAGAAAAAGACGAGATGAACTCACAAAAGAAAGCCAATGAGTGGGGCAGCCAGATCCGTTCTTACGTCATGCATCCCTACCAAATGGTCAAAGATCACCGCACTTCACAAGAAACCAGTCAGGTCCAAGATGTGATGGATGGAGAATTGAATGACTTTATATTCTCCTACTTGAAATTTATGAAAGAAGAAGACGAGGCCGAATCTTGAACTGGTGGTTGTACAAAAAATTTATTTTTCAGAAGAGAATTTTCACAGAGCCCACCACCTTGTTTTCAATATTTGGGATCAGCCTAGGGGTGGCTTTCTTGGTTGTCAGTATGGCCGGCTTTAGTGGCTTTACCGAAAGCTTGAAGAGTTCCATTATTGATGTTTCTGGCGATGTCAGTGTTTTTAAACGGGGTGGTCGAATCACGGATCCTGAAGCCGTTGAGAAAGACATCCGTAGTGTGAGTTCGCAAGTCAGAGAGTCCCTTGGGTTTGTACAAATAGAAATCTTGGTTGCTAACAAAGGTAAACTTAACGCTGTTGTTTTGCAGGGTGTGGATTGGAATAAAGTGCAGACAATGAAAGAACTGCAGAGGCGAACCCTCTCGACCTTGTCAAAAGGGGAAACCGGCATGGGTGAGGCGGCCTACCTTGGAAAAGTGATCGCGCAAAAATTAAAGCTAGAAGTCGGTGATTCTTTTAAAGCTATTTACACTAAAGTCTCTAAAAGCTCATCAACTCGAGTCGACCGCAAGGTGCAAAACTTCTATGTCCATTCGATTCTGGACTTCGGCAAATACGACTTCAATGAAAGAGTGATGATTAGCAATATTAAAACGGTACAGTCGTTGGCGGAAATGGGTGACAAGATCAACGGTTTTCGGTTGCGCCTGAAAGACTCAGGAACTTCGGCTGAAGAAGCAGAAAAGATTCAAAAACATCTGGGCTGGGATTACTCGGTTCGCGATTGGTCGATGACCAACCGCTCTTTGTTCCGCGCCATCCAATACGAAAAAATGGTTTTGTTCTTCGTTATGCTGATCATGGTGATCGCGGCTTTTTTTAATGTATCGACCACTTTGTTTCTGGGTGTTTTACGGCGTTATTCGCAGATAAGCGTGATGCGGGCATTGGGCCTTAAAAGCCGCTATATTATTTATTTGTTTTGCCTGCATGGACTGGCATTGGGTGTTGTGGGTCTCACCATTGGTTTGACCTTGGGGTTGGCATTTTGTTTTGGTTTTGAGTACGCGCAGAAAGTCTATCCCATTATGCCCGAAGAGGTTTATCGAATGTCAAATTTTTCCACCCACCTTGAGGTCCGAGATATTATTTGGGTGATCATTGCGACTTTGTTTATTTGCTTCTTGAGTACCTTGGCACCAGCGTTTCGCGGAGCCAAACTCTCACCTGTCGAAGGACTGAAATATGAGTAACGTAATACTTTCTACAAAATGCATTTCAAAAGCTTACCAAATGGAGAGTTCTCGTTTGGAAGTTTTAAAGGGCGTGGACATTAGCATCAATCAAGGAGACGCTGTTTGCATCATGGGTGTATCGGGAGCAGGTAAGAGTACTCTGCTTCATATTTTGGGAACTCTGGACATGCCAAGCCTCGGTAAAGTCTATTACAAAGGGGAAGACCTCACTCGCAAGACGGATGATGAACTGGCTGAGTTCAGAAATAAAAAAATGGGTTTTGTGTTTCAGTTTCATCATCTTTTGCCAGAGCTAACGGCTGTTGAAAATGTTTCATTGCCGGCCCGAGTGGGCGGTGTCGGTAAGGTAGAGGCCGAGGCCAAAGCTCATGACCTGTTAAAACTCCTGGGTATGGAAAGTCGTGCCGAACATTACCCCTCGGAATTGAGTGGTGGAGAACGTCAACGTGTCGCAATTGCTCGGTCTTTAGTAAATGACCCAGAAATTCTCTTTGCCGATGAACCCACCGGTAACTTAGATAGTGAAAATGGTAAAGTGATTCAAGATTTGTTTTTTCAATTGCAAAACGACCTTAAACTGACATTGATTGTGGTGACCCACGACCAAGACTTTGCAAACCGTTTTCCGAAGCTGTATAAACTGAAAAATGGAGTCTTTGTCGACTAAAATTATTTGCACAGTATTTCTTGTTCTTGGGATCTCTTCGTTGTCTCGCGCCCAAGTCACATGTGAAGATATTTATTCACGAGACGCCGTCTCATTTTTTGACTCACTCATTGTCGATTTTCTGATTCGAGATTCTTTGCCAGAAACAAGTTTGCCTTTAGAAAACCGACCCGAATGGGGAGAATGGGGTCCCTGGCCCAATCGCTTTCCGTCAGCAGAAATCCCCAACGGCCTCGATCCAGTGGTGTGGTCCCGGTACCGAGTAGAAGCTGTAGCCAAAAAGTATATTGGATTGCCCTATAGACATCGTCACATCCCATCCCTCGGTGGTCTGGATTGCTCCAATTATACGGCTTGGGTTTACAACTATGGTTTGGGAATTCCTATTCGTTCGAACATTAAGATTCAATCCGAAGAAGCGGGGCGACTATTGGAGAAGGGTGAAGGCTTTCAAAAGGGGGACCTGTTGTTTTCGTGGAACAAAGCAGGCACCCGCATCTCCCATGTGGTTATTTTCCTGGCAGAGGGGTGGGTGATCGACGCCGCCGGAGGTGGTGTGCAGGTGCGCCCTTGGCAGGGGTGGCGCCGCAAAAACTTCGCATGGGCTCGCCGAATCATTGAGTAACGATGCAATCTTGTTCAATCCCTGAGCACTGTCGCTTTTAAACCTCATGATGTTGTGCGATAAAGTGGCCATTAGGTCCCTTATTTTCTTCGATCCAGGGGCTTTTTTTGACATTCACTCTTTATAAGAATAGCCTGCCTGCCTTGGAAAGACGCTGTAAAAAGAGGAATTTAACTTGCTTTCTCCTTTGATAAAATTCACCGGCTCATTATTGCTCCTCCTTTTCGTTGCTTGGTCTCCGTCCTATGTGTTCGCCAAAACGGTGGAAGCGATCAAGATTGTCGGTAACAAAAAAATTGAAAAAGACGCGATTTTACAAAAACTCACCAACAAAGCGGGAGTGTCGTTAGACGTTTCTGCTGTTCCAGGGGAAGTTCAACGACTTTTTAAAACGGGGTACTTTCAAGACATCGAGGTCAGTGAGAATCCCGGGCGAAAAGGTGGAGTGATTCTGACCTACAAAGTGGTCGAAAAACCGGCTATCAGTCAGATTGAGTACAAAGGCAATTCTGAACTCGACGATGAAGAGTTGGGTGAGCTCACCAAAATGAAGGTTTTTGAGATCATTGATTACGGAAAAATCACCACTGGTGTTTCAGACATTTTGAAAGCCTATGAAGAAAAAGGGTATTTTCTCGCCAAGGTGGATTACGAGGTGGAAGAAGATGGTAATGGTGGAGTGAAAGTCACCTTTAACGTCACTGAAAACGACCAGGTTTTGGTCAAACGCATTTCTTTTATTGGTAACGATAAAGTTCCTTCAAGCGATATCAAATCGAAGATGTTGACCCAAGAGGGCGGTTTCTTCAGTGGGGTGAGTGGATCGGGAACCTACAAACAAGATGCATTCGAGCAAGATATCCAACTGATCAGTTTTCTTTACTTCAACCAAGGTTATGTAAAAGCCAAAGTCTCAAGACCCGAAGTGACCGTTTCTCCAGACAAGAAAGGAATTTATATTTCCATTCGTGTTGAGGAAGGACAGCAGTACAATACTGGGGAAGTCAGTTTCTCAGGAGACTTGCTATTTACCACCGAAGAACTCACTGAAACCGCTTCGATCGATGAGTCCGAAATATTCGTTTACGAAACCGTGCAAGCCGACATTCGAGCCTTCACCGCCAAATATGGTGATTTGGGTTACGCCTATACCAACGTGATCCCACGAACCTTTATTCGTGAAGAAGATCGCAAGGTTGATATTGTCTATGACTTTGATAAAGGAAAGAAAGTTTACTTTGGAACGATCAATGTGGTCGGGAACTCGCGGACTCGCGACAAAGTGGTGCGACGCGAGCTTCGTATCGGTGAAGGCGAGCTATACAATGAGACTCGTAAGCGAGAGTCCATGGACAATATCCGTCGTCTGGGGTTCTTTGAACAGGTCCAATTCAACACCAAGACACCCCCTGGACGCGATGACCTGATGGATATCGACATTGCTGTGAAAGAAAGAAACACGGGAAGCTTTCAATTGGGGGCCGGTTACTCATCATTCAGTGGCGTGATCTTCAATGCCCAGTTGAACCAGACCAACTTTCTCGGAAAAGGGCAGAATGTTGGGTTGCAGATTGATTACTCTGAAGTACAGAAGCGCTATCGCTTAAATTTCACAGAACCTTATTTTTACGACACACTTTGGACGGTCGGTTTCGACATCTATCGCAACGAAAGTAACATTCCAGGACTCTTCCGCGAAAAGGTGGAAGGTGGAGCTGTACGTGTGGGACATCCCATTTATGGACGCTACCTCTACGGCTTTCTACGTTACAAAATCGACGGTACAGAGCTTGAAATGCAGCCCGGACCCAATGCCACTGATATCCTAGATCCAAAGTCGGCTGAAGGGGTCACCAGTTCACTGACTGCATCTGTAGAGTATGACAAAAGAAATGACCGCTTTGCGCCCTCAAAAGGGGTTCACACCAGTGCCTCTTACGAGGTGGCCGGTATCGGAGGCGGATTGACCTATAGAAAAGCCGATGCCTTTTTCCGTTGGTACTACAATATCTTCTGGAACTTGGTGCTGCGGACGAATTTCCAATACGGGATTATTGAAGGCCCTAAGAACCGAAATGTGCCGTTTACCAAGCTGTATCGTCTGGGGGGGCCTTTCAACCTTCGAGGTTTCGACTTCTCTGACGTGGGTCGTCGAGCGCCGTCGGCTGTTCGCGAGGACTATCTGAATGGAGCTCCTTACGGGACCGATCCGGATGGGAACCAAATTATTGAAAACCCAGATACGCCACTTTCTCCAGCTGAAGCGGCTCGCCAGTCCTATATTGTGGTGGGTGGAACACAGCAGGCTGTGGCTATGTTCGAACTGGAGTTCCCTTTGGTCAAAGAAGCTGGAATTCGTGGGGTGGCCTTCTACGACATGGGGATGGCTGATAACAACATTGTCGACACCCGTTTTCGTGAGGATTTTGGTTTTGGAGTCCGTTGGTTCTCACCAATTGGTCCTCTACGATTTGAGTGGGGCTTCCCTCTCGACAGACGAGCTGAGCTGCAAGAGGAAGGTTCTGAATTTCACTTTGCAATCGGAGCCCCTTTTTAATAGAAAAAGAACTCTTAAACAGGAGACATGACATGAAATCGTTAATTTTAACGCTAACACTTTTTTTTGCAGCCCCAGCCTTTGCTTTTCAGGCGGCTTATATTGATATGCAAGCAGCTATTCAAGGGACTTCTGCAGGGAAAAATGCCAAATCCAAGCTTGAAAAAGAGTTCAACAAGAAGAAAGCTGAGCTTAAAAAGAAAGAAGGCAAGCTGAAGAAAGAGGCCGATGAGTTTCAGAAAAAGGCCAGTGTTTTGTCAGAATCTTCACGAGCTGAAAAACAGGCCGCTTTGCAAAAGAAGATGATTCAGTTTCAGCAAGAATTGCAGCAAAGCCAGGTGAACATTCAAAAGAAAGAGCGTGAATTAACAGAGCCGATCCTTAAAAAGATTCAAGGTGTGATTGCTAAGATCGCCAAGAAAAAAGGTTACTCAATGGTTTTTGAAAAAGCCAGCCAAAGTGTGATGTGGGCCAAATCTGATTTGGACATCACCAACGAAGTTGTAAAGGAATTTGAAAAAACAAAATAATGTCACAAGAAAATCAGTTTCTCGATATTCAACAGATTCAAAAAAGGATTCCGCATCGGTTTCCTTTTTTACTTATAGACCGTATTCTAAAGTTTGAACACGGACCGTCAGAAGACAGTTTTAAAGGGCGCAAAATTGTGGCTCGGAAGAACGTCACTATGAATGAGCCTTATTTTACTGGCCACTTTCCAAATAACCCGGTGATGCCAGGTGTTTTACAAGTCGAAGCGATGGCCCAAGCCGGTGCCTTAGCCTGTGCACCTGATGATAATGAGTCCGTGGATGTGTTGTTTGCAAAAATTAACGGTGCCAAGTTTAAGAGACAAGTGACTCCCGGTGATGTTCTTGAAATACATGCTGAAATCACTGGTGAAAAATCTGGAATACTTTCCGTTGACTGCAAAATGTTTTGCGAAGGGAAACTGGTTTCAGAAGCCTCGATCATGGCAAAAGTTGTAAAAAGGGAAGTTTAAAATGGCGATTCATCCTACGGCCATTGTATCGGAGCAAGCAGAGATTCATCCAGAGGCCCAAGTGGGACCGTTTGTTGTTATTCGTGGACAAGTGACTTTAGAAGCTGGAGTGATCGTTGATCAGTTTGCGACGGTTGGTGCGAAAAATACAATTGTAAAAATTGGAGCTGGGACCCGCATCTATCCTGGAGCGGTTGTTGGCGAAACACCACAGGATTTGAAGTATGGTGGTGAAGCCACCAAAGTCTTGATTGGCAAGAATAACATGATTCGCGAATACGTAACAATCCACGCCGGAACTCCTGGCGGCGGTGGTGAAACCATCATTGGAGACCACGGACTGTTCATGGCTTATGTCCACATTGCCCACGATTGTAAAATTGGCAACCATGTGGTGATTGCCAACTCCACCCAGTTAGCTGGGCACGTTGAAATGGAAGATCATGTAAAAGTGGGTGGCGTCTGCGCCTTCAACCAGTTTGTTCGCTTGGGTCAGTACAGTTATATTGCTGGTGACAGCTCAGTGAACAAAGACGTTTTGCCCTTCGCTATTGCGCAGGGGAAGTACGCGGTTATGAGAGCTGCCAATCAAATCGGAATGGATCGCAGTGGTTTCTCAAAAGAAGATATCGGTGCGGTTCGCAAAGCTTTGCGAATTATTACCAAGGGCGATCATACCACCATTGAAGAGGCTTTAGGACGTGTTGAGTCAGAGTGTGGGCACAACCCAGCCGTGCAATCTCTTCTTAAATTTTCGAAAAACTCTGAAAGGGGCTTGGCTTTATGAGTCAATTGAAAATGGCTGTTGTAGGAGCAGGTCACCTGGGCTCTTATCATGCCGAAAAGTTTCACAATATTGAAAACTCACAACTGCTTTTTATTTGCGATCCCGATCTTGAAAAGGGCCAGGCGCTCGCCGATAAGTTTCAGTGCCAGGCTGTGGCTGATTACAAAGATATCATTGATCAAGTCGATGCCGCTTTAATCGCGACACCAACTCCACTTCATTTCCAAATTGCCAAAGACTTTTTGGCGGCCGGTAAGCACCTACTAATAGAAAAGCCAATCACCACCACTGTCGATGAGGCCCAACAACTTTGTCAGCTAGCCAGTGACAAGGGATTGATCCTGCAGGTCGGGCATGTGGAGCGATTTAACCCCGCTTTACTTTCGGCAAAAGAAAAACTGAAAGAGCCCTTATTTATTGAGTGTCATCGACTGGCTCCATTTAAGCCTCGTAGCACGGATGTGGATGTTGTTTTAGACCTCATGATTCATGACCTAGATGTGATCATGAGTTTGACTGACAGCCCAGTCACCCAAGTGTCAGCGGTGGGAACACCTGTGATTACGCCTCATGTGGATATTGCCAACGCGCGAATTGAATTCGAGTCAGGAGCGGTGGCGAATATTACAGCTTCGCGCGTCTCTCAGTCAGCCAAGCGGAAGTTTCGCGTGTTTCAAGAAACCCAATATCTCTCCATCGATTTTGGTACGGGTGAGTTAAACTTAACTACGAAAACTGGAGAGTGGGAAAACTTTGAAGAAGAGCTTCCCTTGGAGTTCGAAGCTTGGGAATTAGATAAAGGAGATGCTCTAATGGCAGAAGACCAATCTTTCGTGGATTGTGCTCTTGCCGGTAGACAACCCGTGGTCACTGGTGAACAAGCCCTATCTGCAATGAAAGTGGCGGAGCAAGTTCGAGATGAAATCAAGCGACGTCTTGCCAAGCGATAGTATTCTTTTAATTGCAGCCGAAGCCTCGAGCTGCATGTACGCGAAAAACTTAATCTCCCAATGGCGGAAGACCCATCCCGAGTCCCATTTTTTTGGAGTCGGAGATCACTCCATGGAAAATGATGGGATGGAGTGCCTGGGTTTTGCTGAAGACATGGCCGTTGTGGGGTTACAGGAGGTGATTAAACACTATTCCTCAATTAAAGCAGTAGCCGATCAAATTTTAAAAAAAGCAGAAGAAACAAAGCCTCGTTTTGCTCTCCTTTTCGATTACCCTGGGTTCAACCTGCGTCTGGCAGCTAAGCTGAAAGCGATGGGAATTCCGGTGGTTTATTATATTTCACCACAACTATGGGCTTGGAAGAAGGGGCGAGTCCGACAAGTGAAAGATTATGTGGATGAGATGCTTGTTGTGTTTCCATTCGAGGTAGACTTTTACAAACAGTATGGAATTGACGCTCACTTTGTAGGACACCCTTTGGTGGAAGTGATTGAGCAAGAACTAGCGAAAGCCCCAGAACAGAAGCATGCTCAACCCGTTTTAGGTTTGATGCCAGGGAGCCGGCGCAGTGAAATTCAGCACAATCTCGATTATCAGTTGGCTGCCGCTGAAATGCTTCAGTCCAAGTACGGGATGCAGGTGCGTCTGCTACTTGCGCCCACGCTTGAAGTCAGTGATGTCGAAAACTATTTGGGAAAGTACAATGTGGATCTACAGATTCTAAAGAAACCTCCCACTCAAATGATTCAAGAGTGTGATTTTATTCTGTCGGCTTCTGGGACAGCGACTTTGCAGGTGGCTTTGTGTGAAAAACCCATGGTTGTCATGTATCGAATGAATCCGATCACTGCCTTTATCGCTAAGCTTTTGGTCAATACTGTCGATTCTTTTTGCATTGTTAATTTGGTGGCAGAGAAAAAAGTTGTTCCGGAACTCTTTCAAGAGCAGGCCTCTCCCAAAAAGTTGGTGGCCGCTATTGAAAAACTTTTGAATAATTCTGAATTGCGAGATGAGCAAATTCGAGAACTTAAAAAAGTAAAAGAAAAACTAGGACAGGGTGAAGCCACGAAAAACGTGGTCCGGTTTTTAGAGAAGAGGTTCTATTAATGTGGCGTCAGCTGCTCTGGCCATTTGGCCTTTTATTTATGTTAATTGCTTGGTTGCGTGGGCTTTGTTACGACTTCGGTCTTTTAAAAAGCAAAAAGCTAGGGCGCCCAGTGATTGCGTTGGGGAATATCTCCACAGGGGGGACAGGAAAAACCCCTTGGGTCCAGGCTTTGTCGGATCATTTCACTGAACAAGGAAAGCAGGTCACGATTCTCAGTCGTGGGTATTCAGGTGATTTTGATGGAGTGTTAGAAGTTTTTCCCGATATGGACCCTCGCAAGTGTGGTGATGAGCCTTTGTGGCTGTCACAAAAGACCAAAGCTCGAGTTATGGTGGGGCGAAATCGTTGGTTGGCGGGAACTCGTGCTTTGCAAAAAGGGGATGCCGATATTTTTGTGCTGGATGATGCTTTTCAGCACCGCAAACTCTACCGAGATTTAGATATTGTTCTGTTAGATGCTTCGGCCCCAAGGCACAGCTATTGGCCTTTGCCGGTTGGTTATTTACGAGAAGGCTTTATGTCTTTGCAGCGGGCCGATCTAATCATCGTCAACAAGGCCAATTATGGAGACACCGAACAGATCCAGTGGCTCGAAAAAAACTGTCTTAGATTCTGTAAGAAAGAAAGCATTTACTATTCGGATTTTATATTTTCCCATTTCGATCCTATGGGCGAAGAGTTGGAGAAAGAAGAGCTAGGGGGGAATGTAGCGATGAGCTGCGGAGTGGGGAACCCCAAAGCTTTCTTAAAGACATTAGAAGAGCAAGGGATCGATCCCGTTCGGAAGTTTATTTTTCCAGACCACTATTATTGGAAACCAGCGGATATAGAGCGAATGACCTACAATATGAAAGTGGAAAATTGTTCAGATCTTATAATCACCGAGAAAGATGCGGTGAAACTCTACCGTTACAATAAACACTTTAAAGAAATGAGCATTCAGATTTGGGTTTGCAAAATGAAAATTGAGATAAAAGACCCCAGTCAAGATTTCTATAGGAAAATCGATGGAGTACTCAGTTGAAGCTAGCATAGTATTTACTTTACGGTATCTCACTCTTGATTCTCAAAAGCTCTGAAGAAAAACGAAATTGTGATATGTGCTCTAGACCAATATACAGGGCCACTTATTGGAATTTTAACGGCTTTTTTGTCTGTGAAACAGGCATGACGGGTGATACATAATATTTAAATGGAAAAGTCTATCCGTCGATGGGGAAGGCTGTTAAAATATGATGGATGGGTTTTCGTTACGGTGTTGTCCTATTAATTCTTTTTCCGTTCTTGTTTTTGTCTTGTGCGACTCCGGACCGAGAGGCGTTCGAGCAAGAGATTGTCGATGACACAGAGGAGTTCGAAGAAGTCGTAAAAATCGAGAAAATCGAAGAAGAGCCTGCACCTCCCAAAAAAGAAGCGGGGAAAGTCACAAAGCCAAAATCGACCAAGAAGTCTGTAGGGCAAACTAAAAAAATTGAAAAGAAACCAGTTAAGAAAACTGTTAAAAAAACCAAAGAAGTAATTAAAGAACCGGTAAAGAAAAAAACCAAGCAAGGCGAAAAAAAGCCCATTGTTAAAAAAACCAAAGGCCCTCGTCAGCCCAAGATTGAGGATGCTGAAGGATTTGATGGGCGACGTCCTATTGTACAGCCCTATAATATTGGCGAAGAGATTGTTCTCGGAATCTCATACTTTGGCGTGGAAGCGGGTAAGTTCACCATGAAAGTTATGCCTATGGTGCAGGTGAATGGACAAAAATCCTATCATTTTAGGTATATCATTAAATCCAGCCCACTTTTTAATATGTTTTATAAAGTGGACGATGTGGCAGAGACTTTTGTTGATTATAATAGCCTTTTGCCTCATTCCTATGAAATTCATGTGGATGAATCGAAGCAGGTAAGAGAAACACGCACATTTTTTGACCATAAAAAGAAAAAGGCCGTTATGTGGGATAGTAAGAAACGGCCAGGCAAAAAATTGGAAAAACGCAAAGTGAAGTGGGATCTCAATCCCTTTTCTCAAAATGTCTTCAGCGCTGCGTACTATTTGCGAAACTTCACCCTAAAAGTGGGAAAACAACTTAAAGTACGGGTGGGCCACGAGGGTAAAAACATCGAAATGACAGCGAAAGTGATTCGTAGAGAAACTATTTACACTGACGCTGGAAAATTCGACACATTTGTCGTGAAGCCCAAATTCGACATTGACGGCAAATTCAAACCCACCGGAGAAAACTACCTTTGGTTGACCGCGGACGACAAAAAATTTATTGTCCGTTTGGAATCAAAAATCAAAATTGGCAGCATTGTCGGTGAGGTTCAATCAATTAAAAAATGACCCATCTTTATTTACAAACCGCCTTTCTCGGTGACCTTTTGCTGGCTATTCCGACACTGAAGCATATACGCTACTGGTCGCCCCAATCTCAGATCCTTTTAGTCTGTCGTAAAGGCTATGGGGGCATGATGCAAGAGTTGGGCGTTTGCGATGAAGTCATTGAGGTGACCAAGTCCAACAAGTCGGAGCTGATTGGGCAACTGAAAGATCAAGAATTTCATACCATTTTTTGCCCCCATCAATCGATAACAAGCCATAAGATCGTAAAAGCTTTAAAGGCTGAGCAGAAAGTGGGCTATAAAAAAATATGGAATGGCTCATTTTTTGATAAGAGGGTGGTGCGTAATTTGATCTGGCCAGAGGCAATCCGCCAATTGCAATTGTTGGCAGCTGTCTATGAAAAGCTAGAACTTAATATGGAGGCTTTTAAGCAGGCACCACAGGGAATCCCACAATGGGCGGAAATGAGCTTGAATCATTTTCCTTGGACAGAGAATCATCTGGAAAAATTGGCTTCCGATAAGTTGCCAGGCTTTAAAATTGATCGACCCTATATATGTTTTGCTCCAGGGAGTGTTTGGCCGACCAAACGTTGGCAAGCCGATGGATTCATTCGAGTGGCGACAGCTTTTGCGCGGGAAAATTATCAAATATTGATTATTGGAGCTCCCGATGAAAGAGAACTTTGTGACCGAGTTTATAAGCAAATTCCAAATAGCTTTAGTTTGGCAGGCCACCTGAGCGTGTCTCAGTCGATGATGTTTTTGTGGAAAGCTAAAGCCCTGGTGTGCAATGACTCAGGAGCCATGCATATGGCCAGTGTGGTTCGTTGTCCGACTGTCTCTATGTTTGGTCCCACGGTGCAAGAGCTAGGTTATAAACCCTGGAACCCACAAGCTGTGGTGGTGGAGAATAACAATTTGTTATGTCGCCCTTGTGGGCAGCACGGTAGCCGTGCCTGCCCTATAGGCACTCATTCCTGCATGAAGTCTATCAAACCTCAAGAAGTTATTGATAAGGTTGCATCAATCCTGGTTTAAGTTTTTAAGGTCAATATTAAACTTCTTTATTTTGCGTAGAAGTGTGTTCTTGGGAATATTGGCATTGGCAACTGTTCGGTTTATTTTACCATCGTTAGCGGCCAATGCTTTTTCGATGAAAGATTTTTCAGACTCAATTTTAAACTTTTCAAAATCTAAATCTTCTTGTTTTACAGAAGTAGCTTTTAACATTTGTGGTGGTAGATCGCCTAAACCGATGGCCTTTTCTGGAGCTAGAATTAAGGTTCGTTGAACCATGTTTTCTAACTCACGAATGTTGCCCGGCCAGTGGTAATCTGTGAGCTTCTTGCGAGCCTCTTCAGAAAATATTTTTTCATCTTCTGGTGTGACAGCGTACTTCTTTAGAAAAAATTGCAACAGTGAGGGAATGTCTTCTTTTCGCTCTCTCAAAGGAGGAATGAAGATGGGAACCACATTCAGTCGAAAATACAAATCTTCACGAAACTTACCTTCTTGTACAAGTCTTTCTAAGTTCTGATTGGTGGCCGTAATGATTCGAGCATTGGTTTTTTGGGTTCGGTTTGAGCCTACGGGTGTAAAAGTTTTGTCCTGTAAGACTCGTAAGAGCTTGGCTTGAACCTCAAGCTTCAGTTCGCCAATTTCATCAAGAAACAGTGTTCCGTTGTTTGCGAGTTGAAACTTACCAATCTTTCTCTCATTGGCATCGGTGAAGGCACCTCGTTCATGACCAAAAAGTTCGCTTTCAACCAGACCATCTGGGATCGCCGCACAATTCACATTGACCATTTGTTCACTTTTGCGATTAGAATTGAAGTGAATCGCACGTGCCACAAGATCCTTCCCGGTTCCATTTTCTCCACGAAGTAAGATTGTGCTATCCACATTAGATATCTTCTTAATCAGATCAAAAACTTCTTTCATAGGTTTTGAATGACCAATGATCTCACTCTCTACATCGGTCTCTAAAATGGGAAAACTCAAAGAAATCTGTTCAACGAGGCGGCGCGCTTCGACAGCTTTTTTAAAGATTTTTAGGATTTTATCTTTATCAAGAGGCTTTTCTAGGTAGTCATAAGCTCCCAATTTGATCGCATGGACAGCATCACGAACATTGGCATGGGCTGTGATCATGACGACGAAGGCATTGATCTCCATTTCGACAATTTTTTCTAAGGCTTCGATGCCATCCATAACGGGCATCTTCACATCGAGCAATATAAGATCAAAAGTCTCTTTACTCAGCTTGTGTAGGGCCACCTCACCATTTTCCGCCTCAATAAAGTTCAATTTTGCTTCTGAGTCCTGCTCGAGTATATGCATGACGTACTTTCTTAAGTCGGGCTCATCATCTGCGATCAAAATATTAAGAGGTTTCATCGTTGCTCTCCTCATCTAAGGGTATTAAAAACCCGAACTCACTACCACTGTTTTCTCTGCTATTTAGAAAAACTTGTCCTCCGTGGAGGCTAATCACATAGCGAGAAAGAAACAGTCCTAGTCCATATCCACTTTTCTCTTTATCAAAACGAAAAGACTTCTCCCAAATGTTTTCTTGGACTTGCTTGGGGATACCGTTTCCTTCATCGATCACTGAAACTTTTATAAAATTTTCTATTTCGTCGGAGATTACAGTCACTTGACTATTTTCTGGTGAATAGGTGACTGCATTTTCAATAAAATTGATGATGACTTCTTTGATCAGAGAAGCATCAACCTCGACCATAAACAGGGGGGCTTGTTTCTTTATAATTTCAATATTCCTACTTTGCGCCAAGTGAACATTTTGATCGATTGCTTGATCGATCACATGATTAAGGTCTGTAGGCTCTTTATTGAGAGAAATGTTCTTTGATTCAATTTGCGACATTTTTAAAATCTTTTTAATGTACTTATCTAGCTCTTTAGAAGATTGGTGGATTTTGTCCAATTCAGCTAGAGTCTCGGGGTCATCAATTTTACTTTTCAAAGTGTCTACAATACCAATGATTTTAGCCAAAGGTGTTTTTAGGTCGTGACTAAAGAGACTTAAGAAGTTGGTCTTCATCTCTTCAACCTGACCAAAAAACAAGGACTCTCGCTCGAGGCTCCATCGAGTTTTTTCATTTAACACAAACTTGTAATTCGAAATTAGTAAGAAAGTTAAGATAGTCTGAACAACTGGAGGCAGAATGGGGGTCCAGAATGCAAATGTGTCGAACACCCAAAGAGAGACACTCAAATAGCATATGGCGAGAACAATGGTTGCAACCATTGCTAAAGTCGAAGGAAGGTATATAAGAAAAAGAGTGGTTGCTAGCAGTAAAATTAAAAGAATAACGATGGGCCAGAAAAAACTTTTGGGCGGTATGAATCGGTTCGCAAGCTCGTTGTCTAGCAAGGTAGCAACGATCTCAGCTTCGGATAGAAGTCCAACTGGTGTGGTGTATTGGTTGATGGGGCGAGTGCTCTTCAAGACGACGATCTTGTCTTTAAGATTCATCGCTCCTGGTGATAAGTCATAATAGTTGATGGTAGTAAAGGTTTCTTCAGGCCCCCTAAAATTTATGGTCAATGGTTCCTGAGAGGCCATAGGGTGCGAGGCATTTAGATAACGAACTCGTCGGATCAGGCCATCACCATCCGCGGGTAAAGAGAGGCTGAGGAAGTCTGGAACTTTCTCCCCGATAATATATGGGGTGACATGGTCGTTTGTTTGTTCGTAAAGAAAATGACTTTGATAAATCTTGTTGACGCCTTTTCGAATCAAAGTGGAAATCACTGTTTCTGTCGAGAAATCCTCTGAGACTTCGATTATCAAAAGATTAGAGAAAGTGTCTTGTTTCTTTCTAATTTTGAATTGCAGGTCAAAAACGCTTTCTCGGGTCAAGAACAGCAAAATCAGAGATGTTAGAAAGATGACGATAACCCTAAGAATCAGGTCTTTTTTTCCATGTTCCGTGAATTTCATCTCAAAAGTCCATTTGCCCTAGGCCATATTTGTGATTTTCAAATAGGATCGAATTCATAGGCATATTGTAGTGGGTCTGGGAGCAGATTGGCAGGGTAAATTTTACTTAACCGAGCCCCTAAAGGCTGATATATCCAGATCATGATGACTTTACGAGGAAACCTGAATTCGATGAAGCCGTTGGCCGAGCCGGTGGCTCTAACCATCGGAAATTTTGATGGGGTTCATCGGGGCCATCAGTATTTATTGAAGCATCTGGCCAGCATGGCTCACAAGAAAAATCTGCGACCTGCAATCTTGTGTTTCGAACCTCATCCTGATCTGGTCTTTGAAACCCCAGGCTTCCAGCTTTTAATGACAGTTGACCAGAAAGCGAACCACTTACGCCAGTGCGGGGTCGAGTTTTTGGTGCTGCAAAATTTTGATCGAGATTTTTCAAAGGTTTCTGCGCAGGGCTTTCTGTGCCGTTATCTCGCGTCCTATTTCAATATTCGGTACCTTCTTTTTGGGTTTGATTTTAGATTTGGATACCAAGGAGAAGGAAGTTTTCTAACTGCCCAAGACTACTTTAAAAATTCAAATGTGGTCTTGGAGCAAGAAGAGCCGCTATTGGTAGGCGGTGACAGAGTTTCCAGTTCGTCCATTCGAAGACACTTGTGTGATGGGAAGGTTGAACAGGCCATGGAAGCCCTAGGACGTCCTTATAGCCTTAGCGGAACTGTGGCTGAAGGGCAAAAACTAGGTCGTCAGTTGGGGTTTCCCACTGCCAATCTGGAAGAGATCCAAACCCAGATCCCTGGTTTTGGGGTTTATCACTGTTCGGCTGAGTGTGATGGAGGCCTCTACACGGCGGTGGTTAATGTGGGGCAGCGACCAACAATTCAAGGAACTCACCCCACGGTTGAGGCCCATATCCTCGAGTTTTCTGGGGACCTGTATGGGAAATCATTAAGGTTGAGTTTTAAAAAGAAAATTCGAGACGAGAAAAAATTTGATAATCTTGATAAGCTGAAGAAGCAGATTCAAAACGACATAGATTCTGTAAAGGGTTAGGTTTCGATTGAGTAATAAAAAATCTGGGCTCATTCTGATAAACGAAAATCATTCTTTTTATGACTCACTTTTGCAAGATGAGAGTATTGCGGAGTTTGTTAACTGGAAGCTGTTAAAGCGAGAAGGAATGACCGGGAGGGATCTAAAACAATTACTCTCGCAGTATGATTTTACGATGCTTAGTGATAACCATTGCTTGGATGGTTTTAAAGCCATCAATCATCGAACTGTAGGAAGTCACTTTCTCAAATACATTGATTTGGTGTCCAATGAAAATGGACAGCTGTGGGGACATTCAGTATTTAGTGAAGTGTTCCGAGATATGTTGTTGCAGTCCATTCAGAATCAAGACTTCAAAGGTTCCGTTATTTTTCTGGGCCAATCACCTTTGGCTTTGCCCGTTATAGATGTATTGGCTAGTTTTGGTTTTGAAGACTTTGTTTTTTTACAGTTGTTTTCAGATCGAGCGATTCAAAAGTATATTGATCGGGAAGCGAGTGGACTGTTAGGAATCAACATATCGACTGTTGATTCGGCAGCTTTTATTCAAAGTCAAAAAGAGTACTCCTTTTGTTTCGTGATGGAGTCAAATTATCCGGACCAAACTTTGGAAGACATGAGCTATTTTCATTTTCTATCGACCAAATCTTTGGTCTTTGATCTTATGGGCGAGTCCAACTTTCTCTTTAAGGAAGTTCAAGACCTAGGAGTTGAGGTCATGGAGTTTGCATCACTGCGCCAGGTGTGGGTAAAAATACTGAGCCATAAATTTGATGAATTAGCCTCAAAAATGAGCAAATAAGGCCAATCTTACACTTAAATGGTCGCCCCTCGTCTCCTCTAGACTTGGGTCCTGTACACTTTTCCTCGAGATTCTGTAAACTATTATAAGGACGTAATTTTTGGAGGATTCCTGTGTCAAATAAGGCTCTTGTCAGTACACTTGTTGAAGGTCAGTTGATATCGGCTTCGCAACTTGAAAAAGCCAAAGACGAACAAAGAAAGAGCGGAGATAATATCACCGCAATTCTTTTGAAGCAGGGATCAATCGATCCACAAACTTTAAGAGAAAAGTTTGCAGATATGTACGGTTTTCCCGCAGTGGACCTCGCTACCTTTGAGTTGGACCAAGAGGCTTTGGGGATGTTGTCTGTGGATCAGTGTCGAAAGCACACGGTGATCCCTGTTTCGAAAGCGGGAAACAGTTTGGTTGTGGCTTTCGCAGATCCAACCAATATTTTTGTAAAAGATGACATTGCTTTTTTAACTCGTTGTAAAATTCAGCCTGTGGTCGCTCTCGATATTGAAATTCTGAGTGCCATAGAAAAGTACTATGGAAAAGAAGGTGAGTCGGCGGGTGACATCCTTACAGAGATGGAGGCTGAAGCAGCAGAAGATGCCTTAAAGCCTGCCGTCGAATACAAAATTGAAGAGAGTAATGATCCAGTCATCCGGTTCGTGAACACCATGCTTGTGGAAGCAATCTCAACAGGGGTATCAGATATTCATATCGAACCTTATGAAAGATATTTGCGAGTTCGCTTTCGCAAAGATGGAACTTTAGTTGAAAAGTACCGACCTCCAGTGGCTATGGCGGTGGCGGTGGCCAGTCGGCTTAAGGTGATGGCTCAATTGGACATTACGGAAAAGCGAAAACCACAAGATGGTAGGATTCGAATTCGAGTTCCTGGAAGAGATGCTGTGGATTTTCGGATGAGTGTTTTACCCTGTGTGACCGGTGAGAAAGTTGTTCTCCGTATATTGGATAAATCAAATTTAAAACTAGACTTGCGAGATTTAGGGTTCGAAGAAGAAGAGTTGCAAAAGTTTTTAGAGAGGCTGCATCGTCCCCAAGGATTAATTTTGGTGACTGGGCCAACCGGTTCAGGAAAAACAACGACACTTTATTCTGCACTCTATGAACTGCATGATGTGACAAAAAATATTAGTACTGCAGAAGATCCTGTTGAATTTAATATCGAAGGCATCAACCAGGTGCATGTTAAACCGGATATTGGATTTAATTTCGCCGAAGCTTTGCGTTCTTTTTTACGTCAAGATCCAGATGTGATTCTGGTGGGGGAGATTCGCGATCACATAACTGGGGAAATCGCTTTTGAGGCTGCTTCGACGGGTCACTTGGTATTAAGTACCCTTCACACCAACGACGCCACCAAAACCATCGATCGTTTGTTGAATATGGGGATTCCACATTTTCTGGTAACATCGACAATCGAGTTGATTTTGGCACAGAGACTTTTAAAGAAAAACTGTCAAAATTGTCTCGTGCCTGACAATGTTACCCCTGAAGTACTTATAGCTATGGGAGTAAAAGAAGAGGAGATTCCAGAGATCCAACCCATGAAAGGGTCTGGGTGTGCCACTTGTGATGGAACCGGTAAAACAGGGCGTGTGGCTGTCTATGAAGTGATGCCGATGACCGATGAAATTCGTGATGCTGTTTTGAACCAAGCCACTCCTTTGGAGTTGCGTCGAGCAGCGTTGCGGGGTGGAATGATTTCACTTCGCCAATCAGGAATTACGAAAATGAAAAAAGGCTTGGCCTCGGTGCAAGAAGTGCTTTCGAAAACTATGGAGGACCCTGAGTTCTAATGAATTTGATCCAGCTGTTGAAATTTGCAAAAGATCGTGGTGCTTCGGATGTTCATATTGCGTCTGGGGCCGCTCCAGGTTTACGTATTGATGGAAAAATTGTTCGTGTAAAAATGGACAAACTTTCTAACGAAGACGCGCGCCGAATCTGTTACTCTGTTCTTAAAGATCACCAGAAAGCGATGTTTGAACAAGCCAAAGAGTTGGATTTCAGCTTCGAGGTAAAAGGAGTGGCGCGTTTTCGAGCTAACTATTACTTCTCAAAGAACTCAGTTTCTGGAGCTTTTCGTCAGGTTCCTGTCGATGTTCCCAACTTCAGTGATTTAGGATTGCCTGAGTATCTTCGTGCACTCACAAACATTCCCAATGGACTGATTCTAGTGACAGGTCCGACGGGTTGTGGAAAGACGACAACGATTGCGGCTCTGTTGGGGGTCATTAATAAGTCGAAGTACGGTCATATCGTAACTTTGGAAGACCCCATTGAATACATGCATACCCATGAAAAGTGTATGGTCAGCCAGCGGGAGATTGGAACCGATTCAAACTCTTACACGAGAGCACTAAAGTCTGTGGTTCGTCAAGATCCAGATTATTGCTTGATCGGGGAGTTACGTGATCTCGAAGCGATCGAAACGGCTTTGCAGTTAGCAGAAACGGGTCACTTGGTATTCTCTACTTTGCATACAAATTCGGCTGTGCAAACGATCAACCGTATTGTCAGTGTGTTCCCTGCTGATCAACAAGATCGGATTCGAATTATGTTGAGTTTTACTTTACAGGGCGTGATCAGTCAGAAACTCCTGCCGAGTAAGAAGGCCGGTCGTGTGTTGGCCTATGAATTGTTATTAATGAATCCTGCGATCCGAAATCTCATTCGTGAAAACAAGTTGCATCAGCTTGAAACCATGATGCAGGTTGGGCAGAAAAAAAGTGGGATGACGACCTTGAATCAGAATCTATTCAAGTTGTTCAAAGCCGGTCATATTACGAAAGAGCAAGCTATCCAAAACAGTTTGGATGTTGAACAAATGATGAACCTCTTTAAGAAAGCTGGGTTTTAGTGGCAACGTTTGGGTATCGGGCAAAGGCATTTAATGGCAAGGTGGTTCAAGGTTCCATTGAGGCCAACAACGAAGCCGAAGCGCGCATCAAGCTGCGTGCTAAGAAACTCATTCCGATCAAAGTAGCCAGTGGCCCCCTCACTACGAGTGGTAATAAAAAGAGCATGCCTCAGTTCGGGATGAAGGTTAAGCCAAAAGATCTGCAAGTTTTCACCCGTCAGCTTTCAGTTTTGATCCAATCGGGGGTTCCACTTGTGCAGGCCTTGGAGGTTCTGGCTCAGTCGCCACGTGGAAAGGGGCTTGATCATGCACTTCGAAAAATTGTAACAGATATTTCTGAGGGTAAAAAACTTGGAGATGCTTTTAAAGCACATCCCAACGTATTTAGTAAGTTCTATATTAACATGCTAATCGCTGGAGAAGAAGGTGGTGTTCTCGATCAAGTTTTAAATCGTTTGGCCGTTTATATTGAAAAATCTGTGAAGCTTAACGGTAAAATCAAAGGCGCTATGTCTTATCCAATTGTCGTTTTGTTTATCGCAATGTCTGTTGTAATGGGTCTTTTGATCTTTGTTATTCCGAAATTTGTTGAAATCTTTAATAGTTCAGGAATGGAAATTCCCTATATGACTCAGGTTTGTATGGACATGAGTGATTTCGTTATCAACCAATGGTATATGATTATTGTTGTGGTCGCCGGAATTATTTTTGCTTTTAAAGCTTGGCAAAGTACTAAAGCTGGTCAGATTCAATTGGATAACATTTTAATCCGACTCCCTGTTTTTGGTGAATTCATTATTAAATCGGGTATGGCTCGTTTCTCTAGAACCCTGTCGACACTCCTTGCTGCGGGTGTTTCGATTATGGAGGCATTGCAGATATCGGCAAATACTTGTGGTAACAGTGTTATCGAGAGAGCGTTGATGAAGTCCCGCCAGTCGATTGCAAAAGGAAAGCTGCTGTCTGTGCCATTGTCACAAGAGGTTTTTATCCCTCATATGGTGACGCAAATGATTGCGGTCGGTGAACAAACTGGTGCTCTTGATGAGATGCTCAACAAGGTTGCTGACTTTTATGAAGATGAAGTGGATGTGGCGGTTGG
>CBDUOS010000043.1:0-22719 GCA_965368905.1 uncultured Bdellovibrionales bacterium | reverse complement strand
AGACATGAACCTTCCCTTGATTGAGTGCATCGCCAACATTGGCTAAAGGCACGCCAGCCACGATCCGTTTGCCGGATAGAACCATGTGTTTACCAAAAGATTGGTTATGAGTGCCATTGGTGATGTCTTCTGGCGCGATCACTTGAACTTCAATCACGGTGGATTGACCAGCGCGGTTGGTGACTTGGATGACAAGACTGCCCACATAATCTTCATCGACAGTGATAAGTGCTCGGTGGGTTCCAGGAATTGGTCGGATTGTTGCTTGACCTTCAATCAGTTCAAAATCCAAACCATCAACGAAGAAAAACTTAATTCGTATAGAGAAGGTTGATCCACTTTCAACAACTTCAGGATGATCCGTAACAATCCCAGAGTAGCCATCACCATTGGCATTGGCCGACCTGCTGTCTGAGCCCGTATCGGTAGACTGTAAACCTTCACAGTTTTGAAAAGTTAATAGCAAAAAAAATGCGGCTACAAAAGCAAGCCAACGCACTTTTAAACGTGTCATGGGATTCCCCCTCCCCTGAATAATAGAATAACACAAACTCACACTCTCTTCCGTAGTTCCATGTATAGAATAGGCACAAGGAATACGGTTTCCGGTAACTGTTTTGGCTGAAAAAAAATCTTGAATTACAACAACTTAGCACTATCATTAAGGCATGAGTCGCGTTCTTTTATTGGTCTGTATCTTTTTGAGTCAACCATGTTACGGATTTATTAATATCGAATCTCTACGACAAAATATTGAAGAGGGTTTTAATGGGTCTTCTGGGTTCAGCTTGGGAGGCGCGTCGGGCAATGTGGACGTGTTCGATCTAGGATTTAACAGTCAAAATATCTACAAGGATCATCAGCGAGAATACATTGTAATAGGTCAGTATGATTATGGTGAAGCCAGTGACTTAAAAAACAATAACAAGGGGAACTTCCACGTGCGCTATGCTCAAGGTTTCAAACCTTGGGGTTTTTGGGAGTTTTTTTCGCAGGCTGAGTTCAACGAATTTCAATCACTCACCTTAAGGAAACTTCTTGGGGGAGGTCTTCGCTTTCGCATGGCGCACACAAATTCACTGGGCCTCTTTTTAGGTGTTGGTTCATTTTACGAAGATGAAACAATCAAAGGCAATGCCGATCAAGCCAATTTTCGAGGCAACTTTTATTTATCTTTTCGTTCTTTGATTGGAGAGCAGTTTGAAACTGTTGTGGTTGCCTATTATCAGCCTTCTTATAAAAGAGTGAATGATTACCGGCTGCAGTTGACTGCTGGTGTTGAAAGTAAAATTACCGAAGTGGTGCAGCTGGTGAACACTATCGCTTTCTCCAGCGACACCCGCCCACCATTGGGGATTGAAAAGGAAGATTTTACATATAAAGTTTTATTTAATTTTTCCTATTGAAAAACAATATAGACCTTTAGAAATTGTAGCGGCCACGAAGCTCGAGACCAGCCAAGCTGACATCAGTGGTTTCACCAATATTGTTTTTGAGATTCATGTTGGTAATTTTCACTAAACCTTCAAGAGCAATATTGGGAAGCAGCTGATAATTAGCGCCACCCTGAAAACCGATATCACTGCGAATACCAAAAGGTGAGTTGGACAAGCTCGGGATCGAGATATTTAGTCCTGCAAAACCGTTGATTTTGTCGACCAAGCGGGCTTCACCCAAGAAAGCCAAGGTCCATAAGCTCAAACGAGGCGAGTAACCCATTGTTCCACCGGTCGACTCAGCGCCATTGGTCACAGTGGTCACCTGATCCAAGGTTCGAGGAGTCTCATAACCAAGCTCGACAGCAAAAAACAAACGGTCGGTGAAATCATAAATACGTCCTTTGAGTCCTAATGAAAAAGCCGTGTCGCCATCCAGGTTTTTAACAGAACCATCAGCCATTACATTTCCTTCAAGTTCACCTGAAAAGTTGTGACCTATGTAAAGGGTGGTGCGGTCCAAAATTTCTGACATCAATCCGGGTGAGTTGTAAGTCGTTTTCACTTCGCTCGCTGGTGTGCGAATGGGTTGTTCCCAAGATGCAGGGGTTGAGTAAGCCAATTTCATACCGGGAGAAATCACTCCAGCATCACAGCCTTTGGTTTTTCCAATTAAGTGGTCGTTCACCTTTTCGACAATGGTGACTTCACAGGTTCCTGTTTTACTGTGTACACGAACAATCGTGTCCAATGGCACTTGGCTAGAATCCAAAACCAAAATCGAGGCGCGTTTGCGGGCGAAATCATACTCTTCGATCGTTAAAGCAATATCTTCAGCGTGGGCGAAGAAACCAAAAAGAAGTGAAAATAAAACCAGATTTTTTGCCATAATTCCCCCTAAGGAAGTAAAGACCAAAGTCTAGGGCGATCGTTGGAGTGGGTCAAGGTGGTGCTTAAACATTCACCACTTGTGAGGCCAGTTCATGAACCATAGCGTCGGCGACTCGAACACCGTCACAGGCGGCGCTGGTGATGCCTCCGGCGTAGCCAGCACCTTCCCCGCAAGGGTAGAGACCCGCATGGGATGTGGATTGGAGGCTACTAGAATCCCTGACAATGCGAATGGGGCATGAGGTGCGAGACTCCACACCATAGAGGTTGGCATGGGGGCCAATAAAACCATCCATCTTTTTTTGAAAACGCTCGAATGCCTCCACCAAGTGCAAGTACAGGCGGTCCGGAAACAGTTGATCCAAACGGGCGCTTTGCAGCCCGGAGGGGGAGGAGCCCGTCAATTCTTGTTTTGTCTCTCGATTCAATAGAAAATCTATCATGTTTTGGGCGGGGAGGGCGTGTCCCCCATTTTGGCTTTGTACCATTTGGAAGGCTTGTTGCTCCAGTTGCTTGCGCAGGGAGAACCCTCCAAAAATGTCTCCACCAAACATTTTTTCGTGATCAATGGAAATCACGATCGCTGCGTTGGCGTATTTCGAGTTGCGATTGAAGTTGCTCATGCCATTGGTGACCACCGCACCGGGATCGGTGCCGGAAGACAGTACGTAGCCCCCGGGGCACATGCAAAAGGAGTAAACGCCCACGTCTTCTTTTCTATTGTGATAGGTCAGCTTGTAGTTCGCTGCGCCCAGTTCGGGGTGGTCCCAATACTCTCGGTGCTGGGTTTTGTTCACCCACTGCTGGGGGTGTTCCACCCGCAGCCCCATGGCAAATGATTTTCCTTCCATGGCGACTTCGTAACTTTGCAGTTTCTGAAAGATGTCTTCCGCGGAATGACCTGTTGCTAAAACGACAAATCGTCCTCGATGTTCGTCGCCGCTTTCTGTTTTCAAGCCCACCATTTGATTTTGTTCGAATAAAAAGTCAGTGATCTTAGTGTTGAAATGAATTTTACACCCTAACTCTAAGAGGCGTTGGCGCAGCTTCGGAATCAAGCGACGAATTTTGTTGGAACCAATATGGGGGTTGGCCAGGTACTCCACTTCGGGAGGGGCTCCGAAGTCCACCATTCGACGCATGACAAAAGGGATGTATGGCGATTTGATTCGAGTGATCAGTTTACCATCCGAGTAGAGGCCGGCTCCGCCTTCACCATAGCAAACATTGTCCTCAGGGTTGAGAACCCCGTAGCGCCAGTACTTGTTGATGGCAAAAATACGTTTTTCACAGACTGAGCCACGCTCAAACAAGTCGCAGGGAACCCCTCTCTCAGCCAAACGCAGGGCTGCAAACAAGCCTGCGGGACCGGTGCCAATGATCAGAGGGCGTTCTTTGCATTCTATTGCGGGAGGTATTTCAAATCGGTCCTCGGGCTTTTCGCCGTCGGCAAACAGTTCCAGTGTGTAAACAAAATGCAGTTTCTGTTTGGTTCTGGCGTCCACTGATTTTTTCAGAATGCGGTAGTTTTGCATATCAGGCTCAAGAAGGCGGAGTTTTTCCTCCAAATCCTCGTCAATCCTGACTTTTAAGTCCTTGATCTGTTTTGCCATGGAATAGATACTAGCCCAACTTCGAAAAAAAATATATGAAAGAGAGTATCTTAAGAAAAGAGACGCAGACGATGGCTGAAACAATGAATAATTTTCTCTATGACCAAGTGATTCCGCAACTTCCAAAGAAATGGATGAGCCATTTCGTGGGGCGAATGGCCCATTTGAAGATCCCGCAGCAAGTGAATCGACAGTTGGTGAAGTCTTTTGCCAAGCACTATGCCATTGACCTCAGCGAGATTGAAAAACCCATTGAAGATTATAAAACCCTGGGAGAGTTTTTCTCTCGTGCTTTGAAGTCGGGGGCGCGACCCATTCAAGGAGAAGTGGTCCACCCTTGTGATGGGCATTTGATTGAGTCTGGCAAAATCCATGAAGAACTTTTGATCCAGGCCAAGGGAAAGTCTTACTCTTTACAGGAGTTCTTGCCAGAGAATCCTTGGGCCGAAGAATTTAAACAGGGAACATTTTTTACTTACTATCTGGCTCCCCACAATTATCACCGTGTGCACTCACCCGTAACAGGGCGAGTGTGTTGGTCGACACTGGTCCCCGGAGAGCTTTGGCCCGTGAACTCTTGGAGTGTAAAAAATATTAAAGACCTGTATGCAATCAACGAACGGGTTGTGACTGGAATTGAAACTGACAATGGGAAAATGATTTTGGTTATGGTGGGTGCGACCAATGTAGGTAGTATGACCTTCAGCTTTGATCCCAACATTAAAACCAACGACCCTCGTAAAAAAGAGCGAGTGCACCGACAATACGACGAAGGGCGTCCGTTGAATGTGGGGGATGAATTTGGCACCTTTCACCTGGGGAGTACTGTGGTTGCGATTTATGATTCTCAGTGGGGCCTCGCTTTCCGCGAACGGACTGCCGTAAAAATGGGTGAAAAGCTCCTCTAAAGGCCAGTACAGAGATTCTCTGGCTGAGCCGACAAGAGGCTATGGATCAGGGTTTCAAATCATTTCTTAAAAATGCGGTGTTGGCTTTGGGATTGTTCTCGTTTTTCAGCATTCCTGCTTTTATTGTCGATCATTCCCTTCCAACAGAGACAATCAGTTTGAGCTATCCCAGTCCAGGGAGACAACCAGCATCGACGGCACCGGGAATCGCAGAAGTGGCACAAAAACAGTGTGAAGTGAAAACCCGTTGGCGCTACCGTTGCGATGAAAATAAGAAAAATTGCTACAAAGATCGCCAGGTTTCTTACCTCGATTGTCAGAGTCTATAACTGTTGCAAGAAATCAACGCCGACCTTAGCCTAAGATTCCGTAACATAATCTTTGTTTTTGTTGTCCCAATTTGAATGTTTCAGACTAAGATTCAGTTAACTCCCGCTTCTTTGGCACCGATAGAGAAATATAAGAATGAGGAGTTACGGATGAAATTTTCAATTCTACTTTCTTTGGGAGCAATGGCTTTTTGTTTTATGGGAACGGGATGTGCTTCGAGCAGTGATCGTAAACCCGCCAGCACCAGCCGTTCTGGGCGACCTTATAAAGAACCTCGTGCGATGAACCATCGTTCATTGGATACCGAGTCTCTTTACCAAGCCTGTTTACGTGAGCGCCCAGAGGCATCTTGTCGTAATCGTTTGGGTCGATAATACCCAGACCTAGGACCTGAAGCTTGTCAAAATCGGGTGATTCAAAGCATAAAAATTTGAGTCACCGGGGGTTTGCGCCTAGTCTTATAAGTGGGACGGGCGATGGGCTTTAGGATGAGGTACTGTAGCAGGAAGCTGCATCATCGCCTTTTTTCTTGAATTCTTTACTGACTCCATACAAAACCAGAAACGAAAAGAACAACTGAACTTCAGTTTTTTACAGAGGTATTTGAAATGCAAAAACTCGTTCTCGTTCGTCATGGTCAGAGTCAGTGGAATTTAGAAAACCGTTTCACCGGTTGGGTGGACGCACCACTGACTGAAAAAGGTCAACAAGAGGCGCAAAAAGCTGGGGCATTACTAAAGCAACAAAATTTTGTTTTTGAAAAAGCCTTCACGTCTTTTTTACAACGCGCCATTAAAACTCTTTGGGTGATTCTTGAAGAGACCAATCAAACTTGGATCCCTGTAGAAAAACATTGGCGATTGAATGAGCGTCACTATGGTGGTCTGCAAGGTCTGAACAAGCAAGAAACCAAAGAAAAATACGGAGAAGAGCAAGTGTTCCAATGGCGCCGCAGCTATGCGACTTTGCCGCCAGTGGCCGCGGGTCCGTTGCAAGAGGAACAAGAACAGGATCGACGTTACCAAGAGATCCCAGCCAATGAATTCCCGAAAGGGGAAGCTTTGAAGCATTGCTTGGATCGGGTGCAACCTTATTGGAACAATGAAATTAAAACCGAGCTGGCAAAAGGCGGCGACTATTTAATTGCCGCCCATGGCAACAGTTTGCGTGCGCTGGTCAAGCTCTTGACCGACATGGATGAAACCGAGATCACCAAATTTGAATTTGCGACTGGAGTGCCATTGGTGTGTGAGCTGACTCCCGATTTTAAAATCAAAGAGATGAACTGGCTGAAATAAATATCGGTCATACGAGTCATCAGACCTGACACAATCGTCAGTTGTCATGGATTCGTCGTTGAGTTTTAATTAAAACTCAACGGAGGGATAACCCATGGTTTCTGGATGGATTCGAATAGGTCTTACTTTCAGTTTTTTGTTCTTAACTCATTGCACTTCTATCAGTTTGAAATTGCCAGGGGCGACCATCGAGTCACCGCAAGTTCCCGGGAAGGGCAAAAAGTACCTTGGCCCGATGGTGGAGCCCGCACGTGAGGTGGAATACAGTGATGCCGTGAACGCACGCCCACCAGACTTGAACAATGCCCGTCCCTTAGGGGCCACTCACAGTTTATTGCACCAGGCCCGCTTTGGTTTAGGGGATCGCTTTGAGCTGGGTGGAAATCTAGGGGTGGACCTCACCAGTTCGGATTTGCAAACCACCTATATGCTTGTCGGTAAATTTCAAATATTTGGCCCCAATCAGTCTGAAGCTAAGGCCGGTGATGCTTCGGCGGCTGTTTTTGGTCGCGTGTCGTACACAAGTGCCGATGGCTCAGGGGACCAGTCGGTGACATTTGGTCCGGGTGGATACCCTTGGTCGGCCACCGTCAGCGCCATCGGAACCATGGCTGGCTTGAGTTTTGGACAACAGATCTCGGATTCAATTTTGTTTTATCTGAGTGGGGCTTATCAAAATGTTCAGTCGTCTATTAAGGTCGATCAACAGCCCGCCGACGATGCGTCTGACCTTGGTGGCAGCTACTCTCGCGAACGCAACGGACGCAGTATGGCTTACGGGGCAGGATTGCAATTTCGTGCTGGCAAAGTGTTTCACTTTCATGTCAAAGCCATGCAGTTTGAGTTTTTTATGGATGGGTTGCCCGACCAAACAGGTTTGGTTGGCTCAGGCGGTTTTAATTTTTATTGGTAAAACGTCTCATATTGATTGAGGTTGTTTAAATCATTTACAGTTGATTGCAAGACGACAGTTTCATTTGGTTTTTTTGTTTTGTATAATTAGGTTAAGGAACGGGGGCATAATGAAACATTTCATTCTTGGTCTTTTTATTTTTGCTTTTAGTCAACCCGGTTGGTCTTGTTTGCAACTACAGCGAACGGTGGCTCTTGCGAATTCACCTTTCTTCTTTGATCATTTTGATGTCCACGGAACTTATTTTGCTATTCCTTTTTCAGGTGGTCAGCAAACAGTGAAGTTGAGCTGTGACCACGATCAGAACAACAATCACCAAATGTTTGTTGAAGCGACTGATGATAAAGCCACTCCTGAACCAGATGCAATGTCACGGACGGCTTTGAATCAATATCTTCTCGATGAAAATGGTAATCCTCAGCGAGATGATCAAGGTCGCCCTGTGGAAATGAGTTTCTATGATTCAGCCGAAGTCCCGCAGCATACCAAGATTGGAGCGTTTCGCAATCAACATGATCAGGCCAGCTTTGAAATTAGAAGCGCGGCCAGTGAAAACTATTTGCGGGTCTCTTGTCGATTGCGAGGTCAAGACTCCCAGGTGGAGGTCTCGTTTATGGGCCCAAGTGGAGAATCCATTGCTTCTGTTGGGGCTTCCTTCCGCGGAGGAACGCGGTCGATTGGTGGAGGGCAAACAAGCCCTGATGCGACAGTGGACATGGGCAACCTTACTGCTGGCAATGTGAACTTTCCCGGTTGCGGCGGCTTCACGATGCCGAAAGACCAAGGCGATGGAGCCGGCCAGCCGGTGAGAAACTGATGTCGTACTTTTGCCGAGCAGTTTTCATCCTTCTACTTTGGTCGATGGTTCTTCCATCTCAGGCGGGGCTGAACGACGAAAAAGGAGAGCTTGTCGTTGAGGTCACTAACTTTGACGGCCAATGGGTTTATCTGAAAGATAAGTCGGGGACAAACTACAAGTTTCCCCGTAACAAATTTCGACAAAAAAAAATAAAAATCCATGAAAGCATTTTAATTCACAGTGAAGCAGTGGAAGCCTTCAAAGTAAAAGTTAAGAAGAAAAAAAAGAGCAAACCTAAACAGGGCTGACACCTAAGTCGGTTAGCCTCTCGTCCCATCCAGTCCGCAGCATAACGATTCATAATGGATCTTATAAAATCAATTGTCTTACAATTTGATGGCGATTCCATTATTCTAAGGGTGACTTTCTAAAGTCGGAAAGGAGGTGGTGCCAATGTCGTGTGAGAATCTAAACAATGGTGCCCTCCAATATGGAGGAGCCAAGTAATTAACTAAAAGGAGTTAATTTCTAGGACGGCAAGGCGGCAATCTTGCCGTCTTTTATTTGGGCCTCTGCCTCTCAAGATCGCGCTCTAATTGACACTGTGAGCTAGATGCATTAAACCTCTCAGAATGCTTATTGACCTTAAATCCATCGATGAAAATGGTAAAGATTACAATTTTGACGAACTCAGTGACGAGCTGACGGGAGCCTTCAACGATTTGGTTGGCGAAGCTCCTTTTAAGATCCAACTGGAAATCCGTCCCTTAGGCAATACCTATCAAATTCTAGGGACTGTGAAATCCCAGTATCAGGAAGCCTGTTCAAAATGTGGTTATGACGTGGACCTTGATCTGCAAAGCAAAATCAATGAGATCTTGGTTATAGAAAAAGAGCGACCGCGCAACACACAGGTCTCCCAGAGCAAGCAAAACTTTGCATCGGAGGGTCCTGCTGTCACATATATCAATGACAGCCAGTTTGACCTAAAAGAGTTTCTCCACGAAATGATGGCAGCGGGTTTTGACCTGTATCCAAAATGTTCCGATAAAGAGTTGTGTAAATCTCGTCGCTACACAGACAAGTATGTGTCGCAAGAGGAGCGCTTAGGACACCCCGGGTTTGAAGCACTCAAAGATTTAAAAGTTTCAAAATACTAAACCCCTAGAGGATTGTAGCGTTCGGCAAACTTCTTGTTGAGTTTGTTGAGATCCAAGATTGTGAAAAGATCGGCGCAGGCAAAGTCTTTATCCAAAGCCGGCAATCCATAAACTTGACTGCCTGCGTGCAAATAGGATCGTAACAAGGGTGGAAGAGTTCGCAGAATCTTTGCGTCCACCTCGGCTTCTGCAATGTATTTCTCAGGGTCTTTAAATTGAAAATTAGGGGTGGGTTCGATATTGAAGTCGCGACTCCAATTGCCTTTCGCATCCAATGATCGAATCACAGAAAAAATAACTTCGGGATCAATGGATTTAACACTGGAACAACCGAACAAAAAGCGGGTATTGGATTCTCGGATATAGCGAGACAACCCTTGCCACAGAAGATCCATGGTGCGTCCTGTACGATAATCGGCGTGGGTGCAGGCTCGTCCAAGTTCCAGTTTGGATCCCTCTTGATTCAAAAATTCGTCCATCAGGAACTCCCCTTGTGAGTAAAAAATATCAGAGAAATCAGAGTGGATTAGACGATAGGTGCCAACCGCGTAGCCCTTTTCTTTGTTGATGATCATCAGATGATCGGCGCGGTGATCGTAAGTGTCGAACTCCATGCCAGTCACATGCCGGCGATTGAGTCCTTCTTCTAAAAACACAGCATGGCGTAATTGTAGAGCCAGTTTGAGGTCATCCACATTTTTTGCTGTCTTGATTTCAAATCCATCGGCTTCCATGGAAAATAGAATTTTGGGAGAAAACTTACTGAGATTGGCCGCGTCCATAATGATTTATGATTAAGAATCTTAAGAACAGATGTCCACATAAACTTATTTTCGCGTCGAGTTATGATTTGATCTGCAAGTCCCAGACGCCGCTTGCATCGGTGAGAGTGGCCGAAGCGGATTTACAAATCCGATCATAAAAGCCGGCCCACTCCGAAGATTGTTTCCATTGTTTTTTTACCACAATCAGTAAAGATTTTTCCTCTTTAGAAAAACGGCGAAATTGGGCGTAGAGGTGGCGAGCGGCCAGAGGTGGGGTGTCTTCGACATCGAGAATGGTCCACGGTTCATTGCTTATAGATTGCAGTTTTTTCATTCCTTCAGAATCCAGTTCCATTTTTGAGTCCACCAACACCACCGGAACCGAGGGCTGGTAATGGTTTTTAAGGTGTCCTGGGGCTGCTTCCGAAAACCGAGCTTCCACCTTTAAGTCTAAATGATGTTGGTCTAAAAAATCTTGAATTTCTTGGGCGTGAATAATGCCAGGCCGTAAAATATGGATCTTGTTGTTTTCAGGAAATACCTGAATCACCGTTGACTCAATTCCCTTGAAGCAAAGGCCACCGTCTAAAATGGGTACAGAGCCAGAGAATTCATCTTCCACGTGGGAGGATTCGGTGGGGCTGGTTTTTCCAAACATGTTGGCGCTGGGCGCCGCCAAAGGAACATTCAACTCAGAAAGAAGATTCAAGAATAATGGGTGATTGGGAGAGCGCAAAGCCACAGTTGAGCCACCATTGTTGATCAACGGGGAGACTCGGTCTGTTTTAGGAAGGACCAATGTCAACGGGCCAGGCCAAAAGTTTTTTGCTAAAACGGCACTAACGGGATCGACTTCGGCATAGGCCTGTCCCTGTTCTAAGTTCAAGACGTGGACAATTAAAGGGTCATAAAAAGGACGTCGTTTGGCCGCAAAGATTTTCTTTAAAGCCGGATCAGAGTCCACACGCCCCGCTAAACCGTAAACGGTTTCAGTGGGGAGAGCGACTATTTCGCCGTTTTGCAGAAGCTCCAAGGCTTGGGACTCATTGACATAGGCCACGATCTAAGACATCGCTTTCTGATGTTTGGTGCGGTAACGCATATTGATCAGTTCCACCGAGAGCGAAAAGAACATGGCAAAGTAAATATAGCCTTTGCCGACATGTCCACCCATCCCCTCTACAATTAATACCACGCCGATCAAAATCAAAAAAGACAGGGCTAAGATTTTCACGGTGGGGTGTTGTTCAACAAAGTCTCCGATGAAGCGTGCTGAGAGCAACATGATCAGCATCGCAATAACCATTGCTGTCACCATAATAGAAATTTCCTGTACCATACCGATGGCAGTGATCACGGAGTCCAGGGAGAAAACAATATCCAACACCATAATCTGCAAGATGATCATGGAAAACTTTTTAGCCTTGCTGTGCTTGGCTGCTGCTGCGCCTTCATCCCCTTCACCCTCAATTTTATGGTGAATTTCAAAAGTGGCTTTACCCACTAGAAACAAGCCTCCGGCAATCAGGATCAAGTCGCGCAGGGAGAAGCCTTGCTCTAGCAACGTGAACAAAGGGTCGGTCAACCCCATCAGCCAGGACAAGCTGAGCAACAAACCAATGCGAGTGATCAGCGCCATTGCGATCCCTGTGCGTTGGGCCGACGATTGTTGCTCTTTAGGCAGTCGTCCAGTGAGGATCGCAATAAAAACAATATTGTCGATTCCCAAGATGATTTCCATCAGGGATAAAGTGGCCAGGGCCGATAGAGCTTCCAGTGAAATTAGGCTATCCATTGACCTTTTTGTCCTGTAGGCTCGATAGGAAGTCAAGAACCGGAGGAAGTGACTTGCGACCATTGCTTCTAATTCTCATTTTTCTGATCACTGGGTGCCAAAGTCGGCCTTACGATCACGTTCAAGTCGGGCCTTCGTACCCAGCGGGGGCGTGCCGAGAAATTGGACAGGTCATTGGCAATGCAGCCACTCGAGAGAATGCCCGAGAGCAGGCCATCAACGATATGCGCTACAACGCAGCCAAGCTGGATGGCGACTACGTGCGCCTGGTAGCTGTATCGGCTCATGGATCAGCCGCTCGTGGAGTGGCCTACCGCTGTCGTTGAGACCCCATGCGAAAAGAATCTTTTTATAGCCTTAACATTGATCAAGTTTTTCGAGTGGCAGAAGCCCAAGGCTTCGAACCCACCGGTGAGTACTTTCAGCTCAACTCTTACGAGAATCGAGTTTTTGATTTGTTTTTGGAAGGGGAGGGTCGGCCTCATGTGATCTGTAAAGTCTACCGCCCCGGGCGCTGGGGTGCGGAAGCGATCCATGAAGAGCATGCATTTATGAAGGAGTTACAACAACAGGGGATTCCTGCGGTGCCGGCCATCGAAATTGACGGTGCAACCACCTTTCTTAAGGAAGGGATGTTGTTTAGTTTTTTTCCAAAAGCCTTGGGGCGGATGCCGCAAGAGCTGAGCGCCCAGGATTTTAAAACTCTCGGGCAGCAATTGGCGAAGTTACACAATGTGGGGGCGCAAACCAAAGCCCGGCATCGACCCAGCCTGGATGTGGAAACCATGGGTTGGCAAGCCTTGGACGAATTGGAAAGCTGGGTCGCTCCCGAAGTCTGGCCTCGCTACGATAAAGCCGCTTCGATGATTTTAAATTTTCTCGACGACGAGTTGGATTTGAGCCAATGCATTCGCATTCATGGAGATTGTCACAAAGGCAATATTTTACAAACCGATCCTCTGAACGGCCCAAAGCAGTTTTTCTTTGTGGACTTTGATGATTTTATAAACGGTTTGCCGGTGCAAGATTTTTGGATGTTGTTTTCGGGTGACGAATCGGAAAACTCTGAAGAGCTACAATATTTTATTGATGGCTACCAGTCTCTAAGAATGTTTGACGTTCGCCAACTGGAATTGATGCCGGCCTTTCGTGGTCTTCGAATCATTTATTATGCCCACTGGATTGCTCGTCGGTGGGAGGACCCAACCTTTCCGCAACTTTTTCCTGAGTTTCGCAATTTTATTTATTGGGCAGAAGAAGTGGAAGCTCTTGAGAAAATTGCTTGGCGTTTGTAAGGAGGCTGCAATGAAAGTAATGATGACAGGTAATCGTGATAAAGACCTGTGTCGATCTATCGTGCAACGTTTCGAAGCAGACGGACATGAGTGCTACTGTTACAGTCGAAGTAATGGATATGACTTTGAAAAGAACCCGACCGAAGTGATTTCTCGTTTGCTTAAGGAAGCAGAAAATGCGGACGTTTTTATTAACCTCTATGCGAACTATTTTTTCAATGCGAGCGTGTTGGCTCATAAGCTGTTCAACCACTGGCTTGCACGAGGCTACAGCCAGCGACGTATCCTCAATATTGGTTCTACCACGGACCGCGTGCAACGAGGCAAACGCAACCTCTATCACTACGAGAAAAGAATTTTGCGGGAGATGAGTTCAGGTCATTCAATGCTCAGCGTGTGGGATCAAGCTCCTAAGGTGACTCATCTATCTATCGGCACTATGGAAAATCGAGCCGAGGACAATCCGGGGCGAAAATGCCTCAACATGGATCGGGTGGCAGACTATGTTTATTGGATTGTGCAGCAGCCCACTGATATTCACATCAATGAGTTGTCTATCGACCCCGTTCAATAGAACGACTCACCCGTGGTTTTATCTTTATTTCCATTGAGCCAATTGGATTGCATGGTTGGTGAAAACCCAATCAACATGTCGGTTGGCTTCGCGGTAGAAGAGGTTTTTGCTGTCGGGAAAGCCAGTCCCCACTTTAATTCCTTGTTGATGGCAAGTCTCTTTCATGGAATCGGTGAGCAATAGATATTGGCCTGTAAGAGCACCTAGCTGCATTTCTGTTGTCTTTTTAAAAAAATGGATGATGTTGGTGCGAGCAATGCTGACAAAGCATTGGCTGCGATAATTCTGCAGAGGCTTAAAACGCTCAAGTTCCAGTGACATAAAATGAAAGTCTTCGATCGGCCTAAGGTTCTGCAAAAGTTCTCTAAGGATTTGGGCTTGTTTGGCATTGCATAGAGTCTTTAATTCAATAAAAAAGTGAATCCGGTCGCCCATAGTTTCGATCACTTCTTGTAAGGTGGGGATCTGGGGGATCTCGGAGCGCAAGAATTCAAAGCGGACTTCGTCGATAGCAATTGATTTTTTAAACACTCTTTCAGTGGTGGCATCGTGGTGTACAACCGGAACATTGTCGGCAGTGAAGCGGAGATCAAATTCAATGGCCCAGATCTTATGGTGAAGGGTTTCTAAGAAAGCCGCCATCGTATTTTCCAAGCGCTCTTGAGAATTCCAGCAGCCACGGTGGGCGACAATTTGAATATCTTTCAATGACTCAGGAGTGGGCTCTGATTGTGGAATCCAACGGAAGACTTGATTGCATAAGCCTTGCAGGCCATCGGCGATTTTCACCATAGGCCTGGATACATACCATGTTATTGGCTTTCTTCACAACGAAATCGAAAACGGATTTGGGTTCCCTCGGGAATCGGTTGAGAGAAAAGGATTTCATTTTGAGAAGGGTTCTGAATCACTTCAATGGCGTAGTTGGGCTCTGGAATTAAATCCACTTCGACATTTCCACCAATCGGAGAGCATGGGAGTACCTCACGGACCTCTGAAACAGACTCACCAATTTCGCGCAATTGCTCAGAATAGTTGGAGTCATTAGCACAAATGTCTCCAACTTTTCCGCCGGCCGTTAGAAATGCGAGTTCCGCGTAGATCTCACCATATTTTCCATCGGGAGCATTGTTATTATCTTGGTCGTTGAAACACGCGGTCTCACCATTGGGATCGAGCTCACTGGGTTCAAACAATTCCTTTGGCTCAATGATAATTGAATGAACAGTGAGAGACTTGTTTGGGTAAAGATCTTTAAAGTATTCAATGAAAAGATCGGGGCGTTCGCGATTGGGCTCGACAATACTGTTCGGTAGGTTGCCAACAGAACCTTCGTCTTCATCGGAAAGAATAACCACCGCCATGTGACCCACGGGGCGAATAAAATTTCCAGGGTTCTTTTCAAAGGTCATGGCTGCTGCAAGAATGGATCGTTCGTCTCCGGTGGGGCAATGGGCTGCAACATAATTGTTGCGTTCGCAAATCAATGTTTGCTCCCAAGCGATGGTGTCTTCGAAAAAACGTTGTTCAGTCAAAAGAGGCAGAGTTCCATCTAAGAACAAAGAGTCATCGTTAAAAGGGACTAAGTTACCATCTTGAAATACGCCGTGGCCGTTCGCCGTGTCGGGAATATTGGTGTTGTTGGCCAAATCGTCAACGTCACGCACATCAGAGGTGGTGATGGCGATGCGGTAATCCACATCAGACAGTATATTCAAAAAGTTTGGGAACATGCTACCCATACGAAGCTGTTGATCGTACATCGAACCGGAGTTATCGACGACGAACAAGATGTCTTTCACCTGTGCTTCGGTGGTGATGGTGTAATCATAATCTTGCACACAATTGCCTTCACTTTCACAAGTGATGCGACAACGGACTTCGGGGCGTACGTCCACACACTGTTGAAAAACAGAGTCTTCTCCAGCCGAGAATGTTTTCTCTGAGCAGGCGCCCAACATAAGGCCCATGGCGATTATGAAGAAGGCAAACAATGTTAATTTTTTGAGTTCCATAGCACTCTCCTCTTATCTATATACAAGAGCAAAGAAGGTGCCAAAGTCGCTATGGGACTGGATTTCATGGAGACTGTAAAAAGATGTAGTGTTATTAGGTGATTACAGTGAAATTAAGGTATGAGTTTAGGACTTTACAGCCAGTTATTGATGTAGATTCGATAGAGTTGTGACAAGAAACGTCACACTACTGGGAAGCCGCCCAGTCTTGATAAAACTGTGACTGAAAAAAGAGTTGTGGGACATTCTCTTTGTTCACATATTCTACCCGGTTGTGGTTCGTAAAAACTTTGAAAAAGAAAAGGTGCCCCTCGGTTTGCATGATCATCACTCGCGCCTCGCCACCACCAATCCGTTTTAACTCCATCAGAGCCCACTCTCTTGCATCGGGAGGGCGAATTATAGTGTCGGTAAAGTTTTTGATTCCGTCTTGGCCACGATTTCCAACTCGACCACGAAAGATTGCGGGGAAGACAGTGTCTCGTGGCGGACCAGTTTGGTTGAAAAAGTCGGCCACCTCGCGACTGAAATGGATGTCGACCCTCCCAAAGCCGGGAAGGTCTTTGGCGTAATAAACATATTTGGGGTCAATGGGCTCACGTATAAAAAGAAGACGGCGCAATCGCAGGGGATCGGTATTTAGCAAGGGTGCGCGTTCTTCAATCCGCAGGGCGTACGCCTCCATTTTTTCATTCAACTCTATAAGTCGATTGATCGTACTTTCTGAGAGATCCTGGTCACGAACAAAGGCCTCCACAATTTTTTCGATCTGACGGCCCAGCTTCTGTACTTGTCGTTGGGTTTGACCTGTGAAGACATCTAAAAATTCGAGGACCATTTCTTTTTTAATAACCAATTTTTGGACGGCCGAGCTCATGGGGTGTGGTGGAAGTGCTTGGGCTTCGCTCACCTCATAAATTTCGCTGCATTGAAGGGGGCTTTGACTGTGGGCAAACTCGGGGAATCCGAGGCCGAAAGCCAATACCAAGGCCACTTGAGTGAAAAGCGAAATCTTGAACATGGAGGAATTTTAGCAAAGCACCGGGAACTTTGCCTCTAAAACCCCCATAGGGTGGTATTTTTACACTCTAATTGGCAAAAACTCAGACGGTTTCAACGTCCGATTCAGTAGCCGAATTCTCCACCGGTTTGGCTAGGGTCATAACGAGGATCATTGAGACCAATATCAAAATATCGAGTCACTCCGTCTTTATCGGTATACGGAAAACAGCCATCTTTGCTAGCACTGACTGCAAATCCGGCGCTATAGGAGTGGTGCCCTTCGATACTGCTTACTGTGTTATAGAGCTTTTCCGGTGGCGCCACCTCTATTTGATAGTTTCCCGATCCGTCATTGGTGCCAACGAAATTGCGATGCCAGTATTTGAAAATCAAGATTTCATCTTCAATCAGAGTTTTGTCTTCATTTTGCATCTTCAGTTGTTCGGTTAGGTGGTACAGAGGTCTGAGCTTTGGATCGGCGAACATTTTTTTATACAGATTGCTCCGTGGCTTAGGGGGCTCGTTTTCTCCCGTGTATTGTGCCTGCCAGTGGTCTTCCGGAAAGTACAGATGCGAGTGTCCCATGTCGGGAAAAAACACATAATCGGCGTAGCCTTTGTCGATGGCCACCTCGATTTGAAGAGTGACATTCTTGATAAATGACTCTGTGATCGGAACTGGCAGTTGCTTTTTACCGTCAAAGAATATCGAGAACTGGTCGGTTTGGGGATCGTATTGGGAGTGCATAAAAAGGCGCTTTCCGGAGTCATAGATTTCTTCAAACTTGTCCGCCATTTCGAGCAAGGTGTAACCCCATGAGAAGTCTTGGGCGAAAATTTCTGGCGATTGCGAGAAATGGGTCTGGCACCGGATTTTGGCTTCCTCGATGTTAAAAGCTGTTTTGGTCGTGGCGTGAGCCGAAAATGAAAACAGTAGGCATATTGCGGACAATGTTCGCAGCATATCTCCCCCCCAGGATCTATTTTATTTAAGCTAATGACTGTTCATTAGAAGTTCTGAACCTATAAAAAAAATCATGTAAAGATCAACAAATCTTTGTAAATACTTCTCACTTGAAACAATTTCAGACTAGAGACCTTTACCTATTTTCAACGACCCATGACCCCGAACCTATCGGTTGAGGATTGACCCAAGAGTTGTGGGGATTTAAAAAGGAGGGACTATGTCATTATACACTGTGCAAACATTCTACTTCTTCAAAGATATCAAAGCTGATGACCTCTTCTCGATCCGGGCTTGGCTGATTGGCCGCGCTGAGGCTCACAATGTTTTAGGGCTTATTATAATGGGAACAGAAGGTCTTAATACCACTTTGGCTGCCACAGATCCGAAAGAGCTAGAAGCTTTTGTGGCAGAGCTGCGGACTTTCTTTAAAGATCCAGAGCTCTCTATTATTAAAACCAGTGGCAGCGACAAGCCACCGTTTCGCCGATTTGTAGTCAAGATTCGCGAAGAGATCGTGACCTTAGGGCGTCCCGAGTTTGTGCCGGGTGGAGAACATCGCCACTTGAGCCCTGAAGAGTGGCACCAAATGTTGCAACAAGAAGATGTGGTGGTGATTGACACTCGTAATGACTATGAAATTGAAATTGGAACTTTTGAAAAAGCTATTGATTTAAATATCAAAGAGTTCACCGAATTTCCCGACAAGATAAAAGATTTGGGGAGCGATAAAGAGAAACCACACCTCATTTTTTGCACAGGTGGGATTCGTTGTGAAAAAGCTATCTATGAAATGGAACAACAGGGTTATAAAAATGTGTTCCAATTGGATGGTGGAATCTTAAACTATATGGAGCAGTTTCCAGAAGGTCATTTTAATGGTGAGTGTTTTGTTTTCGATTCTCGGGTTTCAGTAAATAAAGATCTCAAACCATCAGAAGTGTACTCGCTTTGCCCTCAGTGCGGAGAGGTGGGGTCGATAGAGATCGTTTGTAAAAAGTGTGACGAGCCATCCAAACTTTGTAAGAAATGTGTGGAAGTGGTGCAAACGAATCCTGAGTACGAGACCTGTTCTAAAAACTGCCGCTATCACTACGCTCGTGATCCGAAGTCGAAGGGTCCCCAGCAAAAGCAGTTTTATCACGGGAAATAGAGAAAACCCGAAGTGAGAAGGTGGCTCTTGATTGTCTTAAAGTAAGCCATCTAGAATGAGTGAACTCGCTCTTCTCCACAATGGTTGCAGCAGAGGATTCACGATCCGGTTCAAAATAATAAGTCACCGTTGTTTAGAACTCCCTTAATCTAACGAAAAGGGAGGGAGTATGGAACGCTTTCTAAAAACAGTGGGTCTCCTAGCGATTTTATTTGCGCTGGTAGGATGTGGGGATTCCTACAAGAAAAATGTGAGTGAATTTGGCAGCACCGAGATTGACTCAGATCTCAGTCAAACAGATGAAACAAATTCGAATGACTCTGAAGACACATCGGGCACGGGGTCAAGTAACAACCAAGGGGGAGGGGCGACGCTCGGGGCAGACCTTCTTCAAGTTCCGGATGATGCTGGAACCGAAGTCGATTGCACAGATGGAAAAGGCCATGATGTGAAGTCTCTATGCAACTATCCTCATCTCAATGATATTGGCATGTGGGAAGTTTACCATGAGTTGCGCATTTACGACGATCAAGAGGTCAAAGTCGCTGTGCTGGATCAGGTTTTCAATGACGCGCATTCAGATATTCAAGATCAAATCGTTTTAACCCATAATTTTAACAGACAAGGATGCATGAGTTTAACGGACGCGGACACCAATCCCGATTGTGAGGTTGTCTTTCCAGATCAAATTCCTGACTCGAAATATTTAGGTTCTTTTAATCATGGAACCAATATCGCCGGAGTGATTGCTGCCAATGGGGTTTATGGAAAAGGTGCCATCGGAGTTAATCCAAGCGCAAAACTTGTTCTGTTGGGTCGAGATTCACGAAACAACAATTTAAATGCTTTAGCTGGAGCGATTGAAGCTGGAGTCGACGTGATCTCAATGAGTTGGCCTTTGGGGAAACCCCCAGGTGACTTGGATGTTCCAGAATTTCGAGCCCTTCTAGAGGAAGCGGCAGAAAAGGGAATTGTTACAGTCATGGCTGCAGGAAACAGAAAAATTGATGTGGACCAAGAGGCGATTTATCCAACGCGCTATGCAGAAATTGAAGGGGTGATTGCCGTCGGAGCCTCGAGTGGGGATGAATTATTTTCGACTATGTCGAACTACGGAAAGAACTATGTGGGTATTGCAGCTCCAGGCACTGTTTTAACCACTGGAGGAAACTATGTAGATGCTGAGTACAGTTTGTCTACGGGCACTTCTTTTTCAGGCCCGTTGGTCGCTGGTGCGGTTTCTCGGATCATACAAGGACTTAAATCAAAAGGACTTGCTGTCGTGCCTTCACAGGTTGAAGAGATTCTTTATAGATCGGCGAATCAAACCACAGGACTGGAGCCGTACTTCACAAGTGGTGGAAAACTATCAATGCCTGGAATTTTACGAGAGCTGGAGAGCCTGTAATAGGGACTCTCCTCGTCTCAGGGCCTATGACCATTGGTCTAGATTCGGACTCCTCAACGGGCTTTCGACTGGTTTAGGTTCAAATTATTACATAGAGGGGCCGATACCTAGATGAGGTATTGCGCCAATGATCTATTTGCAAGAATTGAGCTTTTTCCAAAAATTTCCACCGGATGTGGTGGTGAAGTTGCAGAAGTGCGCTCAAGTTGTGAAATTTCAAAGGGGTGATGTCATTCTTAAACAAGGGGAGAAGAACAACTCCCTGTATTTTCTTTTGAGTGGTCTTCTAGATGTGTTCGTCGACGGAGGCCGAGTGGCCCAATTGAACACAGAAGGCGACCTGATTGGTGAGATGTCATTGATCAGTCAGCAAAACTCATCGGCTACCATTCAAGCCGAGACCCATGGAGAACTCTTAAAAATTGATGGAGACGCTCTTCACAAACTGACCGCAAAAGGGTCGACGGGAATCGCCAGTCTCTATCAAATTTATTCGGATATTCTAGTGCAAAAGCTAGATGCAACCAATCAGCGGGCAAAGAAACTCGAAAAGTATGCCCATGATTTGGGGGCTGCCCAAGATCGCTTGGAAGCCGCCAATGCTTCGTTGGAGTTGAAGGTTAAGGACCGCACTGCAAAAATTGCCAAAAACCTAGATGAGCTCAAACAGAAAAATATCGAGTTGCAAGCCACCCACGATAAGCTAGCTGAAATGTACCAAAGCCGTGACATCACATTTAAGTCGTTAGACGATCTACTCAATAAAAACCTAGTTCCTCTAAAAAAAGAAATTGCGTCTTTCAAGAAGTCCTACAATTTGCAAAATGCAGAGATGGACAAAGTAGAAAAGGAAATGGTTCGTGCGATTCATATGCTCGAACCCCTAACCAAAAGTTTTAGTGCTGAAAAATCGATGTCATCGAAAAAAGTTCTTTTGGCCGAACCCATCAAGAAACAACACAATGTGGCAAAGATGGCATTGGCAGGAACCGGAGTTGATCTTGAAATCGTGACCACAGTCGAAGAGGCTGACGAAGCTTTGTCGCAAAACTCTTATGACATCTTCATGTTTGGTGAAGAGTTTATGGATTTGATTGAAAGAGCCAAGCAAAAGAATCCTAACATTCAGTTTGTCTTTGTCACTTCAAAAGACATTCCTCAGTACGCTCCCACCTTATTAGGGCAGAGTATTTTTCCTAATGTCGTCAATCGAGATGAAGAGGATAAGCAATTTACAATTAAAAATTTTGTCACCACAGTATCCAAGTTGGCTAGCGGGAATTATTTTGGATTGGAAAAATACATCTCTTGGGGAGTTGAAGTGAAAGAGATCGAAGTGGTCGGCAGTGATCACCGAAGTCAGATTATCCAAGAGATGGATAACTATTTAGCACAGTCGGGCATTCGCTCCAGTAATCGTACTCGCTTCTCTGTTGTTGCCGAAGAGCTATTGATGAACGCTATCTACGACGCTCCTCATGATCAAGATGGAAACTCTATCTACAATCATAAAAACCGAACAGAGAAAGTAGTACTAGCGGAAGCCCATCGTCCGATCTTTCGTTTTGCAACCGACGGAGTGCTCGTTGCTTTATCCATTTCAGATCCATTTGGAGCTCTCGATGCTCATACACTGTTCGCCTATCTAGAAAAATGTTACTCTGGTACAGGTTCACTGAATGACGGACGCCAAGACAAGGGTGGTGGGGGCAGAGGCCTACATCAGATTATCGAGAACTCAGACCTTGTTGTATTCAATATTGACCCGAAAAACCGAACCGAAGTGATCGCCCTCTTCAATGCTGACCAGAAATCGGCGGTGGATCGCAACCCCAATTTACACTTTTTTAAGGCGGCCTAGGGGCTTCTTTTCATTTCAAACTGATGCAAAATTTCATTTGTGACACTCAAAACTGTCGTGAGTTTTGGTCGCTACTCAGAGTTTAAACAGAAAATAGAGCCTCTGCGGCCTTTTTTCTCGCGCTGAAACATCTGGTTTGCCTCAGTTTGGGAATCTGATTGAAGGGTGAAGGTCTGTTCAAATCTTTCACAATAAAAACAACTTTCCAGCAAGTGAGCCCCCATGATTTTGGCAACACCATTGCAATAGTAAGAAAACATAACAAAACCTTTGGGGGCGAAAATGAAAACACTTATCTCTTTAATGATTCTTTTAGTCAGTCAGCAAGCTTTAGCTTTTGATAAAGAAGACAGTTTTGGCGACTTTCAAGCCGCATTGATGGAGTCGAATAAAGACTACAACGATTCCAAAAAATCGGCGTTAGAAGATGACAATAAACGAATTGCAGAATGGAACGACCATGAACAGACAACGATTGAGATCACTCGAGATATCAATACAAGTTTTGAATTGAGTAAAGAAAGCAAAGAAGAGTTGAAGC
>CBDUOS010000042.1:0-22844 GCA_965368905.1 uncultured Bdellovibrionales bacterium | reverse complement strand
GGTCGCTTCTGGTTGATTATTAATATAGCGGACAGCACCAATCTCAACGATCTGGTCCACACTAGCCACAGTTCCAGTTGTCTCTAAGTCAAAGGCTATAAAATCCATATTCTCCCCTTTCAAAAGAATTAACCATTCAGACTGCAAGGAGGCAAGTCTTTGCCTGATGTCGCTATTCATTATTTTTTTGAACTTTCTAAAATATTGAAATAATTTAAAGAGCGGTAATGAGGGAGTCAGTAAGTCCTATGCGTGTAAACATTCGATATGACACAGAGGAATTGGAATTTTCTTCGGAAGAGGCAGAAAACCTATTGCGCCTAGCCATCAAAAAAAAGCTCCCGATATCCTTTTCCTGTGAAGGAAATGCCAGCTGTGGAACTTGCCGAGTGATCGTCACAAATGGTGTCGATCACCTCCCCCCTCGAAATACTCTAGAGCAGGAAATGGCAGACGATCGAGATTTCAAAGCAGAGGAGCGCCTGGCCTGCCAACTCGACCTTGATGACCTAACTTCCGGCTTTTCTTTTAAGTTTCCCCAAGATCAATAATGAGCTTTATGAGCAATCGGCATTCGACGACCTTGCCCAAAGGCATGATCCGAAACTTTTAGGATGGGAGGACTCTGCCACCTTTTAAATTCAGAGGCATAAAGCTTTTGCAAGACCCATTCGTCTGTTTCTGATTCTGCCTTTTTCTTTTTACTAACAAGGGTTTCGACTGACTGATCGAGTGAATCATAGTCTGGCAATGAATCGCTGTCTTTCTGGTCTGGTCGAAGCTCAGCACTTGGATAACGGGTGATTATCTCTTTTGGAATGATTTCATGTTCACGGTTGTAATACTTCGCAATTTCATAAACCTGATTTTTTAACAAATCACCTATTGGGGCCAATCCTCCACACATGTCTCCATAAAGTGTGGAAAAACCGGTAGCAAACTCACTCTTGTTACCTGTACTCATCAATAAACTGCTATGCTCGTTAGAAAATCCCATAAGAAAAATTGCACGCAATCGAGCTTGAAAGTTTTCGTGAACCAACGAAAATTCTTTTTTTCCAAAACATTTCTCATAAGAATCGACCAGCGACAAATAACTCTCTTGGATGGGTAAAGTATAAAAGGTACAGCCCAAGTTCTTAGCCAGTTCTGCGGCTAAGTTTGCACTCTTAACGTCATTGAACTCCGAGGGCATGGCTATAGCCGTTAGGTTTTGTGGTCCGATCGCATCAGCCACCAAACACGCTACCACGGCAGAATCAATGCCACCACTTAAACCAATGTGAGATTTGGTAAATCCAACCTTGCGAATAAAATCTCGGACACCTGTCACTAAAGCTTGATAAAGATGGGCCGTATTCCCGTCCGGTTTTTTTCGAAAGCCGCCCTCGTTAGAAGAAAAATCAATCACATTCAAATCTTCAATAAAGTAGGCGCTTTCTGCTACCACTCCACCCTTTTCATCAATTGCAAAACTTCCACCGTCATAAATCAATTCATCTTGAGCGCCCACCATGTTCACATAGACCAAAGGAGCTTTAAGATGTTGTGACGTGGAACGAGCGTGCTTCAATCGCTGGTATCGTTTCTCGAGAGTGAACGGTGATGCACTCATGTTTACAACGAAATCGACCGTGTCAGGTTCAATCTGTAGGATCGGGTTGCTTTCATGGAGTGGATCCCATCCCCACATGTCTTCACAAATCAATAGTTGTATTGATTGACCCTTTATTTCAAAAATATTGTTTTTCAATTGTCCCGGAGAAAAATGCCGACTGTCATCAAATACATCATAAACGGGTAAAAGTTCTTTGCTAAAAATATTTACGATTTTTCCATTCTGTATAAGCAATGCTGAATTGAAATAGGGCTTTCCTTTGTTTGGGTTTGAAGTGGCTGCTCCAATCAAACAATGAACATTCTCAGGCAACTTCATCAATAGTTGATCAATCGCTTCTTGCTGCCGCTCGATGACAGATGGACGCTCCATCAAATCACTCGGATGGTAGCCTAGCAAATTGAGCTCAGGAAACACAATGAGATCACAGCGCTTTTCTACGGCATTCTCTGCCATTTCTACAATTTTTTCAACATTTCCTGTGAAGTCCCCTAAATAGGAGTTCATCTGTGCTAGTGCTATTCGCATACCCTAGGGTTTAGCACTTATTCCGATTTTTCCCAACTTTTTTTAATCTGCATTGCCTGACCACCAAGAAACAAGAAAATCGCAATGAGAATGCCTGCGATCAGCATAAACTTAATTAGGGTCGCGAAATTGAACCCCGTAGACATTTCATCTTGATTTATGTTTTTGGCTTTTGGAACCTCTAATGCAAATGTGGGCTTACGTAGGCCACTTGGCCCGCCCCCTTTTTTAGCCTTTTGCGCCTTACCTAGAGTCGAAGATCCACGTTTCTTTTTTTCCTTTTCACTAAGATAACTTTCTCCTAAGTAAATCACTTTTTTTCTTCGAATCGTTCGGCCTCCACGACCACGCAATGAGCCTTCCGAACTGTTCGATTCAAATCCACTTTTAGAGGAGGAATCAGACTGGCTACTCATTCTTTGGCGAGATGGGCTACCTGAGCGAGAATTTGCGCTCCCACTAAACTCCCCATTCGCAGAGCCGCCTGACCTGGATACTCGACTCGGACTGAGGTTTCTCGATCGACTTCCACTACTGCTTTCACCATCTCCCCCAGAGCCACTATCACTGCTGCCGGAACTGCTGCTTCCACCACCACCTTCACCAGCTCCTGGATCGAGGCTCTTCCCCGCTTGAACATCAAAGTCTCCAAAAGGGGACCGACACTCACTTTGATTTGGTCCTTGTCCACCAAGACTGGGCAATTCCCCAGTTTCTAGCAAACAGGCAATGTAATCTCCAAAATAGGTATCAAGAAACTGCTTAAAAGCGTCATTAAATTGGTACATTAGACCTAAAATGAGGGACAACGTTACAATCAATACTAGAAGGTATTCGATCACTGCCTGACCCGCTTCACGTGCTCTAGACGTTTGGCTTACAAATGTTTTTCTCAAAAATTCCGATAGGCCCATAGGTAAAACCTTATCGGAAGGACCAAAAAAAAAGATGAATCATTTTAAAACATTCATTTTCTTCCTGATTACAGTCACATACGTGTGGTTGCCGCCCTGTTTTGCCCAACTAGAACGTCCCCTAAAGGCCCATGAGGTTCGTGCCTTAATGAAGAATATAGAAAAAAGCCCTGAAAACCTCAAATCACGCATGTTTCTGGGGACTCATTTTTACAACCAAAACCAATGGAAACAGGTGATAGCTTATTTAGGCCCCGTGGCCGAGAGACTTCCAGACTCTGAAATCTATAAGCTAGCCTTTGCATTTCTCAGCATCGATGACTTTCGACAGTCAGAAGCGATTGCCAATATTCTTCTCAGTCGCTCTAATGTGAAAACAACTTCGTATCTTTTAGCTATTGAGATCTATTCAAAAATATTAGACAAAGTCGATAATCCAATTATACGGAAACCAGTTCATGATAAACTTTTTGACACATTGAAAACAGCCCAACATAAAGATCCAGAGAATCCCAAAATTTATGATATTTGGTTAGAAAAATTAGAACTCTATGTCGATCACTATGCTTTTGAGGCTCTACGAGTTATGGAAGATATGAAGACCCACAAAATAAAAATGGATCCTCGTCATCACAGCTTAATGTGCAAGTACAACTTTCTAGCCAAATTCACAAAAGAGACGAAACTTACTTGTAATAAAGCTATCATTGTTCAACCAGACAATCCTAGCAACTTCATTTACCTCGGGCAAACTCACGTAAACATTGGAGAAGAAAAAGTTGGCAAAAGAATGTTGGCTAGTGTTGGTAAAAAGTTTTCTAATTCAGAGGAAGCTCTATTTGCCGCGGCTGACTCCTATCATGAAAGTGGAAATATCAGCGCCGCCTACAAGTACTACAAAAAGGCAGCAAAATATCCCGAGGCAACACCTGACGTTTTTATGGGACTAGCTCAAACTGCTTTTGATTTGAAGAAATATGGCGTGGCTTTACAAGCCTACACTCGACATTGCTTTATGGAACGAAAACTTCATCACAATTTTCGAAGAGCCTCCGGCCTTCTAAAGGATCAACCCCAGTGGCAGGAACTCTATCGTCAACGAATGTTGGATTGTAATAAACCACCTGAATCCGAAAAAAAATAGCCTCTTGAAACCGCACCAAGATAAATGTTAAAATAATAGCCTTTCAAAGGACATTCTATGAAACTTCTGGTTTTACTTATTACTTTCTTATTTCCTTTTTCTACTTGGGCTCAAGATTATAGTGGCCTAAAAGCACTGCTAGAAGCTAATTTAACAGTAACAGATCTTCCTGGTGGAGGGTTTGAGTCTGCTTTTAACTATGAAAAAGCGAAAAAGGATCCTAAAACTGCAAATGCCCTAGCAATGCAAAGTCAGGTTTTTGCCAAAGCAGATCTGAAGACATTGAAGTCAAAGAACGAAGCCGTGGCCTTTTGGATTAATGCCTACAATTTCTATATGATTAAAATCGTTCTAGAAAAGGGATTCAAAAATGGATCGCTCGAAATTGATAGCGTCAAAGATCTTGGCTCGTTCTTTAGTCCCTACAAAATTTTTACTCAGGAAATCAACAATGTCAGCGGGAAAGACATGAGTTTGGACCAAATCGAAAAGAAAACCCTTTTGGGAGAAGCTTTTAAGAAAAAAGGTTGGAAAGATGCCCGAATCCACTTCGCTGTGAATTGTGCCTCTGTCGGCTGTCCACCCTTAGTTACACAGCCCTATACTGCAAACAACCTAGACAAACAGTTGGACGAAAATATCAAAAAGGCCTTCAAAACCAAGCGCCATCTGCATATTAAAGGTGAAGAACTATTTCTTACCCATTTATTTAAATGGTATAAAAAGGATTTTGAAGAAGCCGCGGGAAGTGTAAAAGGTTTTATTAGAAAGTACATAGAGGATCCTAAACTCCAAGGTCAAATCGACAAAGCAAGTAAGATTGAGCATATCGATTATGACTGGAAACTAAACAGACCCCAAAACTTTAAACAGTAAGTATCACTCCTTAATTTCCATTCGTCTCATAGCGAGACACCTTTATTCTAATCAGTTGTCCTTTTTATATATTGGACAGCCCCTATGTTAAAATTAAACAAGGTCACAGGCTATCGAAGAGGGTAACTAGACTAAGGTTAATCTAATGTTCTTCAGCCTTTAGACCGATTAAGGAATTGTAAAGTTTTAGCCTTTAAAGGGGGAGCTATGAAGAAATTGTTGAAAAAACTTTGGCAAGACGAATCTGCCCAGGGAGCAACAGAGTACATTTTAATGCTCGTGGTTGTTGTTTCAATTGCGTATATTTTTAAAGATAAAATAGTCACTATTGTTCGCGACAAAACGAACAACGTTGGTGACAGAATCAACTCGTTTGAGTGATTGGTTAAGGGTTAGATAGCATATGACAACTGAGCTAGTCCTACTTTTGGGATTGTTTGTATTCATTATAGGGGGTGCTTTTCTTGGAGATTCAGGACCGAGAAAGGTATTTGAAGAAGCCGCTCCAAGACTTGGAGCGCGTGTCGAAAATAATATTACGATTGGGCATCGGTTTCCATTTCGTAACGGCAACCCCGTAGAATGGGCAAGACCACAAGGAGCTCCACCACTTGGGAGCCCCTAATGGCTTTGTCACTGGCGTTACTATGGCCCATTGGGTTTTTAATTTCTGCCGTTATCGACGATCTTTACTTTAAAAAATTCCATAATTGGCTTTTTTTAACGCTTACATTTGTTGGAACAATTCATTTGATCTGGTTTAGCCCTTTAACACCTTTCGAAGGATTGGGTGGTTTTGTAGTTGGAGGAGCTTTGATGCTTCCTCTGGTTTTGATGGGAGCCACTGGTGCAGGTGATATGAAATTTATGATGAGCTTTGGTATATTAATGGGGACTATCACAACATTTGAAATTTTTGTTTATGCTCTTTTTTGGGGAGCTCTCATTGGCGTTCTGCAGTCTCTTTTTGCAGGTAAGATCGGACAATTAATTTCTAATGTGAAAGGTGTCTTTTATAAATTAAAGCCCGCAAACCCGCAAAAGATTCCATACACCGTAGCCATTATGTTTGGCTGGATGACCCATTTAAAGTTTGGAGGCTTGTTATGAGTCTGCAAAGCAAGTCAGGTCAAATTACGGTAGAAGCCGTCCTCGTTCTAACAATCTTTGCCAGCATTATGTATGCTGGCAGTCGCGCCCTTCGCGAAAATAACATATTATCCTCTCTCGTTGAAAATCCATGGAGCTATGTCGCTGGCATGATTGAAAATGGTATCTGGGCGCCACCAGCTCAAGGCCAAGGCGCTCATCCCAACCATATTACACGACACGGTTCACCCCAAGGGGATACACCATGATTTTACAACCTCTCAAGAATCAAAAAGGATTGCTCACCTTAGACTTTGTTTTTGCATCGACACTGATCTTTGCACTTTCGGCTGTAATCTTCAGTTTCGGCATCACTTTATCAGTGGTGGAAGTTGTACAGTACATGTCTTTTGCTTCCGCTAGAAATTACTCACTAGCCCATCAGAATGAAGATCGACAACGAGAGCGTGGAGAACAGAAATTTCAAGAGCTCGCCACAAACCCCATCTTCGACACAATGGTGGAGTTTGGATGGTTCGAGGTCGGACAGGTTGATATTCGTGATTTTAATTCCGAGTTTAGTCCGGACATCTCTTATGATTCCAGCAATTTTATTGGGGCACGCATTCCTTTTAGCGCGCCAATTTTATACAAAAAAATACCAATGGTTGGAAGCACGGCTTCTGACCCCGATGCTTTTCAGGCAAACGTGCAATCGTTTTTAGCAAGAGAACCGACGTTTGAAGAATGTCGGGCCTTAATTTCACAACGGGCTCAACAGATGTCAACGCTTGGTTTTAGTCAGATTGATATCAATGCTGTCGTAACTCTGATGGACAATGGGTGCTGATATGAATATACGACCGATTTCTCACATCCAAAACAACAAAGGTCTGGCCAGTATCGAAGCGACGGTTCTTATGGTGCTATTCATCTCCATGCTCTATTACACATTTGGTTTTTTTGGAGTTGTTCATACTGGAGTTCTTCATAATATTCACAGTCGCACCTATGCTTTTGAAACATTCAGACATCGAACAAACCTTATGTATTTTCGATCCAACCGAGCTAATAACCCACTTCACTACTATGAAACTATGTCTCGCTTGCATGGGATCAATACAGACAGTCAAATGCTACCCCCCAATCAAGTGGCGACAGAGCGCCCGATCACTATGGGTATGGAAAAAGAAGAAGAAGGACGACAACAGAGCGTCCACAACAGGGATGTTTACGATCGTGTTCCCGCGGGAGGGAGAAACCAAGCGGTTTCGGTCAACCCTGTTTGGATCATGACGATGTACGGAATTTGCTTAAGCAATCAATGCGGAGGATAACAACGTGGAACAGAACGAGACACGCACATTATGGATTTCAATAGCTTCTGCCGTTTTTGCAGTCGTCCTCCTCTACGGATGGGCTCAAGACAAACGAGCCACCATGGCCAGAAAGTTTGGACAAACAAAAACTGTCGTAGTCGCTAGGGACGACATTTTAGAAGCCGAAATTATAGATGAATCAAAACTTGAAGTGGTCGAGAAGCCTTCCGATTTTATCCAACCTTCAGCGATCCAGAATCCTGTCGATATTGTGGGACAAATCGCATTGGCTCCCATTAAAAAGGGAGAACAGATTCTTGATACTAAACTCACTCTCATTGACAAGAGTACTGGTCTTTCAATGCAAGTGGCTCCCGGAAAACGGGCCGTCACAGTCCCCGTCACTGAAATTTCCGGAGTCGCCAAGCTGATTAAACCTGGGGACCGGGTCGATATCATTGCTGGTGTTGATGATGGCAAGGGAGTGAACAAAGTCCGAAAGATTCGAACCATTTTGCAAAACATCCCTATTCTCGCAACTGGCCAACAAATAGTCGACAACCTGCCAATCGAAGTGATTCAAGGGAATGATGAAGAGTACGAAATTCGCAACCTTCGTGTAGAAAACAACTATTCATCAATTACTGTTGAAGTATCGCCTGATGAGGCACAAGATCTAATGTATTTAACATCAATTACCGCTCCGATCTTCTTTTCTCTGCGCAATCCTAATGATCGAGTTACAAATTTGATGCCATTGTCCGATCTTAACAAGGTACTTTCCCGTCGACCTTCAAGCAAAAAGAAAACTCCGGTGAAGAAACAGACACCAAAGAAAAAACCTACTACGAAAAAACTTAAAAAACCTAGACAACGAGGCCGCTTTGAAGAACTTTAATCTGGTTTCTGCATTTCTACTTTCTCTTCTGCTGACTTGGCCTGCCTTGGCACAGGATCAACCTATGGGGAAGAAGTTTCTGCATTTGTATATAGGGACTCGGCACCGCGAGGTTCTTTCTCACTTACCCCCTGGAGCTGACCCCTCTGGCAACTACAAAGGTTTTGTGAAAATCCTTCTTGATAGAGAACGTAAAATTTTGGATTTCATTCCTATAAAAGAGGGAGTTAAGACATTTGCCTTAATCGATCGGAAGGGCCAAAAGTTTTTCGAATATCGTTTAGACATTCGCAAAACTGAACTCACTAAGGTGGTTCGTGAAGTTCGAGGACTTCTAAATGACATAGAAGGCATCACAGTTAAAATTGTGAACAATCGCGTAGTGATTGATGGTCAAGTTTTGCTCGCACAAGATTTGAATAGAATTTACGGCGTAATTGCACAATACAAGGACAGCCCGACACCTGTCTCATCCCTTGTAGAAATCAATCCTATAGCTCAGAAGAAAATTGCTGAAATCATAGAAAGAGATATTAACAATCCAGATATTGAAGTTCGTGCCGTTAATGGGAAATTTATCTTAAAGGGTATTGCTAATAATAAAGATGAAAAGGCAAAAGCAGAAATTATTGCCAAAACCTATATGCCCCCTCCGATTATCAATCAGGCAGAGGCACAAGGTGTTGTGAAAAAACCAAAAGGCCCAGTCGTATTGAATCTCTTAACAGTCCGAGCCAGACCCGCAGACCCACCAGAAAAAATCATACAGCTTGTTGTACACTATGTAGAGCTTAGTAAAAACTATTTGAGAAGCAATTCTTTTCAATGGGCTCCAACATTGCAAGACAATACAAATGTCGCTTTCACCCAAGATTCACGTGAAAACAACGATGGTATTGTGACGGAGATCTCTGGCGTTATTAATGGACTTTTACCTAAACTGAATTACGCAAAAGCTCATGGTTTTGCGCGGATCTTGAAAAGTACTTCCGTGACGACCAAGAATAAAAGTCCAGGGGAGGTGTCCTCTAACATTTTGATTCCCTTCATTGTTCAACAACAAGGTGCCAATGGACAGCCAGCCGTGAACACTCCAGCCTCGGCTAAAGTCGGTATTACTTCTCGCATTGTTCCGACTATTGTAAACCCCAGATCTGATGTGATCCAGTTGGACATGAATTTTCAAATGAGTACCCTTATTGGAACAACTGGAGCTGGCCCGCAGACTGCCGAGAACAAGGTGAAAACCACTGTTAATGTACGCAGTGGGCAAAGTGCAGCGATCGGTGGATTGATTTCAACTGACTCAGGAACTGAGTACAATAGAAATCCCTCGACTGAAGCCCTGTTCAACCTTTACTCAGCTAAAGACTTTCGTCGCAATAAAAACCAATTCGTGGTTTTTGTGACTCCCATTATCAAAGCATCAGCAAGCCAAGGGTCAGAGGGAATTAAAAGAAAATTTCGCCTGCGAGAATAGGGCTTAAACCCTTATTTTTTTACCGGTTTTTACCGATAAGTGCTTGTGGAGGTTAAGTGGCAGTCAATCCAAATTGTTCAGTCATTTCAGTAGTCGGAGGCAAAGGTGGCGTTGGTAAAAGTGTTTTTACCGCGAACCTTGCAATGGCGACCTGTCTTGAGTTGCGAACACCAGTCCTGCTTCTCGATTTGGATTCTAAAACATGTGGTGACCAAAACTTTATTACCGGATTCCAAAAGCCCAAAACTCTAAATGACCTCTGTAACTTTACTGGAACAATCAATTCTAGAAATTTAAGTGCCGTCTTAAACGTGCATCCACAAGTTCCACTACACTATGTCGCAGCCATTCGAAATCCTGGAGAAGTTTTTACTGTTAACAATTCTGTTGCCATTAAACAAATCCAAACTCTCAGTAACTTTTATAAGTTTATTTATTTGGACCTTGGCAATCAGTTGGAAGATTTACAAATGTCCGCCATGGAGCTCACTACACTAATTTTGACCGTAACAACACCTGAGGTTTTAACCGTTAATCAAACTATGCGTCTGCACAATGAACTGGCTGCCGCTACTATTCCTCAACCTATGGTACAAGTTGTGGTTAACAAATTCAGCAAAGCTGGGTTAGCTGTTCCTAGTATTGAAAAATCTTTGCGAAAAAAAGTATTAGGAACGATCCCTCAAGACGATTTAACGACTATGGGAGCTCTTAAACGTGGAGTACCTTTCGTGCTGGCGGCCAAACAGGCACCCATCTCCTCTTCTTTTCATAGTCTAGTGAGAACGATGTCCGGTGGACTTTTACAAAAACTAAAAACTTTGCAGAAACCCAGCTTGAATATTAAAAAGTCGAGTGGGGACAGTGGAGAGGCAAGTAGCTCTGGTTCTCACCGCAAGGTTGATGCTCGGACTCATCTGAAACTAACCATTCATCGTCGCTTGATTAAAGACCTTAATTTAAAAAATGACGACATCACCAAAGCCAAAGAAGATCCCGAACTGGACCGAAAGCTACAAAATGATGTGAAAGTCTCCATTGGCAAAATACTGGATCAGGAAGCCAAGGGCTTAGGGAATACAGATCGTAAACAAATAATCAAAGAAGTGCTCGATGAAGCACTTGGCCTAGGTCCATTGGAAGACCTTTTGTCTTTGGATTCTGTTTCTGAAATTATGGTCAATGGTTTTGACAAAATCTTTGTTGAGAAAAATGGTAAGATCCAACTAAGCAAGATCCACTTCACATCAAATATTCAACTCAGAAACGTCATCGAACGAATTGTAACTCCACTCGGACGAAGAATCGATGAGAAAACCCCTTATGTTGATGCCCGCTTACAAGACGGATCACGTGTAAACGCGATCATCGAGCCACTCTCTATTGATGGGCCGGCACTAACGATCCGAAAATTTCGCAAAGACGAATTTGGCGTTGATCAATACGTTCACTATAATTCTTGTACGAAACAAATGATGGATTTTTTGAAACTCTGTGTTGGACATGGAAAAAATATCATTATCTCTGGCGGTACTGGGTCTGGTAAAACAACACTCCTCAACTGTATGTCCTCATTTATACCTGTGGATGAACGAATTATCACTGTAGAAGATGCGGCTGAATTGCAGCTAAAACAAGAGCATGTTGTGCGGCTCGAAACCCGCCCGGCAAACATGGAAGGTACGGGAGCTATAACAATACGTGATCTTGTTAAAAACTCTCTGCGTATGCGACCTGATCGAATTGTAGTTGGTGAGTGTCGTGATGGCGCCGCCTTAGATATGCTCTCTGCAATGAACACTGGTCACGATGGTTCTATGACAACCGTCCACTCCAATAATCCACGTGAGGCCATTGCACGTCTAGAAACTCTTTGTATGATGGCCGGAATGGACCTTCCTGCAAAAGCAATTCGTGAACAGATTGCTGGTGCCGTTGATTTGATCGTACAAATTTCGCGTTTATCTGATGGTAGTCGTAAGATTATGAATATTACAGAAGTACAAGGAATTCAGGGAGACGCCGTTACTCTACAAGACGTATTTTCATTTAAAGAAACAGGGTATGATAAAAATCGTAGAATCGTCGGTAAGTTTCTTTCTAAAGGTCTTATTCCTAAATTTGTTCAGGACCTTAAAGAACGTGGTATTACAATTCCTAAGGATCTTTTCTCAAATGAGGTGGATAATACCCCTCAACCTTCTCCCAAGAAAAATCGTCCCGGCGGAGTGCGTCGCGCTCGCCCCAAAAAAATAGGAGGTGAATAATGGATTTATTGACTGACTTCTCTTTACCCATCCCTCTCCCTCTACTTGCAGTGATCATTGCTGTTTGTGTCTTTACGATTGTCTTTCTGTGGACAGACAAAGTTCTCAACTTCATAAACAATCGAAGTTTGGGTCAAAGAGATGAAATCATCAAGTATCTAGAGTTAATGTTTGTTGAGGTAGACAGAGACAAATTAACAAAAACTTTGATGATTGGAAGTTTTGGCCTTGGAGCACTTTTCTTTATCCTGTTTTGGCCAAACATAGTTGGTGGGTTAATTATAGGAAGCATCTTCACTTTACTAGGGTGGAATCTTCCTAAACACGTTGTGAAATACCTATACGAAAAACGTTGCCAAAAGTTCAATGATCAGATGGTTGACGGCATGACCATTCTTTCGAATGGAGTCAGAGCAGGCCTCAGCGTCACTCAGTCGATGGACCGGGTCGTGAAAAACCTCCCAAACCCTATAAGCCAAGAATTTAGGCTGGTTCTTTCACAAAACCAACTCGGTCAGACAATCGAAGATGCCCTAACCGAATTGGCGGAAAGAATCCCTCGAGCCGATGTTCAAATGTTCGTCACCTCAGTCAATATTTTAAAAGAAACTGGTGGTAATATGGCGGAAACATTTCAAACCATTACCTATACAGTTCGCGAAAGACAAAAAGTTGAAAAGAAAATTGATGCCCTAACGGCCCAAGGAGTTATGCAAGGAATTATTATCAGCTGTATCCCTCTCATTCTCTTAACTGTTTTTTGGGTTATGGACCCCGGATATGTTAAACCTTTATTTACCACCTTTCTTGGAATCATCGCTCTTATGTGTGTCTTGGTTTTGCAAGTGATTGGTGGTTTAATGATTAAAAAAATCGTAACGATCAAAGTTTAGTAATATGAAACGAATATTGATGTTCTTATTTATTATCTCTCTCGCACCTTGTGGACAGGCCATGGTCAACATGCGCAACGCCAGTTATAATGAGAAGTGGGTTGATTATATTGATCCCGGTGCTGGTATTGAAATGAAAATCGAAAGGTTTTACAGCTCCCGCTCCCTATTTATCGGAATGTTTGGCTACGGTTGGTGCTCTAAACTAGAAACACATCTTACAATCACTTCAGATGGAATTCTAAACCTCACAGAATGTGGCGGCGGTCTTGAGGTCACATATTATCCTAACAACTTTGATTCTAAAAACCGAGAACATACTATCGATTCAATTCTCACCTTTGTGAAGAAGCAAAAGAAAATGAATGCAACAGATGTTGCAAACTTTAAAACACAGCTCAAACAAAATACGAAAATGCGCTTTGAGTATGCAAACCGTTTGGGACTAGTGGACGACAAGAAGATCAAAAAATCTGGTAATACTTTTTTCTCACGCTCGAAAGGATATGAAAAAATTATATTTTCCGGCAAGGAGTACATTCGCAAACTCTTCAATGGCGTTGTAGAAACCTATAACAAAAATGGAAAGCTTATAAGAATCACGGAACCTACTGGAGAGTACCTTGAATTGAAATATAAAGGTCAAGATATTTTAAAGCTTATTGACAACAAAAAGCGTGTTCTAAGTTTTAAAGTCATCAATGGACGCGTTCATAAAATTTCAAATGGAAATGGGCTTTCCGTTTCGTACAAGTACAGTGGTGACAACTTAATAGAAGTAAATAACATGTGGTCAAAAATATATGGATTCACATATGATCAATTTCACAACATGACCCGTGTCGATTTTCCAGACAAAACCACAATTAAAATGACTTATGACACCTCGAATGACTGGATCGATAGTTACACCAATCGTAAAAAATGTCGCGAAGATTTTCACTTCTCTGGCCCCAAAGATCACTACTGGGGAACGTTCAAAAGGAAATGTCCGGGCTCTAGTAACCTTATCTCTGGAAAACACGAATTTTGGTACAAGTCCTATGTCAACGGACAAGGAAAGTATCTAGATCGAGTTTTAGAAGAATATGGGAAGTTAACGAAAGACGTAAATTTCCATGCTCATTTTGGGCGCCCTATTCGAATAACCGAAACTGCAGATAAAATTTACTTCAGAGGCTTTTCCTTCTACGACAACGGCTTCGTCAATATCAGAGAAGATGTTATCTATCGGAATCTGGCTGGAAAAAGGGGACCCGTCTCTGATTGGAATAAGGCAAAATTTAACTACGATCGTTCAACCTTTCAGATCGACAGTTTGGCTTTAACTCAACTTAATCCTAAGGGTAAGATTACCAAACGGCGAAACATCAAAGTCGCTTATAACCAACATGGTCTTCTTTCTAAGATTTATGAAAGCGGTTCAAAATACGTAAAAATTGAATACGACAACACGGGTCGGGTTGCTAAGCTCTCGAATCAAGTCGGAGAAATGGTGAAGTTAACCCACCAAGTAGGAATAGAAAAGCCTATTGAAATCGAACTCGTAAAAGTCGGCAAAGTCAAAATTGCTTATAATGACCAAGGAGAAGTGGCCTCAGTGGAGTCAGTTGGGAAGAGAAACATTGCCTCATCAATTATTGAGAAATTTCTTGAAATGGTGACCTTTCTCGGTCCTCTTGGAGAAGAGATGGCTATTTAACTTGTCAAAGCCATCAAATCTATTCTTCTTGTTTAGCTTCTTCCTCTTTTTCCCATTTTTTATTAATGGAATCTTTTAACTCTTCAAATTTTGTCTTGAGCCTCTCGCCGGGGCGCTGCCCTGCACTGTGCTTTTCAATATACTTTGAATGAATTTTTCCTGCTAGATGGTTGTATTGCACACCGATAAATGTGGCAGCACTTTGAGCAACTCCCTGTAGAGAACCCGCCAGTTCCGATTGATGGGTCATTTGATGAAGCTTTTGTTCGAGAGTCGTTGGACCAACTTTGACTTGCAAAATAACAACTAGGATTAGTGTGTAGATTATCATTCTTAAAATGAAAAATATATCACCCATACTTCAACCCTCCCTGGGCATCTTTCGCTTCATCCAAGCGCCCCACTAAAGCTATTGTATCAAAAGGTTTAGCCAAAAAGTCAAAACATCCTGATTCAATGGCTTTATCTCGAATCCAGTCTTCATCCACTGCTGATATTGCCAGCACTTTTGTTTTAGGTAAAATTTCCTGAATCAACTGAGTGGCTTCAAAACCATTCTTTCTTGGTAGAGCGATGTCCATTATCACAAAATCGGGTTGTGTTGACTCGGCCAGTTCCACCGCCGTGATCCCATCATAGGCTTCTCCTACAACCTGATAACCCGATTTCTCTAAAGCCTGTCGACACACCAGAACAATAAATGAGGAATCATCAACGATTAGAACTTTCATATATTGGCCCCTTGCTGATTACAGCTCTTCGAAAAAAATTTGGCTCACTGTTCATTATAACAACTATTCAAGCGCAGCCCATCCAGCTTTCATTGAACTAACCCAAGGTCTCCCCAACCCGATCAGCCTAGACTTTCTTATTAAGAATTTACAGCAGTAAGGCCAGTTGCCTTATGCTTTCTAGATTTTTACCTGTGCCCTCTGAAACTTATAACTATAATAATGATATGCGCATTTCATTCTTAATACTTCTATTCCCTGTATTGGCCTGGTCTCAACCTCAAATGGAAGACACCACCGAATACGTCAGCAACTATGATGATAGTATCACTCTTCGCAAGGTCACATTTGTTCCCAGCGTCGACAATGTGAATGGTGTCTATTCAAAAGCGATCAATGAAAAGCTTGAGCAATTGATTAGCAAAAACCACAAATGGAATTATGTAAAAGCGCCAACAAAAACCAGTTTACTGAATCCTGAAGATCTTATCGGAGCCAGGGGCAAAGTTAAGAGCTTTTCTAAAGACCTGGGTTCCGATGCATTCTTTGTCGCTGAGTTGCGCAAAGATCCAAAACAAATCCGTCTTCATATGTATTTATTCTCTAGTCGGAGTGGTGAGCTGATAACTGAAGAAGAGATTTCTCGACCTGATGACAACACAGAGATTGTACAAGCCGCTGTACAAAGCTTGTTTCTTCGCATACTCGAAAGAATTCCCTATGATGCACTCGTAGTCAGTCGCACCGACAATCGCATCACCGTCAATGCTGGTAAAGCCGATGGAGTAACGATCGGTCAAACTCTAACCGCAGTTAAAGTGATCGGAGCAAAAAAACATCCTAAACGACACTTTATTATTAAAAGTCACAAAGCAATACTCGGTCAACTGAGGGTTGTTAAAGTGGATCCCTATCTGAGTTTTGCTGATATTGTTAGCGAAACGGAAGCAGGAGTTATCAGTGAAAATGTAAAAGTCACCGGTATTTCTCGGATGCAATACGAGTCAACGCCCTGGACTAAACAGTACACTCCTCCCGAACAGCTTCTAAGTAAAAATAATAAAGTTGTTTTTGGTAAAGATGCCCAAGAATGGGTCGCAAAAAATCCTCCAACTTTTGGAAAAGTGGGAGCCGACTTCTCTCTTGGAACTTTTGACAATAATATGGCGTTATCCGATGGAAGCACAATCAACTCTAAGGTGAGTGTCTACCCGCGTATCAACATCACTGGAGAGGCATGGATCACACCAAAGATCTATGCTAATGCAGCTTTTGCTCAAGGAATCGGTCAGTCCGCCAACCCCACCGGGAACCCCAGTGAAGTTTCTAACTCTCTAACTCAATACCGTCTTTCTTTTGGCTATAACTTTATTCTAAGGAATGAATTTTTTGGTCCAAAGCTGTCCTTAGATATGGGCTTTAGTAGCTACAAAATGTTTGTCGACTCATCAGGAACCAATGGGTTCACTACCTTGCAATATCGAAGTTTACCGATTGGGATTGGCGGTTACGTTCCAATCAATGCGTCAAGGAGTTGGGCGATCGGTGGCAAGGCTTATTTTCACCTGTTTCCAAGCTTGAAAGAAACACCCTTTGCTTCGGGCGGCGACCCCGACAACAACATCAATCAGTTTTTATTCTATGCAGAGAACAAGATCAGTCAGAGGCTACGCTGGAAAGTAGGATTAGAGTTTCTTTTGCTCTCTACATCTTTTTCTGGAGGAGGCGCAAGGCCTGTCCCCGCCGACAATTTAAGCCATCGCTTTACGATGTTATCGACGGGAATCGACTACCTCTTTTAATTAATTGGCTTGTAAGTAATTATTACTTTTGTATTTTTCGGTTGCGGTAGCCATTCGATTTGGTTTCCAAAATTCAAACGGTTTTGGACCTGATCATATGTCCAACCTAAAGCGGGATCATTTGCAAGAGTCTGGCCCCCAAATTGAACCTTAATAGAACTCTCTTCTGGCGTTCCCACCAACTCAACGTAATCCATTAAAATTCCTGGCTTAAAATCTCCTTGAAATGGGGGAAATACATTACTAGAAAGAGTCGCAATATCTTGCGCCATTGTTGCACTACAAAGGCTGAAGGTGTCTCCTTGCAGAAGTCGGATAGCCTCTTCAATTCTTGGAGAGCCATCCTTGCTTTCTCCATGACAAGTTTCATTTTTAACGTCTTCTTGAGTTACCATGATTGATTGCATGGTCACATTTTCGACCCCACCTTTAAGGTCCGCCAAATAATCCACAAAGTCCCATGGTGAAACATTGGATTGGTCTTCTGCATCCGTTAATACTACAATGGATAAGTGGGCGTTCTCACGTAAAAACCCTGCATTCATCCCAGCTGTGTTTTCTGACGTAAGAGCAGTCATAACTGGACGAAAAATGGATTCAGTTCCTGAACCATCAGTTCCCAATGAAAGTCGGTTTTGTAAAACAGTCACTAAATCATTTGTTTGAGGTGTGATCACTTGGGGATTACCAAGTAGTAAACCTTCAACAGTGTTGCCCTGACCTGGAAATGGGCTTTTACTTCCGAAAAACGTGTTTACAACTCCAACATGAAAACTATTCCCAGCCTGCTCAGCCTCTTGGGCCAATAAATGAATATGACTCGCTAAATTGGCTTGGTGTGAACTCATACTTCCAGAATCATCGATAACAAAAATCACATCGGTCGCTGGTCCCGCTGGAAACTGTCCGTCCACTTCAATGGTCATAAATTTGTTGGTCGGTGCAACTCGCACTTGGCTTTGATCCACGGCTTGAGCACTCCAGGCCAACATGCTTAAGATTGTAATTGATATTAAAATTTTCATTTTTCCTCCTATTGAAACTTAAACTCAGAATGGTGACTAGAATCGCAATGGGTTCAGGGGCCTAATGTTATGCGTTGGCCCCCCAATTTAAGACAGAGTCTTTCAAATTTAACAATTAGAATACATAATTGCCATAAACAGTGACACGATTGTAGAAGAACTCCCCCTCCCAATCATTAAAGGTCGCAGCCAGAGCCGGGCTGTATTGTGCATACTGAACTCCCATTCGTCCGCCAATCTGCCATTTTGGACTCAGAACGCGAGTGTATCCGGCCATCGCTTCCAGCATATAAAATCCATCCGTTTGGCTGGAGGGGGTCAATTGATTCCCCGTAAGGTCAGCATAAGTGTAGTTGAACACAGCATAAGTTCCTGCGCCTTGGATGTAGACCTTGTCTTTGCGATCCAACAACATGATTCGCCCCAAAACACGGGCCTGATACAGTTGAGCCTCTTCATCAAAATCAGCAGGCATATCAAACTCCATTCCTAAACGGAGCCAACGACTCACTCGTCCAGTAAAACCAATGCTGATAAATCGACTGCCATCGTTTATGGATGAAAACGTAAATGAAGGCTCTAGTGCGTATGGAGCTTCTTCTTCATATTGCAAACTGACTACGTTGGTCGCTGAAAACGCTGTTACTGAAAGTAAAATTGACGAAATAAAAAATATGAGTGATTTCATTTCTCCCCCTATTGAGTATTTAAAAAGCCTAGCACTATTGGGAGGGAGGGCAATAAAAAAGGGAGACGCGGAGTCTCCCTTTTGTAAGCTAAAATGAATGGTTGGAATTACATCATTCCAGGCATTCCGCCCATTCCACCCATGCCGCCCATGCCACCAGGAGCCGGAGCTGCAGACTCATCTCGAGGAGCTTCTGCAATCATGGTTTCTGTGGTGAGCATCAAAGAAGCCACTGAGGCTGCGTTTTCTAGGGCACAACGAACCACTTTTACTGGATCGATGACACCGGCTTTAACAAGGTCTTCATACTCTTCTTTGTAAGCATTGAATCCGTAGGTAGCCGATGTGTTACTAAGAACACGATCAACGACGATAGCTCCGTCCAACCCAGCGTTGGTAGCAATCTGACGAATAGGGGCTTCACAAGCACGCTTAACAATCATCGCACCCGCTTGCTCTTCATCACTGAAGTCATCTTTGTTAATCTTAGCAGCACCACGAAGAAGAGCCGTACCACCGCCAGCGGTAATCCCTTCTTCAACAGCAGCGCGCGTTGCGTTCAATGCATCTTCCACACGTGCTTTCTTTTCTTTCATTTCAACTTCTGAAGGAGCTCCAACGTGAATCACGGCAACTCCACCAGATAGTTTGGCTAATCGTTCTTTCAACTTCTCTTTATCATACTCAGAAGTGGTTTCGTCAGCTTGGGTACGGATTGTTCCAACACGGGCTTCGATGTCTTTTTTGTCACCAGCACCATCAATAATGGTTGTGTTGTCTTTATCAATAACCACACGTTTGGCCATTCCAAGATCTTCAAGAGAAGCTTGCTCAAGTTTGCGACCCAACTCTTCAGAAATCACATTACCACCAGTTAAGATAGCGATATCTTCAAGCATGGCTTTACGACGATCTCCAAAACCAGGAGCTTTAACAGCAGCAACTTTCAATGCTCCTTGCAACTTATTCACTACAAGTGCAGCCAAAGCTTCGCCTTCAACATCTTCAGAGATGATCAACAAAGGACGGCCCGATTTTGCAACAGCTTCTAGAACACCAACGATGTCTTTTAACTGGCTCACTTTTTTGTCATAAATGAGAACATAAGCGTCTTCTAAAGCAGCTTCCATTCTTTCGGCGTTTGTTACAAAGTACGGAGAAAGGTATCCGCGGTCAAATTGCATCCCTTCAACAACTTCCAACTCAGTTTGAGCTGTTTTGCTTTCTTCAATAGTGATCACACCTTCGCGGCCCACTTTGTTCATCGCTTCGGAGATCATTTGACCAACTTCTTCATCGTTGTTGGCAGAAATGGCACCGACTTGAGCGATCTCTTCATCGTTATTCACGGGCTTACCAAGAGCTTTCAACTCATCAACTACCACGCGAACAGCTTTATCGATTCCTTTTTTAACAGCCGTTGGGTTGTGCCCAGCTGAAACAATTTTCGCTCCCTCTTTATAAAGAGATTGAGCCAAAACTGTGGCAGTGGTTGTTCCGTCACCAGCGTCATCATTGGTTTTAGAAGCAACCTCTTTAACCATCTGTGCGCCCATGTTTTCGAACTTGTTATCAAGATCGATTTCTTTGGCCACTGTCACACCATCTTTGGTGATCAAAGGGGATCCAAAAGATTTTTCAATAACCACATTGCGCCCTTTAGGACCAAGGGTCACTCTTACCGCGTTGGCTAGTGCATTCACGCCCTTTAAAATGGCAGAACGAGCATCTTCGCTAAATCTTAATTCTTTACTCATTGTCATGACTCCTTAGTTCAAAATTCCTAGTACATCGTTCTCAGTGATCATCAAAAACTCATCAGCACCTAGCTTTAGATCAGTTCCAGAGTATTTACTGAACAAAATCTTATCGCCAGCTTTGACTTCCATGGGACGAGTTTTACCATCGTCAAGAACTCGACCGTTTCCGGCGGCGACAACTTCACCACGTTGAGGTTTTTCTTTTGCAGTATCTGGGATGATGATTCCACCAGCTGTTTTCTCTTCTTCTTTCATACGACGAACCAAAAGTCGGTCGTGAAGAGGACGGATATTTACCTCTGCCATAATGTTTCCTCCTTATATAACGTATAAACGTATCTTATCGTTTTAGATGGCCACAATGTGGATCGAACGGCTAATTAGTCAAGGTCAGGAAAAAAATAAATATAGCAGAGCACCATGCTGGATTATAAACATTTGAAAATACTGGGTTTATTGGAGGGCGGTTTTAGATGACGGCTCCTGCTCAGGAAGCCCATATAAGCTTTTACGATAAGCGACCAAAAGCTCAGACAGTTCCTCTGGGGATAACTTTTTAATAGCAATTGCCATTTCTTCTTTGGTTTTGTTCTTCAGATAGAGAGCAAAATAGTCATGAATAGTGAGTCCTTGAGCAATCTCCAGGTTAAACTCAAGTTGCCGTAATTTCTCAGCTTTTTCATCAACAGCCATAGCAGGATTGCTGGGTTCAGCGGAGGGTAAGACCTCGTCATGCTTTTCTATAATTCCGTTGGCGGGGACCTCTTCTTTGGTGGCTTGATCGCTATCACCAGAGTTTTCCACATTTACAGTGCTCTGCCCTTTCTCTACCTCAGCCATCTTACTGAGTTGGGGAGATTTAAACTCATCAAGGTTTTTACGGGCATCAAACACTTGATTTTTCTTCCATTCTTGAAAACCCATGTGATGGGTCTCGCCCACTGTATTTTGGGTAGGGGCTTCCGGCGTCGCCAGCACAATGGCGAACGGACAAAGGAAAAATAGAATTGTGATTAAGCTTCTTTTTATCACTTTCAACGTCCTAACCTGTTTAATCCACTTCATTAGGTACAAAAATCACGCCAGCCCTAAGAAGCTTCTCTCCCCACTCAATTGATTCTGAGAAAAAGCCACCGCCCTTTTGGGTCCCTTTTTTACAAAAATACCAACAATTATCGTCATAAGGTGCCAGGCCCTATTCCTGCACACGGTGCAGCACTCAGCCTATGGGGCGAGTCAGCCTTAATTTTCCCACAGTATGTTGCACCGTGTGCAGGAATAGGGCCTGGCACCTTTTAGAAGTTGGGGGGATTGAGGATGGGGCCGGCGGCTCCTGTGGCACCTCCGCCAACGGCGTGGTCTGATGACATTAAGTAATCGCGGGAGATGTTTTTGACTGAATAGCCGGTGCGACCACCTTGAATACAATTTCCCGTGGTTGGTAAACTGGGGTTACTGTTGGTGTCGACATCGATGTCGCATTTTCCGAAACGATCTTCATCCATGGTGTAATCAACGGCACCTTTTTGGTGCCAACTGGTTAGGAGGTTTTTCCAGTCTCTTAGAATATGAAGGTAGCCGGCTTCATAAGCCTGATCTCTTCCCCACTCCACTTGTTGCAGAACACTGTATTGATTGCTTGTCGTAGGAAAGTACGAATCAGAATAAGAATCCTTTGTGGCCCCAAAATCGAAAATTCTTTGCGCATCAGGAAGCTGAGCTCCACCGTTGGTTGTGTTGGTGCTAAAATAGTTGGTGAAGTAACGCGGCTCCACAGAGAAATAGAGAGCATCGAACACATCGGGAGCCACGGCCGCCAATTCAAAAATTCTTTGTTTGGGCTCTACAGTGACGCCATAACCCGTTGTCCCTGTGCGCGCCAAACTGTCCCCCGTGCTAAACAATTCGTTCACTCCATTCAAATGGGCATAGTTTGCTAACGCTACTGGCGATGGGTCTGAACGATCATTGTGAGCCATGACGCTCATAAAATTGGGGGCCATGGCGCTTAAGGCGCTCATGGAACTCATACCGAACTCATCTCCGGGGTATCGGGTGTGATTGGCTACATCCTCTTCTGGGGGTGAGGCTCCAGCACTGGGAGCATCTC
>CBDUOS010000041.1:0-22974 GCA_965368905.1 uncultured Bdellovibrionales bacterium | reverse complement strand
CCTGAGCACGGCTGCTGTTTTGCTCCAAAGCCCCAATGATCTTTTCATACAAAGTTTGTACAAGCCGACCCGAGTGATAATCGGACATTAAATTCCCACAAGTTTGCCCCGAATGAAAAAGTTGATTCGCGCCTTGGTTGCTCACCAACATCACGGGACGAACACGGTCTTGGTAGATAAATGTGTTCCCTCTTTGGTAATACTGAAGATCGATATCCATGTTTAATGTTTTAAAGATCTTGTTCAAATGCTGACTGCAGTAAGAGGCCGGACTGGGATCTTGTGACTCGAGAGTGGAAGGAATAAACATATCATTAGCGACGACAGGCTCAGCCCGGTAGGCGGTAACCAAGCGAGCCAGCGCCGCATTTCCATTATCGTTTAAGTAAGGTTGGCAACTGGACAAGTGTTGCCTAATATCACCGAAAGTGTTCGAAACTTGCGGATCGTTTTCCACATCGCTCACCACTTCTACGAAGTAATGAGAAATCACATCTTTGGCATCATTGGATAACTGAGTGTTGCGAGTGATTTCTTGGATGCAAGCGCCCCCTTCGGATCGGGCATAGACATTGCGTGCTCCGGAGTTATCAAAGCGACCAAAACTCAGATGATCCTGCTGGCTGGTACTTGTGACCCATGTGTTGCGACCGTAATCGTAAAAAAGCACATCATCCGAAGAAACACTGTTGGCGATTTCTTTTATTTTCTCAATACAATGGCTCTCACTAGCCCATGAACTGATTGAAACCAACAAAACCGCAAAAAATAGAGTAATTTTAGACCCTTGAAACATTATATATCCCCCAATAGAAAATAGGCCCCACATTGCCTATAGGGACTATAAAGAGCAAAATCGATGCCTCTTTATCTCAAAATGAGAGGGTTTTCGCCTGAAATATCGTTTATTTAGAGAGGAGGTGTTAAAAACATCTCCACTTTTAACGGGCGGTTAAAAACTTTGCATTGCCGAGATCAGCTTTCCCAACAACGGCAAGTAAATAGACTCAGCTTAAAATTAATTTTTTCACGCCAATCACTCTAGAAGAATTCAGCAAATACTGAATTAAACGAGCCATTCCAAGGTTTAGCTTCACATCCTCTAACGCCATTTACCTCTTTTTTTAAGCACCCCGTAAACATGCCATCAAAATCGGTATCAAAATCGTGTGGATAGACATCATGAACCTCATCATTATGTTCCATACGCAGAGTGTAGGTAGCATTGACAATGCTCCAATGCCTCACAGGAGTAGGATCAAATGAACTTTTACTTCCTCTAACAATCAACCCAGAAAAACCATTGCGAAATCGTTCTTTGCTCCAAAATAATTTAGCGTATTCCGCTTTTTTTACAGCCAAGATTGAAGGGCCAGTGATTTCTGCATAATAAAAATCATATGGATTCTGAGCAATAGAGCGAGGTCCAAACTTCGCATAGACTTTTGTTGGCAATTCGATAACATTCTCAAAAAGTTCAATTTTAGAGTCTCGATATACAAGTACCTCATAAATATCTGTTGAATCGCAAATGTACTCACTACTGCTATTTGATTTATAACAGACGTTCATGATTAAAAGACATATATCGGGTCTCTTTACCTCAACTGTTTTGTAAAGGGCCCACCTAAGTTCACCAGAGGTAAATACATGCTCTTCATCACTGTTGATCAACCCCTTCTTGAACATGAAATCCCGGGCCACAGTGCTCACATCAGGAGGCAAATCATTGCAGATTCCAATAGAATCATCAAGCACAGGGTCAATAGTTTGAGCCCATGAAGAATAACTAGAAAAGAGGAGTAAAAGAAACACAAAAATACTAAAATTCATTTTATCACCTTTGTTAAACGGTAAATTACACCCTTGCCATCTGAACAGTACTCCAAATCTAATCCATTTTTACAGTAACTCTTGCTATCCAAAACTGAAAAGACTAACTCTTCATTTTCAAATCTAAATTCTGTTGTCGAACCAAAGAGAACGTTTGCTTGTTGATAATACTCACCATCTGAAGTCAGAAATAAGGCTCGATCATTATCTTGAGTTATTTCCTGTACTAAACTGTACCGCCGAGCTTCATTATTTTTTCTATTTATCAGCTTCATAACATAAAGTGGAGAATCAGCGAAAGGCACACTTAATTTTGCAATTGTTATATCAAACACCAGTGGTTCTGGCGCTTCGAATTCCTTTTTATAAACTCCTTCCAAAACCCAAAATCCTGGTAAATCTTTGACCAATTTTTTTTTCAATATTAATTCAATATTACTTGGGACAGTGGAACTTTCTCCGCTCCAATGACCTTCTAAATTTTCCAGAAAACTATCTTGAAAACCTGCATATGAACTGATGGTTACTAACAATGTTATTAATGAAATGAAAAAACATCTTATTACTAGCATGAAATTTATACCTCCTAAAAATTATTAAATCCATTAAACCATCACCCAATAAACGATCGAACACTCAGGAAAGTAGTTGTCTCTCTCTATACAAACAAGATAAAAGAACACAGAAATAGTTTTTTCATAGTCAATATTAGTCAATAACACAAATTTCGTGTCATAGGCGAAAGGGAGTAAGCGTGCCAAGTAATGAATATAAGACGCTTATATTATCGATTCTTGTACAATTGAGAGGGAAAATGTCCCAATCACAACTCAGCTCAAAACTCGGTAAAAAACACAACCATGTTTATAAATGGGAGTCCGGTCAAAGAAAAATACACTGGCATAGGTTTATCGAACTAGCGTCTTTTAGAGGAGTGAAACTCGAATCCCTATTTTATGATCTTTATTCTTATGATGGTGATATCAATGATATCCAGCAATTAACTGAACATATTTTCATGAATATTTCTTCAAAAACAATCTCAAAATCTTTGAATATTTCTCCTTTTAGAGTCAACAGCTGGAGAAAAAATACTGGCCCTTTTTACTTTTCAGATATGATCGCCATTTTAGATGTTTTCTCTAAACACTTAGTTGATTTTTGTCTTCTATTCTTCACTTTGGATGAAATCGAAAGTATGGGGATTACTGTACAAGAATACAAGTGCAGAGAGTTTGAAGCAAAAAATCCTCTGATATCACTAATTTTTAGGATTCTCGAATCGGACGGAGCTAAAAACAGCAAGAATAGCATCTCGTATATATCTAATATTCTTAATATAGAAAAACAAAAAATCAAAGAATTGCTGGACCAATCATCACAACTTGGTCTCATTGAAAGAGATGATAAAAAGTATAATATCAACCAGATCGAAGTTGATATTAGAGGAAAAAAGGCTTTAAAGGGACGTAAGTTTTGGTTGAAAAAATCCTTAGAGTTCATTGATAGTGGAGAAATACATCCACCAGATAATATTTTTGGTAATCTAATTTATTGTATTAATGAAAAGGGACAGAAAAAAATATTAGATGAGTACTTGTTGTTTTTTAACCGTGTCCGAGAATTAGCAAGAAAAAACCAAGGCAATCTTCCTTTTGTTATGAATGTTCAATTTCTTAAAATGAACCGAAAAAATATTCATTGATTCATGAAAAAATAAATTTCTTTCCAAGATTTAAACAAGCACAGAAACTGTAAAAGATGTGTCCTTGTGAGTCACCCCACCCTTTTCACCTTGTGAAAGCACACAAACTTTACAAACTACTAAATTTCAACACCTTCTGGAGTGTTGCTCGAGTCTATTAACGATGCTCCATTCCTATTATGGATCCGATCAATCACTATACTCCTAGGTTCAGTCCCTAGATTTTCGTGCCAGGAATCTTGAAGTTGTAATTGTAGAAATTCACTGTCACCAATTCCGAAGTAAATAGTATCGATACTATTAGATCTAATTGTCTGCAAAGATAGCGGTGAGCTTAGCTCAAAATTTACAACAGTAGGGCTAATACTAAATGTGCTAATATTTTTTGAAATCACTGCTAATCGCGGTCCCGCGCTGCTGTTAAACAAGTCATATCCATCAGGGTATGAACCTCTCAACACCAACCTGGGGTTTGATGCTGTGGTTAAAAGTTCTCCCGTTACTTTAAGCACAACATATTGCATTCCACTATGTTCGCTTACTCTAATTGAAGCTTCTACCTGAATCGTTTGTATATTAATTGAAGGATCAGTTACTGAGCCAACAGGGTCTTGGGTGTCCTGAGGGTATCCGCTAGAACTAAAAAGGACAAAAGCAAAAAAACAAAATAAGGTTTTCTTCAAAAACATGGGATAAACTCCTTCTTTGTAAAACTGTAAATTTTGTACCAAAAGTATCGTGTAATATATCTTAGACACATAAATATCCCCTATCATTTCGTGACAGCATTGTAATGAGATCAGCGGAAAGACTTTCAGTGGAGTTTTGCCCTTTGTGATCAACGGGTGCTTCTTGACTTCCAGGACTTTGACCTTTTAAGGATCTACCTAATTTTATGGCCTGTCTAATTGACGTTAAAGGTACCTCACGTGTCTCTTCAGTCATAAATATAGGATCGGTGGAAAATAAACCCTTACTCGTAAGTCGACTGAGTATTGTCTCTACTAAAAACGACATAAATGAGTTCTCCTTGCACACAATTAAGTAGCAAAAATTAGACCAATTGAGAGACGGATTAAGAGGTTAGGATCAAATAGTGACCAAATTAATTAAAAAGTCACCCACGAATACAATTTTTGGCACACAGTAAACTCTAAAAAAGACGAATATCTCGAAATCAGGAACTAGAGTACCTAGCAAGATGACTAACAAATCAAACTGAGTTCTTGATTTAACCTATTGTTTATGCGCGCTATTTTCCACTTTATTAGCCCGCTTTGTTAAAGTCGGTGTTTTCCAAGGTTGCCTGCAACTTGGCGCGCAGGCGAGCGATGGCGTGAGCGTGCAGCTGGGACACTCGTGATTCCGTTACCCGAAGAACACGGCCGATCTCTTTGAGGTTGAGGTCCTCATAATAGTAAAGAGACAGCACCAAGCGCTGGCGCTCTGGTAGTTCTTCGATGGCGTTGGTCACCACGTCTTTGACGAACTTCACGTTGAGCTGACTGTGAGGGTTGTTGAGTTTGCAACCGTCAAGAATACTCAAAATGGATTTCTTATCGACCGAGCTGAATGTGGGCTGCTCATCAATGGATAAAACACTGACAGGCTTTACCTGATTCATCAAATCATAGAGCTCTTCAAGAGTGATTCCTAAGCGCTCAGCGATTTCTTTGTCCTCAGGTGAACGTCCCAGCTCAGACTCGAGCTTAATAATTGTTCGATCTAAAAGTTTTGATTTATCACGAACTGAACGAGGCACCCAATCTTGTGCGCGCAACTCATCCAGAATCGCTCCACGGATTCGAAATTCCGCATAGGTTTTAAATTTATTGTCTCGGGTTGGATCGTATTTCTCGAGAGCATCCATTAAACCGATAACTCCACTAGAGATCAGATCATCCAATTCGATATTCGATGGCAATCGCATAGCGATCTTCTGCGCGATAAACTTAATCAACGGAGCATACTCCATGATCAATTTATCCTTCTGCTCTGGCGTCAGAGCATTCGGAGACTCTTTGTATTTTTTCAACAACGCATTCGACATTTTGATCCCTCACCTACAATAATAACAAAAATACACACTTCTCAAAAGTCCATATCTCAGGCGGCGCTAAGGAGTTGGTCCCAAAAAAACTGTAAACTCCCATTCATTTCACCTATTTCCTGCTCCCCTACAATCGAATCTGCTATTCTTTTCAAGGCGATAGACGAGGCAGCACTAGGTCTGGCTCGACAAACCAATTTTGAGTCAACAAAGTGTCTCAATTTGGGATCCAAGGGCACATACCCAAGGTAACTCAAGTTTATATTTAGAAATCGACTGGCCACGCGATCCATTCGCGTGTAGATGTCTTTGGCCTCTCTTTCACTTAACACTTTGTTTGCAACGATTGAAAATCGCTGAACCTTACGATTCTGGTTCAGCAACTTAATCAATGCATAGGAGTCCGCCATTGAAGCGGGTTCCGGTGTGATCACAACCAAAACATCTTGAACTGTGGCATTTAAAGATTGAACATTCTCATCAATTCCAGAGGCTGTATCGACGATCAAATAATCGTAAGTGTTGTCCAGCATCGAGACTTCATCCATCAGCATTTTTCTTTTATAAACATCAATACTTTTCAGGTCAGTGAGTCCACTGGAACTTGGAATTAAATGAATATTCTTATTTACCTTGTAGATGATGTCTTGCAGAGACTCATCTCCGTTAAAGAAGTCCTCTAAGGTTTTTTGTGGACGGATTCCTAAGAAAATGTCGACGTTGGCCAAACCAATGTCGCCGTCTAGGATCAACACCTTTTTCCCCATTTCAGCAAGAGTGAAGGCCAGGTTGACTGTCATCGTGGTTTTACCGACGCCACCTTTACCAGAAGTGACACTAAGAGTCCGCGTGTGAATTTTGTTGGTCATGTGATTATATTCTGCTGTCATTGCCTCTATCTCCAATCTTCTTAGTCAGTTTAAATATCAAATCCAGAACGCGCTCTCGCGAGGCGATTTCAAAACCATCCACAATATCGGAGCCAATGCCGAAACTGTGAAAGGGCTTTTGCATCTTACTTTTCATATTCAATAAAATTCCGTGTTGTGATGTTTGGTCGATATTGGTAACGATCACATCGTCGAACTGAGCCACCCGAAAGCGCTTGAGCAGGCCACCCATGTCTTTTTCTTTTGTTAGGGCCGAAATGACCAAGTGGGTTTTGATCCCCGATTCGGGCTGCCACTGGGCAATGACTCGCATAAAATCCAACTCGTCCATGTTGCTCAAAGATATTCCAGGAGTGTCGATCAAAATTTTATCGTACTGCCCTAGCTCGCTCATTTTAGAATCGAGCTCTGAGGCGTCTCGTACCACGTGTACGGGCACATTTAGAATCCGACTGTAAACTCGAAGTTGTTCAACTCCACCCACTTTGTTCAAATCAGTGGTAATGATTGCCACGCGTTTATTATCTTGCATAACGTATTGTGTAGCCAGCTTCACCAATGTTGATGTTTTGCCAGAGCCATGGGGCCCAACAAAAACTTCTACTTTTTCCTCCGGCCATTGATTGATCACTTGAATGTTGTTTAAAATTACTTTTGCAAACCAAGAGTCCACCAAGGCCTGCCGTTGACATCCAGAACCCAACTCTGCAACACATTGCTCTTTTAAACTATTAATGATCTCAGAGTTGACACCACAGTTTTTCAAACGAGACAACATTCTTTTAACGGGCTCTGGAAGGGTTTCTTTGGGCTGTGAGTTTTGCACGATTCTATGTAGAACATCATCAGCCAAAAGATCTTCTTCCCTTTGTGGTACCGGTTTAGCAAAAAACTCGGAGGACATACTGGTTTTAAAAGCCTCTTGCGCCGCTTGCTTCACACGTGCCAAACCTGAAACAGATTCTGCTTTTTGCGGAACATCCCTAACTGGCGCCTCTTCAGCAACACTGTCGTTAATATCGATATAGGGCGTACGAGTGATGGTACGATTGCGCGCCTCATGTTTCTTTTCAATTCCACGATACACATTGTCGATAAACATTTTTTGCTTAATGGCTGACTGATCCTGCACACGATCCTTATAAACTTGTTGCAGTTGCTGCTCAGCCATTTGTTTTTTCTTTAAATGAGTTTCGGAAACCGCAGCCACCACAATAAACTTTTTAGTGCCGGTCATTGATTTCTTCGCCTCTTGTGTCGACAAGATGATGGCATCGGGACCCAAATCCTGCTTCACGAGCTGTAAGGCTTCAATCACACTGGACGATTCGTACTTCTTAACCTGCATGGATGTCCTCCACTGTTCCTACCGTATTTATAGCGACGTCAGAGCTCAATTCACTGTGAGAAACCACAACCAACTGAGGAATAAAACGATTCACTAATTTAAAAATATGACGACGACTCATTGGACTGGTCAGCAAAATGGGTTGCCCCGCCACTTCGGGGTGAATTTCAATTTGCTCAGCAATTCCATTCACCAAACCATGACCGTAGGTGGGATCAAGAGCCAACTGCACTCCTTGCTCTGTCTGCAACAAGGATTGATTGATGATCTCTTCCACTTGAGCCCCCAAGTTGATCACATGCACATGATCCTGTTCGTCTTTCAGTTTACCTGTAATCGCACGTCCCAAAGCTCTGCGAACCGATTCAGTCAGCACGTCAGTGTCTTTGGTGGACATTCCCTCGTCTGCTAATGTTTCAAAGATCGTGAGAAAATCTCGAATCGAAACCTGTTCGCGCAAAAGATTTTGTAAAACCTTAACCACCTGCCCAAGAGACAAGATGTCTGGGATCAGTTCTTCCACCACTTTTGGATAGCTCTTCTTAAAGTTATCAATAAGTTTACTGGCCTCTTGCCGGCCAAACAGTTCATGGGCATGCTGACGTAAGACCTCTGTAATATGGGTGGCCACCACTGTCGGAATATCAACAACCGTGTAGCCAGAGATTTCGGCATCTTCTTTTTGCATTTTGGTAATCCATAGAGCATCCAACCCAAAGGCAGGCTCTTTAGTGGGAATACCATCGATTTTAAGAGAAGTGTTCCCAGGATCCATCGCCAAGAAACAATCTGGCTTGAGCTCACCACCGGCAATTTTGTTACCCTTCAACATGATTCGATATTCACCCGGCTTTAACTGCAAATTATCACGGATGTGGACCGAGGGTACGACCACTCCCAAATCCAAAGCAAACTGCTTGCGAATGCTAACGATCCGTTCAAGCAAATCTCCACTCTGTTCCGAGTCGACAGCATTGATCAATCCATAACCAATCTCCAACTCCACCATGTCCAACGGCAAAAGGTTTTCGATATTTTCTTTTTTTGGCTTTTGTGCCTCATCTTGTTTTCTCTGTTCTTCGATTTGTGTTTCTTCTTGTTGGTAACGGTAAATCAACCAGGCGACACCACCCAATAATCCAGAGATCATTGTGAATGGAACTGTTGGCAATCCGGGAACCAAGCCAAGTGCGAAAATAGAAGCTCCAGCAACCCCGACAGCACGTGGATTGAAAAACAACTGCTTGGCCATCTCCGTCCCCATATTACCTTTCGAGTGATTGCGGGTCACAACGATACCGGCGGCAGTCGAAATGATTAGAGCTGGAATTTGCGAGACAAGACCGTCACCAATCGTCAGGCGCGTATAAAACTCGGCAGCCTGAGCGGTATCCAAATCCATTTGGATCACACCGATGGCCAAACCACCAATGATATTGATTGCCATAATAATTATGCCGGCGATCGCATCTCCACGTACAAACTTACTGGCACCATCCATAGCACCATAAAAGTCGGCTTCAGATTCGATTTCTTTTCGTCGAGTACGTGCTTGCTCTTCATTAATAAGTCCTGCATTCAAGTCGGCGTCGATGGACATCTACTTTCCAGGCAAGGCATCCAAAGTGAATCGAGCTGCCACCTCGGCGATCCGTCCAGATCCCTTGGTGATAACGATAAAGTTAATAACCACAAGGATCACAAACACAATCAGTCCGATGGCGTAGTTATCTCCTACCACGAACTGCCCAAAAGCGGTAATCACATCACCAGCCGCACCCGGCCCCTCATGTCCCTTTGACAAAATTAAACGAGTTGAAGCCACGTTTAATGAAAGTCGAAACAGAGTGGTAATTAATAGTAATGATGGGAAAACTGAAAATTCCAGAGGACTGTTCACATACAAAGCAACCAATAGAACCAATAGACCCAACGTGAGTGAGCCGGTCAGTGCCAAATCCAGCATAATAGGAGGCAGCGGGATAATCATCACAGATAGAATGATCATCAAGCCAACCGCCATCATCAAGTCGGCGTTCTTGGTGTACTTCTCAAATCTTTTTAGATACTGAAATATATCATCCATTTATCTTCTTCTTTCTTTTCAGTCTAAATACATAAGCTAAGACCTCGGCCACAGCTTCAAAGAGTTCACGTGGAATCATCTGTCCCACTTCTAAAGTTTTAAATATTGTTCGAGCTAAAGGCTTGTTTTCTACAATTGGAATTTTATGAGTGGTCGCCAACTCTCTAATCTTCTTCGCCATGTGATCGGCTCCCTTAGCCAAAACTACAGGAGCTGCAAACTTGTCAGGTTGATATTTGATGGCGATCGCCAAGTGAGTCGGGTTGGTAATAATCACATCAGCTTTTGGCACTTCGTTCATCATTCGCTTGTTCGCCATTTCTTTTTGAATTTTGCGAATTCGAGCCTTGATCAGTGGATCCCCTTCACGAGATTTCACTTCTTCTTTGACCTCTTGCTTAGTCATGCGCATCTGTTTTTCCATATCAAAGCGTTGGAACATATAATCCAAACCAGCCAAAACGGCCATCAAAGCGCCAATGGAGAGCATAGATTTTACAGCTAAGGTTCCCACGTAATAGAAAATCTGCAAACTTTCTGCATAGATTAGTTTCGGAATAATCGCGAATTCATTTTTAAGAACAGAGTAAATTATAATCGCAACTAGACTAAACTTAAAAACTGCCTTAATTCCTTCAACCAAAGCTTTCATACTGAACATTCTCTTCAAGCCTTCAAGAGGATTCACTTTTTTTAGGTTGGGGGTCAGAGTTTCGCTGGTGAACATAAACCCCACCTGCAACACGCTGGATGCAATTCCAAAAACAAACATAGTCAAAAACACGGGAAAAGATAGAAGAAGAATCTTCTTCATTGAATAAATCAAAGCAGGAAGAATGTCCCCAGACTTAATAGTCGCCAACAATTGTGTTGTATAGAGCTCATTATAGATCGAGAAGAACTGTTCTACAAATAGACGTCCCATAAAGTAGAGAACAAGTGACAAACCAAACAGAGCTAAAGCGGACGACAGCTCTCTTGTCTGAGCCACCTGCCCTTGCTTACGAAACTCCTCTCGCCTCTGCGGAGTCGCTTCTTCGGTTTTTTCTTGCATGTCGCTATCGCCGCCAGCCATTGCTAAAACACCCTTAGAAAGTTAAACAAAATATCCGAAAAATCCATGATTTGAGTTTTCAGAGCGTCTACAAAAAATGGAAGCGCTATGATCAGAACCATCAGGCCCATCAACGCATTCACTGGTAAACTTGTAATCAACACATTAATTTGAGGAACTGCTCGTCCCATGATCCCCAGTGAAAAATTCACCAAAAGAATCGACACCAACACTGGTGCCGCGAGCAACAAAGCCACTTCCATAATCATTTGCCCGAGTAGAGCAAACTCACCAAGACTACTCAAACGGGGAATCAATACACTCAAAGGAATCATTTCAAAGCTTTTTGCTAAACCGGTAATAAAGTAGTGGTGACCGCGAATAGCCAAAAACAGAAATGCGGCCAAGAAAAAGTAAAGTTGGTTCACCGCTGATTGTTGCATGTTCATTGAAGGGTTAAAAATTTGCGCCGCCGAAAGACCCATAGCCATTGAAATCAGCTCGCCGGCAATAGCTACCGACTGAAAAATCAGAGTGCAAAGAAAACCCATCGCAAAACCGATGATCATCTCTTTTACTCCCAAGGCGATTAAAGTTTGGTAATGAGTCACTTTAGGGTAAGCGGTCGGCTCAATCAGAGTAAAACAGATAAAGGCCATCAACAAAGATATTAAAGCTTTCAACGGGGCAGGAACTTGACTGCCACTAAACAGAGGCCAAGACAGAAAGAAACCCAAGCACCGGAAAAACACCAGTACGAAAGCCATTATCTGAAATTGGTCAATCTGTAGTAGATTCACTATTCCCTCACATACGTATGAACATTTTCATACAGTTCCAAGGTGTACGACTTCATCACACCGATCATCCATGGACCGGCAAAAACAAGAACCAAAGCGACGATGATCATTTTCGGAATAAACGTTAAAGTGGCTTCGTTGATTTGGGTGATCGCCTGAAAAATTGAAACCACCAGACCGGTGACAAGTGCACCAATCAAAAGAGGAGAAGCCAACATTGCTGTTGTCTTCAAAGCCTCTCCACCAAGAGAAATCACCAAGTCTTCATTCATACATCACCCGAAACTTTTCACCATGGAGCCCACAATTAGGCTCCAACCATCAACAATTACAAAAAGCATGATTTTAAAAGGCAAAGAAATCACAACTGGGGGTAACATCATCATCCCCATCGCCATCAACACCGAGGCAATCACCATATCGATAATCAAAAAGGGTAAATATATGATAAAACCAATCTGAAATGCCGTTTTTAACTCTGAAATCACAAAAGAGGGAATCAAAACCATGGTGCTCACATCGGCGCGAGTCTTGGCCGTTTCCTCACCAGAAAGACCTAAGAAAAGTTGTAAGTCCTCAGGACGTGTCTGTTTGAACATAAATTTTCGCAAGGGTAGCAAGCCTGACTCGATTGCTACCTCTTGACTGACTTCTCCATTAAGAAAAGGTTTTAAAGACTCATTGTTGATCTCGTTAAATGCCGGTCTCATAATAAAGAAAGTTAAAAACAACGAAAGGCCTACCAAGAGCTGATTCGGCGGCATCTGCTGTGTTCCAAGAGCCTGTCGCAAGAACGAGAAAATCACGATAATACGCGTAAAACAGGTCATTAGAATCAAAATCGCCGGGGCTAAGGTCAGGACCGTCAACATAAGGATGATTTTAATACTATCGACAATCTCTTTGGGATCATCTGTGGATTTCAAACCTAGAGAGACATTAGGCACTGTCACCTGAGCCAACAGTTCGTAAGGCAAGAGGGCGACAAATAAGAATGCAAAACCGAGAAGGTGAGGTCGTTTCACAGTGTGTACCTCGAAACCGCATTCTTCACATCATGCAGATTTGAAACGGCAAAGCCATCCACTTCTTCTGGTTCTTTCTCGACAATCGAAGGCTCTTCCTGAGCTTTAGTTATTTTATCTTTTAACTGCTTTGAAAATTTCGGCTCTGTATAATCTGGAATTTCATCTTCCATTAAAGACAAAGTTTTAATGTGGTTGATGTTGTGATCGGTGACCCCTAAGAGAATGGTTTCCCCGGCAACTCGAATCAACATAAGGTTCTTCTTTGGTCCAATCGACTTTTGCGTCAGAACCTTGATATTTTGCGCGATTGTCGAATAACCATTCTTTTTGCCAGCTTTTTTCACTGAAACAAAAAAGAATGTGGCAAGCAATAGTAAGCCCACCATTGCCAGAATCATCTTTTTCATCGGAGACATTTCAGATGTGGCCTTGGAGGGGCGCGTGGCTTCTTTGAGAAGAATATCTTCTTCTGAAGCAATGCTACCAACTTCTTCTTTCTCTTTCTTAACAGTGGCTAGAGATTTTTCCTCGCTATTATCACTGACTTTCTTATTTATCTTTTTGAAATAGTCAGAGAGTTTTGAATCTTTGTTCACATCCACCAATTTTGAATCGGCAGCCTGTGCAAAAACACCTGAAAATAGAAAACAAACAATGACAATCAGTCGCATGGAATCCCCTCTTACTTAAGCTGCTCGACTCGTTCTTTTGGTGAAATGATATCTGTTAAACGCACACCAAATTTCTCGTTCACAACAACCGCCTCACCTCGTGCGACCAATTTATCGTTCACTAAAATTTCCATTGGCTCACCTGCCAATTTATTGAGTTCGATGACACTTCCTTGACCAAGATTAAGAAGTTCGCTCACCACCATACGGGCGCGTCCCAACTCCACCGTCACTCGTAAGGGAATGTCTAGTATCAGATCGAGGTTGTCTCCTCCCCCACTGACTTCTGGCGCTACATTTTCCAACTCAGGCGCATCGGCACTAAGTAGATCCGCTATATTTTCTGCTTCATCACCCATTATCTGTCTCCTTAATAATTGGTTTTGTTATCTGCATGGCCACTGAGCCGTGATAGACTCCGTATAAACCTTTGTATTTTTTAACTTCTTGCACAAGGATGTCGAACTCACCATTGGCATCTTGATCCAAAGGAATGACATCACCTTCTTTCAGCGACATCAGCTCTTTCAAAGAGATTTCGCTGTGACCCAAGTTCACTTTCACCTCAAGTTCAGTATCCAGAAGTTGGTCTTTAATAATTGAGGTCCAAAGCTTCTTATCCGTTTGATCCGATTCCACCTGAAATCCAGTGGACAGTTTTTGCTTGATCGGCTCAATCGTAGAGTAAGGAATCACCAGGGTGATAGTTCCGTTGGCGTTTTCCAACTCCACATCAAAAGCTGAGGCGATCACAACATCGGTCGGAGGCACAATTCCTACAAACTGTGGATTGACCTCTGTTCGCACAAAAGAACATTCGATGGGATGAATGGACTCCCATGCGGCTTCGAGATCTTCGATGGCTAAATCCACAACTTTTCGGACAATTGATATTTCGATAGGAGTAAAATCTTTTCCTTCCACCTTTGAGTAAGGACGATCGTCTCCGCCAAAAAACGAATCGACCAAGGCGTAGGCTAGCTTGCTTTCAATAACAAAGAGGGCCGAACCACGTAATGTCGAGAAACGAAGAACACTCATGCATGTAGGCATAGGAAGTGTGTTGATGAATTCACCGAACTTTAAAAAGTCGGTACTGGCGTGATTCAATGAAGCGATCTTCCGCAAGGCACTCGATAGTGACACTCGAAACGAACGCATAAACTTCTCATAGATAACGTCGAGCTGCGGAAGACGACCACGAATAATTCGATCCTGACTGGTCAGGTCGTAGACCACAACCACACGATCGTCTTTAGGGCCTCCGCCACCGCTGGACTCACTGGTTTCGATCTCCCCTTCGGAGACCGCCGCCAGGAGGGCATCAACTTCGCTCTGTGAAAGAACCTGATTCATAGCTCGTCCCTTAACTGTTAATAAATTGAGTAAAGAGGACTTTGTTAATCTTTCCTTTGGTCAGGAAGGAGTTCACAGTGTCCCGAATTTCTTCTTTTAAGTTTTCTTTGCCTTTTGGAGTTGAGATCTGACTGTATGTTTTGCTGGAAAGTAATATAATAATGATGTCACGAACCTGCGGCATCCTCTTATTGATCTCTTCCTGTACATCAGCGCTGTCCACATCAAACTCCATCTGCACTTTGAACAGCTTTTGCCCCTGGTCTTCCGCCAGGTTTACAAGAAAGTAATCAAGAGGAACGGAGTAACCAGAAGTGGCTTCCAATGTACCCTCGGCTTGATCCAACGCTGCACCCTGCTCAATAGGCTCGATACTTGGAGTTTCTAGCGATCGTTTTTTTTCTACATAAAGAAAGTACCCCACTCCAATGATTACAAGTGTGTTTAGAAAGATCAGCCCAAGTAAAAACGGCGAGTTTTTCGACTTAGAACTTTTGTCTGGCCCGACCGGATTATCTGGTAGTTTTTCTGCCGTATTGTCAGCCACAATTCCTCCCATCAATAGAAATTCGAACTTTAATAAAGCAACTCGAATGCCAACAGGACTTCCGACCGAGGAAAATTCTCCTTGTGGCTTAAGGCCGATGTGGGAAAAAAAAGACTCGCCCAAAGGTGAGTCCAAACTGGGTCGGTCTCTGACTCCTCCGTCAGGGATTTGACTCGATACGGCTATCAGTCTAGGTCTGGTTAATTGTAGGATTTCTGCTAAAGGGCAGGCTGGACCATTGTTCCAGACTTGACGCGCTTTGTCTCGTGGCCATAATATAGAAGTTGGTTTGTCGTTCTTGGGGGACCCATGAAAAGAAAAGGTAAAGAATCTAAACTGAATGTAGCGTTGACCTCCATCCTCGTGCTTTTTATCTGCTTACTTTCGTTTAGTATTGGTGTGATCACCGGAAAAGGGTGGTCTGACCGTGAGTACAAAGTTCGTTATATTCAAAAAGATGATCATGTGAAGTCGGCCGAACAAGATACAGAACCATTGGGTGATGAAATGACCCAAAAAGAAGTGAAGTTATTAACAGACCGTGCACTTAAAGAGGCCGAAGCCCAAGAACCGAAAATGCCGATTAACAAACCTGAAGAAACCTCGGCTTTGGATCAAATGGAAATGGAAGCGGAAACGGAAACCCAACCTCGCAAAGTCGCCAGCGCAAAAGATGGTGATGAAAAAAAAGAGGCTGAAGAAAACGCAACAAAAGTTGAAAGAAAAGTTTCAAGCGTGATGCCCAAACCTTCCACTCCTAAACCGAAAGCCATTGACTACACTGTTCAAGTGGCCGCCTACAAAACCATAGAGGATGCAGAACGCCACTCACAAAAGTTGATTGATAAAGGTTTTCCAGCATTTCCAGTCAAAGCTATGATTAAGGGAAGTCTTTGGTACCGCGTGGCTATTGGCAGTTTTAAAACCAAAAAACAAGCGAAGAAGTACGAGATGGAACTCAAGAAGCAAGCCGTGGTTAAAAACACTTTTGTGCAGAAAATTGAGCGATTAAAAAAGTAATCCCTCTCTCCCGAAATCCCATAGACACCCCATCAATTCTGTACTAGATATTCTTGTAAACTCTTAGCTTATAGCTGACACAAGAACGACTCAGGACAAATGGACTCTTAATGCGTACAGGAAAGTTTTTTCAAGGCCTCAACGAGCAACAACAAGAGGCTGTTGCCGATTTTGACAATCCCCTTTTGGTTCTTGCCGGAGCGGGATCTGGAAAAACCCGTATGCTCACTCATAAGATGGCCTACGGAATTTCAGAAGGGCGTTTTAACCCCCAATCTTTTTTGGCTGTGACTTTTACCAACAAAGCGGCCGGCGAAATGAAAAACCGAATATCGGAACTCGTACCAGATTTCAATTTGCGAGAGTCTTGGGTGACCACCTTCCACTCTTTTGGCAACCGCGTTCTCCGCACACACGCACCCAAGCTGGGTTATACAACCGACTTCACCATCTTCGACACCACCGACCAAACTTCGCTGGTGAAAAATATTCTGAAAAACCTGAAGTATGATAACAGTGCCTCCAACGCGCGTAAGATTGCTCGGCAGATTGGTTCTTTTAAGTCCGATCTTGAAGCCCAGAAGGAGCCTGAGACCTATGCTTGGTCTCCGGTGGCGCGTAACGTTTATGAGATTTATGAGAAAGAACTCAAGCGTTTGAATGCCGTGGATTTTGCTGACCTTTTGCTTAAAACCTACTGGCTTCTAAAAAAGTTCGACGATGTGGCAGAAGAAATGCAAAACCAATTTGAGTACATTTTGGTAGACGAGTATCAGGATACGAACCTGATCCAATATGAAATGCTCAAGCGATTGAGTGGAAATAAAGGCAACGTTTGCGCTGTCGGAGACGAGGATCAGTCAATTTATTCTTGGCGAGGCGCCAATATTTTTAATATCCTCAATTTTGACAAAGACTTTCCTGGAGCTCGAGTCATCAAACTGGAGCAAAACTACCGCTCGACCAAAAACATCATTGGAGCCGCCAGTGCGGTAATCGCCAACAACTCGCAAAGAAAAGGCAAAACACTTTTTACCGAAAACCCCGATGGGGACCTGATTGAAATATTGGAAAGCCCGACCGAATACGACGAGGCACTTTCGATCACTTTCAATATCCAAAAGTTGATAGAACAATCAGCCAAGTCTTATTCTGAAATCGCTATTTTTTATCGAACCAATGCACAGTCGCGAGTTTTAGAGGAAAAGTTAAGAAACTTCGATATCCCATATAAAATTTATGGTGGATTAAAGTTCTATGATCGCAAAGAGATCAAAGACATTAATTCTTATATGCGATTGGTAGTGAATCCCAAGGATGATGTCTCATTTCGCCGAGTGATCAACACACCGACACGAGGCTTAGGAAAAACTACGATTGATAAAATCGACGCCCTTGCACAAGAAAGAAATATTTCATTACTAGAAGCCTCAATTCAAATTTTAGACTCGCCAAATCTTACAGCACGCACCAAGAACAAACTGCAAAGCTTTTTAGATATTTTGACAACATTGCGTGAAAGTTGTTTAGAAAAAGATTTAATAGAATTCTACCAAGATCTTTTACAAGTCAGCCAATACCTTCCATCTCTTGAAAAAGATGGAACAATCGAGGCCAACAGCCGCATCCAGAATTTGGAAGAGTTCGGAAACGCCATCGCGCGCTACCTAGAACTCAATCCAGAAGAGTCTCATATCACACAATTCTTACACCATATGGCTTTGGTTTCGGATTCCGAACAAGAAGAAGATAACGAAAGCTCTGTCACTATGATGACTCTGCATATTGCCAAGGGTCTTGAGTATCCCGTTGTGTTTGTAGCGGGCCTTGAAGAGGGACTATTCCCTCACATGGCCTCCAGTGACCTCTCTGGATCGGGAGATCTAGAGATGGAAGAAGAACGTCGGTTATTTTATGTAGGTATGACTCGTGCTGAAGAAAAACTTTATTTATCCTATGCCAAACAAAGAAAAGTTTGGGGACAGAATCAATTCCAGTCTCCAAGTCGCTTTATCAGTGAAGTTCCAGAGAACTTTCTAAAGAATCGAATATCCAAAAAAAGATCACGCTTTTACGACAATCATGTTGGACAAACCAAGACCGAACCCCAATTCTCCAGCGATCCTTTTCCGGATTATGAGAATGGAGAAGGAGCCAATGGTTCGCCTTATTACAAGGGTATTCGCGTATACCACCCCCACTTTGGTTCAGGAGTGATCCATAAAGTCGAGGGTCAGGGCTCTAAAGAAAAAATCAGTGTTTTATTTGACGACCAGACGCTGAAGAAATTTCTCTCTCAATACGCCAACTTAGAACTCAACTAGACCATAGACATCTAAATGGCACAACATCACTAAAAGCTACGGTGTTTCCAGTAGTTTACCGATAAAGATTCATGATCGTTTTGCCTCAAGGCTTAGTTTCTAAAACTCGTCGACTACCGCTGTCTACAATTGTTCTAGTAGTTGCTATGGGATTTTTTTCCATAATCCACTTCGCCGAAGTCAAAGAAGGCGACCAAGTGTTTTGGCAAAGTCCGATCCGCTTACACTACGCAAAACAAGCCAAGGCCTATGTTCTAGAAAAATGTTTACGCGAGCAAGCCAAGTCGTTTTGCGTTGGTTTGGAAGACATCTCTGAAAAAACGATTCTTGTGCCAAAGACTTTGAATGTTTTATTTCAGAAAGGCGCCGCCTACTCGCACCTACACCACCTTGTTGGTTATCTCGGAGATGAGCTTTCACCGCATAATCTGCGACAAAACAACCCCGATTTATTCAAAATGCAACAAAGAGCTGAAGTCGAAAAGCAAACCTTTGCACACTCTCACAGTTTCTTGTCAGGAACCAATATAAGTTGGTTCCCTATAGCTCGTAGTCTTTTTCTTCATGCCAACTGGATACACTTGGTCACCAATATTTTGTTTCTACTTTTTTTAGCCTTCCCTGTTGAAGAGAGAATGGGGGGACTCCCCTTTTTACTGACCTTTTTTACAACAGGCGCAATCGGTAGCACGACGCAAGCATTTCTCGATCCGAATGCGTTCTATATTTTCGGAACCTCGGCGGCCATCTGTGGTATTGCTGGTTGCATGGCCTCGTTCTTTTGGGGGCGGTACGCGAAAGTATTAGTCTCTTTCTTCTTTATCAAATCAAAGTCATTTTATGTGCCCATACTCTTTTACTCGTCCTTTTTTCTGTTCGGAAGCCTTGTAGTGGACTTCTTGCTCCCCTACCATCATATCGCTCATGTCGCCCATTTTGTTGGGTTCGCTTCAGGAGCTTTGCTTGGATGGCTTTATAAAACTTTTCGCTCTCTCCCTAATTATTTTGTATTTCCCTACGAACTTAAGTTTGAACAAAGATTGCAAAAGAACCTATCACAGTATGACCGCATTAAGGTTCTTGCCGAGTGGCTGTACTACTCGCCAACCAATATGTATGCGTTTCGTGAATTGGCAAGAGAAGTCAAAAGAAGCTCTACGAATCCAAAAGTGAACAAAGTCCTGAATCAGTTTCGTGTACACGCCTTTCCAGAGCTGTACTTAATGAACAAACGTAACTTGGAGTTCCTCAAACTGCTCCCTGTTCGCTGGCTGTCGTGGGCTTCTGTCGGCCATAGCCCCAGTTTTTTACGCAGTCAGGCCCAACAGTTTGCCGACGAAAGAAAATTCGAGATGGCCTTTAAGTTGTACTTTCTCACTCTCAACGAAGTCGGATGGCGTGACAATAGTGACGCAATTGAGCTTTTTAAGAATTTTAAAAAGGCCACGATCGACGAGCACTTTAATGAAGAGACTCAGGTGCTAAAAGAACGCCACTCACCTTTTGGACGCTTTTTAGCAAAACGCGAAAACTTTCACGTCGCCTAAATCTTGTATTTGTCTATTTTTTTCCATAAAATAGCAAAATGCTTACAGCCCGCTCACTTTTTGCAGCCCAAATCCTTGCCCATATTGGTTTTGTGGTTTTACTTTTCAAAGGTCATTGGCAGCACTGGGCCATCACCCTTGTCGTATATTTTTTCACTGGCTGTATTGGTATGACCATGACTTATCATCGTCTTTTATCTCATAAATCGTGGAATCCACCAAAATGGATGGAATACTTTGGTACTCTTTGTGCCACTTTGGGCATAACTGGAAGTGCAATCTCTTGGGTCGCGATTCACCGGAAACATCATCGATTTACAGACACAGAAAAAGACCCTCACTCTCCTTTTCACAAGGGCTTTTTATACTGCCAATGGTTTTCCATGTTTGAACCGGTTGAAATTCGCTATGTCATAGACCTGTCTCGCGAATCATTTTATAAATTCCAACATAAATATTATTTTTATATCTGCGCCCTATATGCTGGAACTTTAGCGTTGCTTGATCCGTTCGCCATCATCTATGCCTTTTTAGCCCCCGCTTGCATCCTTTGGAATGCCGGCTCCAGCATTATCACTGTGGCCCACATGTCTGGTAGCAGAGACCATAAAATTAAATCACGAGCCGGAAACAACTGGCTGCTTGGCTTACTGGTATGGGGAGAGGGTTGGCACAATAACCACCATCACGATTCTAAGTCGCCCTATTTTTTTAATAAGCTATGGCAAGTGGATATTGGGGGTTACCTCATCTGGTTCCTACAGAAGCTTTATGGAAACCGGGCTAACCAGTCCTCCTGATAACGTTCAGGCACCGGTGGCTCTTTGATTTCATCAGTTGCAGGCGAGACATAATCAGCGACCACACCATCCCACCCCTTAAAGTGGTGTTTTCCACCCTTAGAGGATTCAATAAAGTTCGGTGTCAAAGCTGCTTTACCACCCCCATTTGGAATATCCACAATATAAGTGGGCATAGCCAAACCCGAAGTGTGTCCCCACAAATGCTTTTGAATTTGCAAAGAATCTTCAACAGAGTTGCGCAAGTGATCGGTCCCTATAGACGGATCTGCCTGAAACATATAATGGGGCTTCACTCGCAAATATAAAAGTCGGCGAGACAGTGCATAGACCAGAGCTGGATGATTGTTGATTCCATTGAGTAAAACCATTTGATTGAAAACTGGCACCCCATGATCCACCAAGTTCTCCAGTGCATCAGCACTATCCTCTGTCAGTTCATCGGGGTGGTTGAAGTGGGTCATAAAATAAATCGGTTTGTATTTTTGAAAAATGGAAAGAAGCTTCGTATCGATTCGAAAAGGATTCACGACAGGAATTCGAGAGCCAATGCGAATCAGTTCCACGTGTTCAATCTCATAAAAGGCCTGGATGAATTTTTCTAGGGGGCCATTCCCCAGCGTCAATGGATCGCCTCCCGAAAAAATAATCTCTTTGATTTCTGGGTGCTGTTTCACATAAGCAACAGCTTCGGTTAACTGTTTGCTTGTTGCCAGCACTTGATCGGAAGCGGTGAAGTGTTTGCGCGTACAATAACGGCAGTAAACCCCACACAAATCTGTAGTCAAAAACAAGGCGCGATCAGTATAACGATGAATCAATCTCGCGGTCGCCCTATTGGTGCTCTTATTCTCGCCCAAGGGGTCTAACATCTGTTGCGCCCCAGGATCCAGCTCACGGTCACTTGGTAAAATAATTTTCCGCACCGGATTCTCAACACCACCATCTTTAGCCAAAGACGCATAAAAAGGAGTCGTCTGCACCCGAAACAAAGACTCCTGACCAGCAAAGCCCGCCACTTCAGACCCCACCATCTCAAAATGCTCAGCAAAGTCCTCTTGGCTTTTCAAGGAAGCCCGCATTTGCCACTTCCAATCCCGCCAATCCGCCTCACTCACCCCAGGCCAAGGCTCAACCTTCCTAAAACAAATCTTCCTCTTCCCCATACCCCCACCTACCACCAAACCCGCGAAAAAGGTACGCCGTTCCCTAAAAAGGGAACGGCGTACCTTTTCTAGCACTCACATCATTTATTTTAGGATTCTCGATCGAGGGTTAGTTTTTATTGAATTGAGTCTATACAAACCTCCGCCCAGCGTGACGCGTTTTGCGGCGGTGAAGGCAGGAGCCTGTGTTTGTATCGACTCAATTCAATAAAAACTAAACAACCACGAGAAACCGAATAAAAAAACCCCGGTAGATAAATCCACCGGGGCCCCTGCTTCCGCCAATGCGAAAAATTCAAGATGCTATCTCAGTTGCTAAATCAAAGATGAGTCCTTGGTGTTATCAAAAGCTGATGGCGGCTTTGGTTTCGAATCCAAAAGCGTTATTAACCGGAAGATTTGCTGTTCCTCCTTCAAACGCGGCGCCTGGTAAAAAGATTCCGGCGCGATTAATCCACTGAAAACCTTTAAAAGGTTCGTATTTCAAACTCAAGTCTACTTCAAAACCTGCGTTCGAGTCTACATTGGAATTCAGAGGGTCTTTATTGAGTTGCGCGTATGTCAGTCGCGACTCGAAATCATACTTTTCAGCCCATTTGTAATGAGTCGCGAAGGATACATAAATTGTGTTGCTGATGGCTTCCGTATCGAAGCTATTTGACGCCGAAGGCACGCCAGCAGTGGTGTTGCGAAGGTAGGAGGTGCGGAAAAAGTCTTGTGCGCCCATCGGATGATTGAATAATAAAAAG
>CBDUOS010000040.1:0-23425 GCA_965368905.1 uncultured Bdellovibrionales bacterium | reverse complement strand
CGAATTGACTCTCCAACCACTCGGCCGAAACCGGCGCGGCAACCACTAACAAGCCACCTGTCGCAGGTGTCTCAATATTTGTGTAATCCTGCAGAATCACGTTTTTCAGGTCAGCCAATTCAGGGTAGTTTTCAGGTCGACGTGTGTAAACTCTCACCTGGTTTTCCGCTTTGGCAAACCAAGGCAAAATGTCTTGCGCCAATGAGCCAGCACCCAGCATTGTGAGGGCGGTGTTTTTTCCTTTAAGTTGCTTACGCAATAAACTTCCGTAAGACGTACACCCCAAATTTTGTAAAAAACTGGCGCGAATTTTTTTGGCATCTCGATTCAAATTTTGCAAAATATCTCGAACCGCAGAAGAAAAGTCCGCTTCATACTTTTTATAAAAATCTTTAAACTGTCCCAAAACTTCGGTTTCACCCAAAAGAGGCGAATCCAAGCCACAAATGATTTTCAGCAAAAACTCGTAAGCGTCTTCACCAGTCATCAAATCATACGGTTCCAAGGATTGGGGATTGTCAGGGCGGTCAGAAATCACGATAGATCGCAAACAGGTGGCCAAGTGCCAGAAACCTGTTGGAAGTGGAAGATTCGAATCCCCCGCCACTTTACGATGATAAACTTTTAATCGATCCGCCATACTTGAGCCCAATATAGCTGAAAACCAACTGAGTATTGTCACAGAAACGTCAGGCGGCTCTGATTTTGATCTGACGTGTCAGAATGGGACAGCTTGAAGGGTTACTTGAGGTTTTTTTCCAATTCTTGCATTTCTTGGATTCGGACTTTCAGTAGTTCTTTTAGACCCTTAACAATATACTTCTCAAGGTCTGCATCAGTGGCACCGGTATTGGAAACCACCCGATCGTAGATCTTCCGAGTCTCTTCAGTCACCGAGAGAGTGATCTTAAAGTCGCTTAAATAATCATCAATCAGGTCACGAATGAGTCCACTGACGTTAAGCCCGGAATCCAGAAGCTTTTGATGCTGGTCTTCTCGAACCATTAGGCTAATCCGGCGAAGATCTTTGTTGGCTTTGGGCGTATTCATTGGTTCTCCCTGTCCTTTCGTCAGTCTCTTTATACATTTCGTACTCAAAAAGGTAAAAGACAATTAAAATACCAGCATGACACTCTTAGACTACTTCCCTGAGACTTTTGCAAAGCTTGATGATAGCGCTCTCAAAGACCTCATGGGCTATGTTGATGCTTTCTCCTTTGATAAAGAAGAACTGACGCCAGAAACCGATTTGCGTGGCAAGGTTGCCGTTGGTGACCATGTTCAAACTGGCACTTTTTTAAAAGCCTTTGTCGAAAACAAACTGAGTAATTTAGTTCAAACCTCCAACGATGACCTCCCCTACGAGCTTTTCATTGCATCGATCATTTTGAAGAAACCACAGTTGTTCCTGAATAACCCTCTAACCATTCTTAACTCTCAAGACACCTCCGCCAGCGCCATGCGAGTTTGGCAGGAGAACTTCAATTCCACCGAACATAAAGAACGTATTTTAGAAAGCATTCACAAGTTCATCGGCCGTAATAAATCCATGAATCGTTTATCCGACAATATTCTCATTGTAATTGATGAGCTGTTTTCCAACGCTCTCTTCAACGCTCCAGTGGACGATGATGGTTATCGGATTTTCAGAAATATGAATCGCAATGAAACTGTCCGTTATCCAGGCAATAAAAATGCAAAAATTTTTGCAGTTCACACGGCCAACGACCTGTTTATTGGAGCCGTCGATCCATGGGGCTCTGTCGAACGTGACAAGATCTGTCAATCTCTTTACCACGCCTACAATGAGGGAAAAGTCTCAGAAGAGTCCAAGGGCGCGGGTTTCGGCCTAAGAATGATGTTGGATCGAGCACGCTCTCTTTACTTTTTATCTGAAAAAGGAAAAAGGAGCTTAATTTGTTGCCACATGCGGCTTAATATAAGTTTAAAGAAAGTGGAAAACGTTCCGAAACAATTTCATATCAATGTTTTTTAGGTGAGATAAAATGAGTGGATTCAAAGTAACGAGTAAAATCGATGACAATATGAAAACAAGGCTGCAAATCGATGGAGCAATGGACGAACATTCTGATTACTCGAGCATTGAAGCCAAGTTTACCGACGAAGTCGTTTTTGACTTCAACAATGTGGAACATATCAACTCCACTGGAATCAAGCACTGGGTGCAATGGGTTGCCAATATCAAAGAGACCAACCCCAATTTAAAATTCTTTTTCGTCAATTGCCCAAAACCGATCGTCGACCAAATCAATATGGTGGATGGCTTTTTGCCAGAGGGATCTGTTGTAAAATCTTTTAAAGTTCCCTACTTCTGCGAAGTTTGCGACAAAGATATGACCAACACCTTTGTTCTCGGCCGTGAGTATAATTACGAAGAGGGTAAAATGGTATTAAATATTCCAGACAATACCTGCGATCGCGCCGACTGCGAGATGGAACCTGACGTGGTTGAGCAAAAGTACTTCAAATTTTTAGGGTAAATGCCCCCCCCCTCAGAGGAGGGCACACTTTGATTTTCTCCTTAATTATGGACATTGCTGCAGCAAGAATTGGGTGACTTTAGGTTTCATCTCCTTCATTGATTGCGAGTGTGTAAATGAAAATGAAATCCCAAGGTCATCCAAACTTTTCCGCTTGTATTTAGCCGCCACGTCATCTGGGATCCCCTCACCAAGGTAAATTCCAAATTCTGGGCTGTGAATATCCCCAGTTTCCATACCCTGCATGTAGCTCATTAGAATCTTCGGATGATCGTCAGAAGACAAATGAGCCATCGGCGAAGCCTCTTCGTAACTCTTTTTCAATACATCATCCCAATACGCAGGCTTGGCGTTATATTCTTCGGGGGTTAGACCATACAGACCGGTGATGCCCTCATCTGGAGTGTAGCCATAGGGACCCAGCAAGTCCATCACTTCACCAATGTTGAGCGTGGGTTGAGTGTCCATCAATGCAATACAATTCGTTCGTGTTGATTGTTGGGAAACAACATTACCCTTCTTCTTTTGCAGATCATTGTGCAAAGCCAGCCATAGAGTGATTCCACCCCCAGCAGAGCTACCCGACACGGCGATCTTTTCGGTATCCACTCCAACATTCCCAGAGTAGGCTCTTAAGTACTGAATTGCTTTCGCAGAATCAGCCATCTGAACAGGGAATCGTCCCGTCTCGCCTTTGCGATATGGAAATTCTCCTGACAAACGATAGTTCAATGTGGCAAAGGCTTTGCCTCCATTTAAAATCGCAACAGGATCAAGCTTTGCAAGAGTGTAAGCCGACTCTTTGTCACCTTCCACGTATCCTCCACCATGGATATACACCACCAATGAAACTTTTGCCGTAGATTGTTGTGGAAGCCAAAGATCTAGAGACTGCAACTTATGCTTCCCATATTTGACATCCTTGGCGCATCGAAATGAGACTCCATTGAGTTGACAATCTTTTAAATTGATTCCAGCAAAAGAGCTTTGCGTAGTAAAAGCCACCCCCAAAAACAATAAAATACTATTTAAACCATACATATTCATTTTTCCCCCATTGTTTAGTTTTATGGAGAACAACGAAGACCCAGCAAAGTTGCAATTTTTTTTCTAAAGACGCGCAACTATTCGACGCTAAACCCGTTTTTACTGTAAGTCTCAAAACAGGGGGAAGAAATGATCATTTTGATACAGTTACTCTTCATGAAAAGCATCCGAAATTACACAAAGACAGTCTTCATAACACTTATAGTTCTGCTGTCCACAGCCTGTAGCAACCCTGTGGCCTTGGCTCCAACTTCTGCCACTGAAACTGAGACCGAGGTTATCGAAGACGTTCCAGTGCCCGCAATTAACGACTTGGAACCACAAGCCGCCGCCGACTACTCCGCCGAAACCTTGGGCACGGCTGTTGTTGTAATGCGAGGAGGGCAAATTATTTTTGAAGATTATCAAAATGGCACCGATGCGCAGACCCCCACTCACCTGCACAGTGCCACCAAAGGTTTTTGGGGCGTCGTCGTAGCCAAGCTTATTGAAGACGGATACCTTTCTGGGTATGACCAAAAAATTTCGGACATTTTGACCGAGTGGCAGGGAACCACAAAGCAAGGAATCACTCTTCGGCAGGCGATGCAACTATCCTCTGGCTTAGCCAATGATGTTGAGAACCTTCAAGGTTTGGATCCCGCTGCCACCGATCTCTATGACCATGCCGTCAACAATGTTGGGTTTGCACGCGCACCTGGTACCGCCTTTTCCTATGGTCCAGTGAACTATTATGTTGTCGGAGCAATGATCCAAAGAATTATCACCACTGAAAATCTTCCTTATCAAAACCCATTGGACTATTTGCAAAAAAACTTTCTCGACAAGATCGGTATACAGTACAGCGACTGGGCTCACGATGCCTCAGGAAACCCTCACATCCCCAACGGGGCTTACTTTGTGCCTCGGCAGTGGATACACTGGGGGCAGTTTATCTTGCAGAACGGCGTGTGGAATGGCGAAGCCTTAGTCGACGAAAACCTTTTACTTGCTCTCGCCGAACCTGCCGCCACCAACCCAGGTCACGGCCTTTTTACCTGGCTCAACACTCAAGGGGGCTTCGGTCTCTTCTCGTTTCAGACAGCACCTACCGGTTCTTTAGGTGGAATGATCTACTACAATGGTCACAATGATATTATTGGATACTTAGGAGCCGGTAAGAACCGCATCTACGTTATCCCCACCAAAGACCTAGTGGTTGTCAGGCAGACTTTGCAAGAAGAAGATAGTTTTGAGGATCACGTCTTTTTAGATCGACTGCTAAAGGGGAACTGAGGAGTTTACAATAAAAAGTTGTCCTAAATTGAGAATTCCCTAAACCCTAAAATACAATCGTCCGATATTACTAGTGAGGAAATTTTAGGAGGGGATCTGCATGTCCGTTTTAGCTCGATACCGAAAGCCCGGTGGTTTCAAACAACTTCTCCAGTTGATCGAAACCAGTCAACCTTTGAAGCAAGAAAAGCTTTTGGAAGTCGTTGAAAAAGAGGACCCCCGTTGGGCCGAAATGATCCGTGAAAAAAAGATCACCCCCGAAATGGTTCTATCTTGGAAGCCCGACCACTTGGTTGTAATTTTTGAACACATGATGCCACGCCATTGCGCTTGTATCTTTAAAAACTGGGGTTCTGAAAAAATCATAGAATACGCCAATTACTTCAAAGAAGAACAGTACCGCGATCTTAAAATGATGATTGATGACTCCAGTGACCCTTCGGATAGCGAAACTGTGGCGGCCCATAATCACCTTCTCGAGACGGTTCGATACTTAGATGATGAAAAAAAAATTGACCTTCGCTATATCAATCCGATTTTAGACCTTAGCGAAGCTTCCTAATTTAGTATTAACTTAAAGATCAGTTTCGTTTCTTTAACAAGATGACCAGCAAAGCCAATCCGTAAAAAGCCAAAGCGATTGAGTTTAAAAAGTTAAATCCAAACACCAATGAAGTGTACTCCGAAGCACCACCAACCATGGCACCGATCAAATTAGACCCATAAGCCATATGCAGGTTTTTTTCATTTTTGATAAAATCCGCAAAAAGAAGACTCGCAAAGAAGATGGGACCTAAAAATACCACCGGCGCTGCAACAGCTCGCAACCCAATAGAAAACCCGAGCAAACTGTCCACTGGAACCAGTAGCGCTAAAAGACAACTTAAAAACAAACCGAGCCAAAGGGTCCATCTTCTCTGCAACGTAATCTTCATGCGCAAAATCGTCCCCAACAGAACAAAGAATAAAATACCCGCAAAAACGATGGCATTGACATACCATGTAGAGCCAAACAACAGAGCCAACTTTACAACATTGCTTGTCTCTATAAGGAAAAAGCCAGCGCCAAAAAAGAAGTAGTGCAACTGCAATTGTCTCTGGTTTTTTGGCAGAATAAAGAAACTTAAAAAACCTAGAGATAAAATGAAAGCAATAAAAATCACATAGTGTGTTGGGATCTCTCTCTGCCTTAAGTAGAGAAAAGGCCAATCGTCAGTCGCTGGTTCAATGTTTTGGGCAGATGAAAAATCTTGATTCGCATTTTCAACTTTTTGGTTTTTATAGACGACCCCATCGGCGTATTTCTCTTGAGGCTGATAATAGACTGTTGTTTTATTTTTAAAAGCACCATTCAGCATGGTCACAAACCGATCATGGATCCACTGAGTGTTGCTATCAAATGTAAGGTAAACATGCCCTCCAGGCAAAAGAATCTCTCTAACTCGTTCAAGAGCATCATAGGTGTAAACAAAGTTGTCCAAACGTAAAGACGAAAAGTTAGACATCAGGGTATGGCTATCCAAAAAACCAAAAACAACTTTGGCATACCGAACATCCGTATTGTTGAAGTGAGATCGCGCATCGGTATTGATAATCGTGACCCTTGGGTTGCTGTAGGGTGACTCCGGATGTAACTTTTTACCCTTTTTTAAAATTACGGGATCAATTTCGACTGCATGGACTTCTCGATTGGTATTGCGAAGGGCTGCGCTGACATCATTCCCCGATCCCGCTCCGACAATTAGAACAGGGCCATCCACTTCATTGGAATCATCGGAGTGAGGCCAATCGTACAGACGTGCCCAGGATCTTTGAAACTCATGCACCTGGGCTTCTTTGCCAAGGTTAAGCATCTGCTGATGAAAATCATTGTTTACGGTGATTGTGTAACCAAGATTGTCTTTGAATTTTAAAATATTATTCGATCCGGCCTCTCGAATCGAGTCAAAGGGTCTCACCTGAATCTTATAGTACGGAGACCAAGTGAACTGGGTTTCAAAAAGAAAGCAGAATGGCAGGACGATAAGAGCAAGCAAGCCATTGCATATAAGACTTCTTCGGCTTAAGGGATCAATTAGCAAGATCGGAATGAAACCGAAAACGATCCAAAAAATAGGCGACAGACCGCTCCACGATAATAATGAGAACACTATAATCCCAATAAGACTACCGGCAATTTCAAGAGCATATGAGCGAAGACCCGGTTTCTCTTTAAACAACTGTCCCAGCCACTGCCCCAATACAACAAAGATAAAAGTGTTAAACAGGAAGGCAAAAGATAAGGGAATGAGGTAATGAATCTGTGTTTCCGGTTGAAAATTTAGGAACCCCAGGTTTTCAGTGAGTGGTGAGCCAATCCAAATATACTCTTTGTCCGTCTGTGGATTGGCATGAAAGAATGCACCGACAATGGGTCCACTCATCAAATAGAGGAGTAAAGATGGAATCAATACTTTTTTCAAATTGAATTCGAAACGAGAACACATTGATCCCACACCAAGACCCAAGAAGGCGGAGATTAAAACAAAGTTGCTAAAGTAAGCCACAATTCTCACGGAAGCACCTGTCCATCGAATAAAGAGAAGCTCCCAAAACAAGATAATAAATCCAAGAAAAAACAGATGGGTGCTTTGAGATTTAACTTTAAGCATGTGGCCCTTAGGTGAGAGATGATTCGATCTTTGTCTCATAATTATCTAAGAACAGCTTCCTCAGGTCCAAGACTTAGCAACGAGCCTGGACTTACGTCAGTCTTGCCTACTTGGAACCCGGCTCTAAAGAAAAAACTATTCGACTCCAAGGTTATGTTTCAATGAGATTTAAGGGGCCCCCTCAATTCATTTTGAAATAACAAATAAATTCACTGCCTAGGCCCGGAGCACTCTTTACATCGACTGATCCATCCATTTTTTGCATGCAGTTGCGGACGATGGATAGACCTAAACCTGTCCCGCGAGTGTTTTTGTTTATCTCGTCGCGAACACGATAGAATCTTTCAAACAAACGCCCTTGGTGATAACTCTCGATTCCTGGTCCGTTGTCTTTGACGCTGAAAAAATGAATGCCCTCTTTTTTTCCCCAAGTGATTTTAATTTTCGAGCCCTCTGGAGAGTACTTGATGGCATTTTCAATAAGGTTCATCATCACGGGCTCAAGAAGATCACGATTGACATAAACTTGTTTGGCATCGTAGACGAAAACAAGATCTTGTTTCTTTTTGTTAACCTGACCTTGCAGATCGTAAACGACGGACTCTGTCACTTCGTGGGTGTCTACCATTTCAAAACTGACAGCTTCAGCAGACTCAATTTTTGAAAGCTGAAGTAAATCTTGAATGATGGAGTTCAATCGCGTCATGTTGGCTTCGACGACATCGAACGACTCTTTGAGTTTATCATTCTCTTGGCACTCAGACTTAATGAATCCAAGATAGCCCTGAATAGAAGTCAAGGGTGTCTTCAATTCGTGAGAGGCGTTGGCGACAAAATCCATCCGCACTTTTTCTACTCTCTTATGGTCGGTGATGTCATGGAAGATAGCCACCGCTCCACGAGGTTTGTTTTTCTTTTCATCGAGAAAGGGTGAGATAGAAATTTTAAAATGATGGATCGTCGAGTCCACCGACATCTCCTGTTGGGCTTCAACCCACTGCGATTTTTGCTCTTTCACAGCATTATGAAAGCCTTCCAATATAATCTGATTGCGAATCACTTCGGTCAGCTTCTTCCCCCAATTGCCCTCTTCTTTCTGATCAAAAAGAAGAGCCATCGGGGCATTGTAATAGCGAATGTTCATATCACTATCGACCGCCAAAATAGCATCGTTGGCGGCTGTAATCACCGCCTCGAGTTCTCCTCGTTCGTGAGCCACATCAGCCTTTTTTCTTTTTAGCTCTTTCCAGATTTTATTGAGGGCTAAGTCTAACTGATACCACTCTCCACTGCTCTCTTTGATGATGTCACTTTTCTTGATGCTTAAATCACCCTTAAGGATGGCCTTAGATTTTCCAATCAAGGAACCCAATGGACTAAAGAAGACACGGGTAAAAAGAACTGCGAAAATGACTCCAAAAAATACCAACCCCCAAAATGAGAAGATAAGAATCCTATCAAACTCACTAAGAAAGCGTGCCACCTCTTCACCCTGGTCGGCCAAACTTTTATTTAAATAGATTCGAAACAGAGTTCCGATCAGTAACAGGTTGATAACAAAATAACCGACAAGCCATTTAATGGCTCCTCGACTCACCTGCACTGTCTTATTGAAAAAGATCATCCCGTACCCGGTATCCAATTCCTCGAACTGTTTCAATTAACTCCGAATGTTCACCTAATTTTTTACGCAACCCAAACACATGGGTATCGATGGTGCGTCCGATCACAGAAATGCCCTCGCCCTGAACTTCCTCGATCAGTTTCTGCCGAGTCAAAACCCGACCGCGAAATTGCAACATGGTTGAAAGCAATTTGAACTCTGAAGGCGTCAAGCTCATGGGTTCACCGCTGATCGTGGCTTTGTAAGTTTTTAAAGAGACTTTGAGAGGACCCACTTCAATCTCATCACCATCATCTGTAGAGACCACTTGACCATGAGATATTTCACCTCGTTTCACTCGGCGTAGTAGAGATCCCATTCGGGCTTTTAAAATGTCAGTACTAAATGGTTTTGCGATATAGTCATCGGCTCCAGCCTCCAGACCTTCGACGATATTTTCGGGATCCGATTTTGCCGTTAACATCAAAATGGCCAAATCTTTCATGGACTCCATTTTTCTAACCAGTTGGGCGATTTCAATTCCACTCAAGCCAGGCAACATCCAATCCAAGAGCATCAAATCGTAGTGATTACGATTTAACAAAGCTAAGGCTTCTTCTCCTGAAGAAACGTGTTCAGCTTGGTAGCCCATATTCTCAACTTGCATGTAGAGCAGCCGGCCAATATCCATTTCATCTTCAACTATTAATACCTTTGAACTCATTAGGACCTCCCCAATATGGATTCTTTCATTTCGATTTTTTGGTGTCTGACGTCTTCGCCAGAAATTAGAAATATTGCTTCTTCTGCAATATTTGTTGCGTGATCGCCGATCCGCTCCAGATTTCTCACAATAGTGTACAGCTCAAGCTGGGCATCGGTGTTGTGATTGGACTGACGCAAACTTTCTCGAATTTGTTCAGAAAATGTGTCGCGATACTCATCCACCGAGTCATCCATTTGCAGGACTTCACGAGCGCTGGATTCATCATTCTGCAAAAAAGCATCCAGCCCTTTACGAACCATCAATCGAACCAAGTCAGCCATCTTTGGGATTTCATTGGCTAAGGGGATCGGTTGATCTTTTAAATAATCCGATATGCTATAGGAGATGGAGCAAGCTAAATCACCCATGCGCTCTAGATCGACACTCATCTTAGTGCTAACGATCAGCAATCGTAGATCTGATGCCACCGGTGATTGACGAGCCAACAGCTTAAAGCAGTCTCTATCAATTTTTTTATGAAATTCGTTGATCTGTTCTTCTAACTCAAACACTCGGTTCAGAGAATCGGCATCCTTACGCGCCAATGCCTTGGTGGAAATTACGATCGTCTCTTCCACCAGTCCGGCCATTTCATTGACCGATGATTTGAGTTGATTGAGGTATTGTTGCAGCAAAGTATCCATCTTTAACCAAACCTTCCTGTAATGTAATCTTCTGTTCTTGTATCTTTTGGGTTCATAAAGAGCTCTGATGTTTTCCCCACTTCAATCAGTTCTCCACTGAGCATAAATGCGGTTCGATCAGAAATTCGAGCCGCCTGTTTTCGACTGCTCGTTGTAAAAATAACCGGTGTTTTATTGGATATCTCACGAATGAGTTGCTCAAACACCATCGTTTTTTGCAAACCTATGACGGAAGTGGCCTCATCCATTAAAATAATTTTTGGTTTAAGTACCAAAGTCCTCGCCAAGCAAATCAACTGCTTGAGTCCCGGGTCCAATTGCAATGGCGATCCATGCAATTGGTCTTTAATCTCATCCCAGATTCCCACTTTGCGTAAAGCTAACTCCACGGCCTCTCCGATCATAGCTCCCGACTCCACTTGATCCAATCGAAGGCCAAGGGCGATATTCTCAAAAATCGTGAGATGTGGAAAAGTGGTTGGTTCAGCAAAAATCATAGAAAACTGCCGACGCAACTTCAATAAGTCGTAATCTGAACCATAAATGCTGTTGCCATTGTAAAGGATATCCCCTTTCACTCGATTGCCGATGCGCTCTTCAAACAAGCGATTCATACAACGAAGCAAAGTGGACTTTCCACTTCCGCGTGGCCCTATAATCGACAACACTTTTTTATTTTCAACATTCAAGTTGATCTGGTCCAAAATTTTTCTTTCGTCCGACCAAGCCTCGATGTTTCTCACTTCCAGAACCACCTTAGCCATACTGAGCCTCCCAGAACGAGGTTCGCTGGTCGATCAATACTCGCACAAGATGAACAACCATCAATAAGAAAGCCAGGCCGGCCGCACTGTCGACCTCCGCCAGAATCAAACGAAACAGGTGTAATGAGATAAAAGTTTCTTGATTGGGCAACACATTGAGGAAGCACACCACTGGCGCCACCAAAACAAACAACTGACAAAAAACCGCCAGCAAATGACCCAAAAACAAAATCAGCAGACGCTTGATATATAAAATATAGATCATGGGAACCAACCCCACGCCCAGAGACATCATCGTCTCTATTTCGAGGACCGAAACTTGACCTGTAACATGTAACCAGCGGCGAGTGAGCTCTGTGGTAGCTATTAAGGCAAAAGTCATCACCACAGCCCAAATCTGAGGCCCGAGCAAGGCAAGAAAGATCACACCAAACATTAAGAGTGGAGCGCCTTCGATTAAGTCCTTTGTTAGTTGGAAGCCCGAGGACCAGCGGGAGTTGCTCCAAAAAGTGATTAAGTAGGTCAAGGCAACAGCCATTGGGAAAGCGATAACGATCGCTGTTGTTTGCAGCCACAGGCTGTTTTGAATAAGGGTTCCTATCCCCGTCCAATTGATCCCTCCCAAAAAAGCCATAGTTCGCAACCACAAGGTGATCACAAAGGACAAAATCAAAAGCGCGCCAACCCCCGATAGAGAGTAGAGACTAACCATCATCGATCGGCTCTTCTTAATGCGAACACCCGATTTAGACATGATGCCGCCTTTCGAACCAAGTGAACACAAAATAGGCCAAGACTAAAAATCCTGCCAAAACCATCAAATGCTCCAAGTTTTTAGGAAGACTTACACTTTCTCTGACAAACATAGAGCTTAAACTAGAACTCCAGTGATAATCTCCGTCGATAGAACGAAAAAAGAAAGCATTGAGAATTGAAAATGTAATCAATCCCTCAAAGAAACACTTCTTGGTGAAGTGCAAGATAATCTCATTGAATTTGGTTTTCATGGACTGCATCACTGTGAGGTGAATGCTTTCCCAAGGTGTACCACCAAGAGACTTAATGATTTCAGTGCTTCGTATGTTCTCATCGTCCATCAGTTGCTTGCGCATATGTAAGATCATTTTAGGTAAGACAAAAAGAAAGAGAGCCACAGCAACAACCGTGGCGACTAGACCTACTTCGGCAAACTCAATCACCGCTGCCAACATCTGATGATAAAAATGATCAATTGTTGGTTGATCGGCTGCTTTCATAAAAATAGTCAAAGGATAAAGAAGCAACGTTAAGGCAAAGGCAATGGCATCAGTGAAAAAGTTTTTAGACGCAAATAGAACCGTCCATACTACTTTAATAAAATTAAAGCCTTCGTTCCCGAAAATCGAGAGGTATGCAAACACAAAGAGAACCAATGGCAGGCTCGACAAGTAACTGAGCAATTTTAAAAAGTAACGTGACAGAGATCGTGACTTGTTATGCTCTAGAAGTGTGGTGATCGCTAAAGCAAAGGGCCAAGCGGTCAGGCTGGCCAATAGAGATAGGCTCACTCCGACAGTGAACCACCCCAACATTTCGCGGACTGGAAACGAGTTGTCAGAGAACAGGTTTCGTAGAAACACAAAAAGAAATAGAAATGAGGAGCCAGCAAAGAAACTGACATAAACGGCGACAAGGAGAAATACGAGAAGTCCTAAAATTTTTAGATTCAAATGGGACATGAACCCCTGACCTCTTCCAAAAATAGTAAACAAGGACTTTGTATCGACTCCCCGGGTCGATGTCTAGGCCCCAGTGTCAAGATTTGGTCAAGAAAACAGAAGAGCCGTTTTCTAAGCCCTTAAAATAAGTGTTTTTTTCAATTCTTGCTATCTTAAGATGGGCGCAGTAGCTTCGGGGGATGTCCTCCGCTCCACGAAAAATTATTCACATTGATATGGACTGCTTCTACGCCGCAGTGGAAATGCGTGACCGACCCGACTTAAAAAGTCGTCCGATGGCAGTCGGCGGACGCCCTGATGGCCGTGGTGTCATCACCACCTGTAACTACAAGGCGCGCGAGTTTGGTGTGCGGTCGGCTATATCGAGTCGCGAAGCCCTCCGCCGCTGCCCTGACCTGGTTATTCTCCCCCACCGTTTTGCCAAGTACAAAGAGGTGAGCCAACAAGTCCGCGATATTTTCAAACGCTACTCCCTCTGTTTCGAGCCCATCTCTTTGGATGAGGCCTACTTGGATGTGTCTGACAACAAACAATTCAACGGCAGCGCCACTCGGATCGCCGAGGCGATTCGCAATGATATTTTTCAGGAATTGGATCTTACTGCCAGCGCAGGAATTGCCGCAAATAAGTTTTTAGCCAAAGTGGCCAGCGATTGGAACAAACCCAATGGACAACTGACCATTGCACCCACCGATGTCGATCGTTTTATTGTAAAACTCCCGGTTAAAAAAATCCCCGGTGTCGGCAAAGCCACCTTCAAGCGCATGCAAAAGATGGACGTAGAAACTTGTGCTGATTTGCAAAAGTTTTCGCTCGAAGACATGCGCCATCGCTTTGGCAGCTTCGGAGATCGCTTATACGATCTTTGCAGAGGCGTCGATCATTCGACAGTCAAACCCTCGCGACAAAGAAAATCCATTTCTGTGGAATCTACATTTTTTGAAGATTTAAAAAACTGGCCGGACATCAAAAAGAAGGTGGAAAAAGTCTACGATGAGCTGGAACTGCGCATTCGCAAAGCCAAACTAGAGAATGAGTCGTTTAAGAGCTTACAAGTGAAATTCAAAACCAGCGACTTTGTAATAGCCAGTAAAGAACGCGCCCTTCCCTTTTCAAAAGAAAACTTTTTAAAGTTGGCCGAAGATCATTTTTTAGAAACCAATGAACCGATCCGTCTACTTGGCTTGGGTTGCAAATTGGATGTGAAATCTGAGAAAAAATCGCGAGGCCAATTGGTTTTATTTTAGACAGTCCAAATAGCGACGAATAGTCTCTTGCCACCCATAGTTAAGGGCGTCACAAACAAGGGCATGCCCAATAGAAACTTCCGCCAACTCTGGAATGCTCTGTTGAAAGAATGGCAGGTTGTGCAAATTCAAATCGTGCCCCGCATTCACTCGCAGCCCCATAGAGTCACAAACTTGAGCACAGTTTTGATAGACTTTGACTTCTTCCACGTGGAGATCTTGCTTGAAAGCCTCAGCATAGGATTCGGTGTAAAGCTCGACACGATCAGCCCCCATATCACGAATCGCAATCAACTCTTTCATTTCGATTTCATTGGGGTCGACAAACAATGAGACCCGCACACCCTTCTCTTTCAGTTTATCAATAGATACTTTTAAAATCTCTTCATTGCCCTTCAAACGCCAACCGGCATTGGAAGTCAAAACTTCAGGGGGATCAGGAACCAAAGTGCATTGAGCTGGTCCAATTTGACGAACCTTCTCTAGGAAATGAGTGCTGGGGTATCCCTCAATATTAAGCTCGACCTTGATATTGTTTTTAAGCTCCACCACATCAGGCCAACGAATATGCCGCCCATCCGGACGCGGATGAACCGTAATCCCTTGCCCACCAAACTCAAGAATCTTCAAAGATTCTTCCAAGACATTCGGCAAGTCCTTCCCCCGCGCATTGCGCAGAGTTGCCACTTTATTCACATTCACACTAAGTTGAGCCATAGATTTCACTAGTTATTACATATCTGGACCAAAGACAACCGAATAACATAATAAAAAACCCACAAATTTCAAATGGTTACGAGCTAGACCTTCAACCCCACTTTTAGGATCAAATAGCGGAAAATATTTAAAAAAATCCACCCACTGTCCGATAACAATTCATTAGAAGACTACGGCAAGAAGGGACATCATGAGCAAAAAACCAAGACGACGTCGCTACAATATCAAAGATGACAAAAGTATCTTGATTCATTTGCAATCAAGCACCTGCTTCGATCTCAAAGGGAGCTTAAGGGATATTTCAAAAACAGGTTGTTCTTTCGAGGTCCCGAAAACTGAAGAAACTCAATCTTTGCAGAACGGAGACCTTATTCCTCTCGGTAAATTGACTTTTGACGAACGAGAATGGGCTTTCGGCCGTAGCGTGGTAAAATTTAGTAAAGAAAAAGAAAACAGTACACTGATTGGAATCATGTTTGTCGATCTCATGGCTCCCGTCGACACTGTTCTTTCTAAATACTTAGACCTAGACTTCTCCAAACCTTCTATCGGAAGTGAATTAGAAATTGACTCTGTTGGCTCCAGTCTTGCCGATTTTCTAGGTAAAGATGGAGAGAGCAATGACATATTTAAAAAGGCTTATGATTATCAATACTACTTACAATCTTTGCAAGAAAACGATCGATGGGGCTATTGGATTGCTCGCAAACCCAGCTCCGGTGTGCGTGTTAATTTAACTAAAAAGAGAGCCAATGGTCGCAATGACTTTGTCATGATGGCATCCAACGATTATCTCGGACTTTCAAGTCACCCAGAAGTTATTGAAGCAGCGAAAAAAGGACTGGACCAGTATGGTTTCGGAGCCACAGGCTCTCCCGTAACTACAGGGCAAACAGAAGCCCACGAAAAGCTTGAACATGAACTAGCACAGGTCTTTAAAACGGAATCCGCGACACTATTTAATTCTGGCTATGCTGCAAACATTGGAACAATTAGTTGCCTTGCAGGCGTTAATGACATTTTACTGGCTGATTTCTTGTCCCACGCCTCTATTGTTGATGGAATGCAACAAACCAAAGCAACATCTCGCCTTTTTAAGCACAATGATATGAGACATTTAGAACTCATTCTTAAGCGCTACCGAGATAAGGCTGATGGCGCACTTATTGTTGCAGAAGGAATTTTTTCAATGGATGGAGATGAAGCCCCATTAGATGAAATTTATAAACTTGCAAAAAAATACAATTGTCGATTAATGCTAGACGATGCCCACTCTTTTGGGGTTATTGGCAAAAATGGGCTTGGCTCGGCTGAAAAGTATGATCTCCTTGGTCAAGTTGATTTGACTATGGGCACGTTCTCCAAAATTTGTGGCACCATTGGTGGATTCATTTGCGGCGAGAAAGACTTAATAGATTGGATCAATGTTTCTGCACGATCAGTTTTCTTTAGTGTCGGTCTACCGCCTTCCACAGTATTGGCAACGTTAAAATCTCTGGAGATTTTCCAAAAAGAACCCGAGAGAAGAAACCATCTCAAGGAAAATATTCAATTTTTTGTTAATGGCTTAAGGGCACTGGGATTTGACATTGACAAAAATCATGAGTCTTCAATCATCCCTGTTGTTATAGGTAATGAACGTATCCTTGGCCAAATGTATAAAATACTTTTTGATTCTGGAGTCTACACTATTCCTGTAGTTTATCCGGCCGTGAGCAAAAACTCTTCGCGATTTCGATTTACTGTATCGGCAATTCATTCACAAGCCGATTTGGATTTCGTTCTCCTCGCTATTGAGAAGGCTATGAAAGAACTTAACATCGATCCAAAAGAAATCATGAAAGATGCATCATAAATTTTCGCTTTTTCTATTCATTTTGACATATTCTTGTATGTCTTGGGGGTGGGAAATCACTCCGGGCTGGGATATATCATCTCAAAAAGAAAACTTAGTAAGATTTGAGAAGCAAATAAGTGACATTGATTGCGAAAAAGGTAAGAGCTTACGCTTCCCAAATGTTATGCACTCTTCACAGTACGTCTACCTTGATGGAAGGCTTGCAAAAACATTTGGCTCACACTTCCCGCCTACAACACTTTCTATATATGGTGCTCCTGCACTTACCTGTGAGGTTCTTTCACAACACAAAACAATTTCGTGGGAGGTTTTCAGCCCAATCAACTACTTCTCGAAAATTAGACACTATCCATGGGTGAGTTCTCATAACTCTCCGATCAATACATCTGACGTATCAAACTTATCTATCATTGGTGGACTATTTGTTTTCACAATACTTCTTATATCATTTTCGATGAGTTCCCCTCTACAACAACAGGGGCTTCGACTGGCAGCATTTTCATTCTTTATGGCAGTCTTCTTTATTTCTAGCGTTGCAGGATTTTTAGGTTTGAATTTAGACTACTTGCTGGTTGACAAGATTGCATGCGTTGCACTCGGATTCGCCACTTTCTCCTTCATATCTTTTTTAGAAAAGCGACGATTGATCAACAAAACCATTTCACGTATCATGATAGGAACATCTATTCTATTCACCCTCCCTATACCGTTTCTTGGTGACGGTGACCAGATACAGATTCTTTTGAGTCTGGTTTTTCTTCCTGCGATTTTAGGTGTCTGGATTCCCATTTTCACGGGGACCAGAAAATTTAAGAGAAAAAATAACACCTATCGAGTTTTCCCATACCTAGCTCTTGCAAGCTTCGCAATGGCCACAACTTCTGACATTTTTTACACATTCGGTGTTCACAGTTTTGGATTTTCACTGGGTTATGGCGTTTTCGGTTGCATTCTATTTTTTACAGCTGCAATTCAATTGGATATTCGAAGAACCTACAGAATGTTAGAACATTTGAAACAAAACCTGCAATCAGAGGTTTCTGAAAAAACTAAATTTCTTACCGAAGCTCTAGAAGAGAAGAAGCAAGCACAGGCGGAATTGATTCAAAACGCAAAACTAGCCTCTCTAGGTACTCTAAGCGCTGGTCTCGCACATGAAATCAACAATTCGATCAACTATGTTAATGGAGCTATCATTCCGTTAGAAAAACTTCTCGCAAAAGTTGAAACAGATCAGAAGCAAAAAGAGTTGATTATGAAACTCTTAAAATCCATCAAAGAAGGATCTGCTATGACTGTTGATATTGTACGATCCCTTAGAAATTACACGGGCCTCAACCAAGCAAGACAATCTGACATGCTTCCTTACACAATAGCAGAGGATATTATTACCATCTTACGAAATAAGCTCGGCACTGAGATCAAAGTCATAAATAAAATCCCCTCCGACCTTTCTATCCATGGGAACAAAGTGAGCTTTAATCAGATTCTTATGAATCTCATATCAAATGCTTCTGACGCTATCTCTGGGGAAGGAACTATATACCTTTCAGCCGAAAAAAGTGGTGAATTTTTAGTGATCCATGTGAAAGACGATGGTCCTGGAATGCCTGATGAAATTAAAAGTAGAATTTTTGATCCATTTTTTACTACCAAGGAGGTCGGCAAAGGCACAGGCCTGGGTCTTCATATTGTTCAAAAAGAAGTCTCTAACCAAGGTGGAAAAATCTCTGTTGAGAGTTCTCCTGGAAAAGGTACAAAATTCACAATTTCAATTCCAATTGATCAAGGTGTAGAAGTTTTAGGAGTTGCATCATGACTCCGAAAATAATTTATGTTGATGACGAACCCAACAACTTAGTAATCTTCGAAGCCTCTCTTCCTACTGAGTGGGAAATACATACATTTACAAATCCTCTAGAAGCTGTTGACCAGATAGAAGAGATTGACCCTTGGATTATTGTTTCCGACCAAAGAATGCCAGGAATGAATGGTGTTAAGCTTCTAGAGATCGCTAATAAAGTTCACCCAGAATCGATAAAAATGATCACAACGGGATATTCCGACGAAAGTTTAGTGATTGACTCTATCCGAAAAGCACAAGTTTTTGACTATATCGTTAAACCCTGGGAAGTAGAAGATTTAGAAATCCGTCTAGAAAAAGCCATTAAACATTTCGAAGCAGCGAGGGAACGGTCCTCTCTCAACCAAGAGCTCAAAACCAAAGCCAAATTACTCGAGGAAAAGAATAGTGATCTAGAAAAAGCAATTAATGAGGCCAACTTCGCAGGAGAGAGAGAAAAGGGAATACGGAAAGAACTCGAATGCTGGATCCCACCTATCGTGACATGGGCAACAAAAAACAAAGTGGAGTTTCCGATGCGTCGAGATCTGGCGTTGATGGCTATTGATATAGTGGGTTCAGGAGCTCTTCATGGCTTGCGAATTGGGGAACATACGGCACGACAAAAGATTCTTCTCGAGTTTTCTATGTTGGTGGTGAAACATGGAGGCTATGTTGAAGCCTTTGAAGGTGATGCCGCTTATGCCAACTTCGGACTGATGGATACAGGTTTAAATCCTTGTGATGCCGCATATGCGGTTGCCAATGAATTTCGAGCGGCATTGATTGGGTTACAAAATCATTACAACGCTAAAATTGAATGTGGTGTAGCTATGCATTTTGCTAGTAACGTCAAAGCCATGATTCATGAGTACTCGGTAACGGGCGCCAATGGAATTATTATTCAGAAACGTTTTTCTACAGAATCGCCTGGGATTGACCTTGTTCATAGAATGGAAAAGCTTACCCACAAATTGCCTGGTTCCAATATCGTATTCACTAAGGACTTTGAGAGCAACCTAAAATCGCAACTTCCCGATCAAGACTTAAGAGATATTGGATCTCATTTGTTTAAAGGACAAAAAGAAAGCTTTGAACTAAAAATCATCAAAAGTCGACTGGCGACCGAAGAGGATGTTGATTCTTTAAAGCCAGTGAAAAAAGCCTCTTAACATTTCATTTGAATAGTTCGATCAGCAAAAAGCTGAGAAACCTGAGGAGAGTGAGTCACCATTAGAGCGGTGACACCCAATTCTTTAAAGAGACTCTTCATTTCTCCGATCAGAAAGTCGGTTTGGCTGGGGTCAATGTTCGAGAATGGCTCGTCGAGAAGTAGAATATCGGGCTGCAACGCCAAGGTTCGTACTAGGGCCACCTTTTGTTTTTCTCCCCCACTCAACTGATGTGGGTATTTTTCTAAATGACTGGGTAAATTCATTAGACCAATCAGTTCTTCCGCTCGCTGGTGATCTTCTTGGGTTTTGCAACCATAGAAAATGTTCTTCTTTATGGTGACTTTTTCAAACAGTGCAAAGCTTTGAAAGACAAATCCTAATCTTCGTATTTCAGGTTTCACAAAAGTGTTGGCATCTGCCACCTTTTCACCACGCAGATAGATCGCTCCCCCCTCCGGCTGAACCAATCCCGCAAACAGTCGGAGCAGACTGGTTTTACCACAACCCGAGGGGCCAAAAAGAGCCACCAGCTCTCCTTTTTCGATGGCACAGTCGAAGTTCTTTAAAACGGACTTTCCAGGGTGAGAGAAGGTTAAGTTTTGACATTCCATGATGGTGTTCATGAGTTCTCTCTCCTTAAGTTGATTAAAGTGACCGAAGCCACACCGACCACTATCAACAATAAACTTGGAAGGGCGGCTTTCTCCCACTCCCCTTCTGAAGTGAAGTTGAATATTTTAATGGAAAGGGTTTGAAATTCAGAGGGTGCTAACATCAAAGTCAGCGGCATCTCTTTCATCACCTCGATGATAACGAGAAGCAATGCAATGGTTCCAGTTTCTCGCAACGAGGGATAGTAAAACACCTTTAGCTTTTGCCAAACACTTACGTTCAATACCCTCGAAAGATCAATCAAATCTTGCGGCAAACAGTATGCGGCTTCGCCGATTGGACGCATCCCAACCGTTAAAAACTTATAAACCAAACCGAGAACTAATCCACCTAAAAGAAACGAACTGGTGATAGAGTTTGTGGTTTTTAAAAGCAATCCGTAAACGGCTACTGCCAAAATGCTCCCGGGCAGACTGTAACCAATGGTTGAAACCAAGGTCCATAGTTTTGAGTCCCAACGTTGCCAGCGTAGAGGAAAGTGAATACAACAGGCCAGTAAAACGACGAGAACCCCAGTGATCAATCCGACTCCCACAGTGTTGCCAGCTCCCCAAAAAGTATCGACCCATAATGTCCACTGGCTGCCCTGAATTGCCCAAAGGATGACCTTCAGAGTTGGCCATAAAAAAGCCATTATGACGAATCCGAACAGACTCACCACAACGATCGCCTGCCCCCATTGAGGCAAAGCCTTTCCGATGAGCGGATCACGCTGGGTGCTGATTTGACGATCTTGCGATCGTTTGAAGATAAACTCCACAATCAGAAACAAAAGTATTATCAAAGAGTACTTGAGCGACAACTGCGCCGCCGCCGCATAAGAGAACAGATCAAACCACAGTTTGTAAATCATGGTAGTGATCACCGGAACGTTGATCACACTGGCTGCACCAAAATCTGAAAGAGACTCGAACAAAACTAAAATTTGAGCCGAAATCAGAAAGGGAGCCCACTTGGGCCAAACATTATACGAGAAAAATCGCCAAGATCCCCCTTTCAAAAGCGTCTCGGTCTCGACTTCACTCTGTGAGACTCCACGCAACCCGAGGCAAGAAAAATAGTACACATAGGGTGTTAAGGCCAAGCTCAAAACAAAAACCAAGAACCAGAGTTCACCCTGCACCTCCACATAGTTTGACCACAAAGTGCTAGGTCCAAACTGACCTAAATATATGAAGGCAAAGACATAGGCTGGAAAGGCTAAAGGCATGAGCATCAGAGTGTGCAGTGCCTTTTTGAAAGGAAAATTATAGAAGGCATGAAGAAAAGCAAAGCCTCCTCCAAGGCTTGTCGTCATCACTAACACACCCAGCGCTAGACAGGTGGTGTTCCAACGAGCCAAAGTAAACAGCTCCTCCACCAATTCTGTGTCGGCTCCAGGAGACCCGAATAGAAAAAACAATGGCAAAATCAATAGAAATATAAAAAGCCCTAGAAGGAATTGAGCAATAAGGGGGGCTTTTTGATTTTGCATGTTAGCGGTATTTCGCAGAGTCCATCAAGAGTACGGCTTTTTTCTGCAAAGGACCGATGCTAGGTAAAGGGGTTTCTTCACGATCGAATTTTCCCCATTCTTTAAGTACATCAGTGACCTCCACAGTCTCAACAACAGGATACTCATTGTTGAGACCGGCAAAAATGGCTTGTGCCTCATCTGTAACCAACCACTCTAGAAACTTGGTGGCTTCGGATTGCTTTTTGCTGGCTTTGACTATACCAGCCCCCGACACATTCACATGAACTCCGCCATTCTTCTTTTCCGGGAAGAACACAGCAACATTTTTACCTTCACCGGCATTTGTCAAACGTGCCATATAGTAGGTGTTGGCTATACCGACCTGGCAAAGGCCTTTGTCGATGGCTTCTAATAAATTCGTGTCATTGGTAAAAACGGGCTTAGCTAAGTTGCTGACCCAGCCTTCTACAATTTTTTTAGTTTGTTTTTCACCTTGTCTTTGAATCATCGCCGCCACCAAAGATTGGTTGTAAACCTTGCGACTGGTTCGCAAACACAGTTTACCTTTCCATTTTGGGGCGGCCAAATCGGCATAGCTTTTTAGATCTTGTTTTTTCACTAAGGTTTTATTGTAAAATATGGTACGGGCGCGCAATGAAAGACCGACCCACAAATTGTTTGTTCCACGGTTCTGTTGGCCCACACGCTTTAACAACCTCTTCGATTGAATGGGCGACAGAATGCCCGTCTTGGCGGCGTTGGCCAAGTTGCCTGCGTCGACCGTGAGCAAAATATCAGCTTTGGTTTTTTCACCCTCTTGCTTTAACTTTTGAATCAACACTCCCGCTTTGCCATTGATATGATTGATCACAACGCCGGTTTTTTCAAAATAGGATTTGAACAAAGGTTCTACCAAATGAGTTTTGCGCGAACTGTAAACCGTCAGCTGTGGCTGGGGCATCTCTGTTCCTTGCGCAAGAAACGGGACGAGCATGATGAAAACTAGTAGAAATCGAGTCACAGTGGTTCTCCTCTAAAGGATAAACAGATATAGCGACCTCCCCTCTTCAGAACAAGTAGAAAGGCCTGAGCGGAGATCTTTTCACCCCTGGGTTTCATTTGTCATTCAATTGGTGGACTCAGGCCCGAGAAAACGGTATAACGACGTGTAAATGCAAGGGAAATGAGGAAGCCATGAAGCTGCAAACAGTGCGAGGAACAAGGGATATTTTTGGCGATGAAGCCCGTCTGTTCAATGAAATTGATCAGCAGTTTCGAGTCGCCGCCCAGCTTTACGATTTTCAAGAAATGGAGACTCCCATTTTTGAATTCACCCCGGTTTTTTCTCGCTCCCTCGGCGATGCTTCCGATATCGTCAACAAAGAGATGTACACCTTCGAAGATCGCAGCGGGGACTCTTTAACTTTACGACCTGAAGGCACCGCCGCCGTGGCCCGCGCGGTGATCTCAAACAGCATGTTGCGAGAC
>CBDUOS010000039.1:0-24068 GCA_965368905.1 uncultured Bdellovibrionales bacterium | reverse complement strand
GATCAACCTGCCACTCAAACTTCGGCAGCCGCTGCCGAGTTGAGCACGGAAACTCTGACTGCCGCGGAATGGTTGGAGCCGACGGATCCCCGGTGAACACTCGCTGCATTCCTGTCGATGGCACCCCCTACGGTTACTGCGACGACTACCAATAGCCACTGCCGCGAGTGACTCTCCGCGCCGCTCGCCAATTCTACCCTTTTAACTCGGATCTCGTTACAACAGGGAACAGGCTTTTTCACCCCCATTAAGGAGATCCAATGTTGAACCTGTTCGAAAACAATTCCAACTTTGACCATGCCGTCCCTTTCGACAAAATCAAAAGCAAAGACTTTCCGGGCGCGATCGACCAGTCCATAGAGCTGGCTCGCCAGCGTATAAAGAAAATTGAGGACGAGACACAACCCAGTTTTACCAACACCATTGAGGCGCTGGAGTTATCCAGCCATGAAATGGACCAACTGACGACTGTGTTCTTTAATTTGTATCACGCCTGCACCAACGACGAAATTGATCAAGCTGTCGGAGAAATTTCACAAAAGCTAGCTCAGTTCGGAAACGACATTCAACTTTCTGAGAAACTGTTTAAAAATATTAAGGCGGTAAAAGAAAACACTGACCCAGAATCCCTAAATCCTGAGCAAACAAAGTTGCTCAACGAAACTTTTGAGGGCTTCACTCGCAATGGGGCTTTGCTGTCTCATGAGGACAAAGAAAAATTGCGCGAGATTGACCAAAAGATGGCGGCACTTAGCCCGCAATATTCACAGAATATTTTAAAGGCAACCAACGCGTTCAATTTAACAATTGAAGATGAAAAAGAAGTTCAACCCCTTCCCGAATCCGTAAAAGCAACCGCCAAAGAGGAAGCCGAAAAAAGAGGTGTCTCGGGCTGGACCTTCACTTTGCAAGCCCCCTCTTACATGCCGTTTATGAAATACATGAAGAATCGGGAACTGCGCGAACAAATGTGGATGGCCTACAACACCAAAGCCTTAGATGATGAGTATTCTAATCGAGAGATCTGCAAACAAATCGCCGAACTCCGCAATGCCCGCGCCAAACTATTGGGCTTCCCCACCCATGCCCACTTTGTATTAAAAAAACGAATGGCAAAATCTCCCGAGCGAGTTTTCGACTTTCTAGAAGAACTAAAAACGCCCTCATTGAAAGCGGCTCGCAAAGACCTGGATGACTTGCAGACTTTTATTAACGATCAGATGAACGAAGATATCGAGGTCAAACCTTGGGACTTTTCGTTTTACTCAGAAAAACTAAAAAAACATCGTTTTGACTTAAGCGATGAAGACCTGCGCCCCTACTTTCCACTGCAACAAGTGATTGAAGGCATCTTTATTCATGGTAACAAACTGTATGGACTGAATTTTGAAAAAATGGAAGACGTCCCTGTGTACCACGAAGATGTGGAAGTTTTTAAAGTCACGCGCAACAATGACCTTATTGGCTTGCTCTACTTGGATATTTTTCCACGAGAAAATAAAAAGTCTGGCGCCTGGATGACCAACTACCGAGAACAAGGTTTTGATGGAGACGGTGTCCGCCGCCCCCATGTGAGTATTGTTTGTAATTTCAGTAAACCCAGTGCCGGGCACCCTTCACTGTTAACTTTTTATGAAGTACAAACTCTGTTTCATGAATTTGGTCACTCTCTACATAGCCTACTTTCCGATTGCCACTACACTTCACTGTCAGGAACCAATGTTCTTTGGGACTTTGTCGAGCTCCCCTCGCAATTGATGGAAAATTGGACCTATGAAAAAGAATCTTTGGACCTTTTTGCGCAACACTATGAGTCCGGAGAAAAGATTCCCAGTTCTTTGGTGAAAAAGTTGAACGACTCTCGAAACTTTCAAGCCGGCTATGCCTCACTACGACAAATAAGCTTTAGTTATGTCGACCTGAACTGGCACACCGAAATTGAAGGTAAAGATCTTGATCCGGTAAAAATGGAAGAAGAGGCGACAAAAGATATTCAATTATTACCCAAAATCCCTGGAACCAACTTTTCTGTTGGCTTCTCACATATTTTTGCTGGGGGGTACAGCGCCGGGTATTACTCTTACAAATGGGCCGAAGTCTTAGACGCCGATGCTTTCGAGGCTTTTAAAGAGAAAGGCTTGTTTGACAAAGGTGTAGCCGAAAAATTTTACCACGAAGTTCTTTCTAAGGGTGGCGTCGAAGACCCTGCTCAACTTTATCGGAACTTTCGTGGCAAAGACCCTGACAGTGCTGCATTGCTAAGAAGGAGTGGTTTGTCTTGAGTCAGTATAAAAATATCGGAATCATAATTCGCAAAGACACCCCAAAGGCTTTGACCGAAGCCAAAAAACTGGCGGAGTGGTTGTCGGAACAATCTTTAACTGTTTATTGTGAGTCCAATGTGGAGCTTTGTGAAAAAGCCCTCCACCTTTCTTCCGAGAAAGACTTCGATAAGATCGACTTACTGGTTGTACTTGGCGGCGATGGAACCTACCTGCAAGCGATCCGTATGCTCAATGGAAGACAGACTCCTATTCTGGGTGTCAACCTTGGCTCTCTAGGCTTCCTAACCGACAATCGCCTGGAAGAGCTTTACACTACGCTAAAGTCGACCTTGGCCGACAAAATGGACAAGCGACCACGCTCAGTTTTAGACATCAGCATCAACGGCGATCGAAAATATCTCGCTCTTAATGACATGGTGATTGAACGTGGTGATCGCACCCATCTTTTGAACATTGGAATCTACTGCGATGGACAGTTGGTGACCGAAACCAAGGCCGATGGCGTGATTGTATCTAGCCCCACAGGCTCGACGGCTTACAACTTGGCTGCAGGTGGACCGGTGATGCACCCCGAAGCGAAAGCGATTATAGTAACTCCGATTTGCCCACACAGCTTAACAACACGTCCAATGATTTTTCCCGACGACCACGAGCTGGAGTTTCAAATTATTGGCGAGAAACGATCCGCTCTCCTCACCATTGATGGCCAGAAAGTGATGGAAGTGGCTTCTCAACACAAGCTAACTGTGAAGCGAAATAAACAGGACCACCATATTATTCGTCACCCTACACATAACTTTTTCAATCTCTTACGCGAAAAATTAAAGTTTGGAGAAAGAGACTAGATGCTATCAGAATTGAAAGTGGCTCAATTTGCCATCATTGATAAAATTCACATTCACTTCAACCAAGGTCTAAACATCCTTAGTGGAGAGACCGGCGCCGGAAAATCGATTCTAATTAAAAGCTTGGCTCTACTAATGGGAGCCAAGTCCTCCAGCCAAGACATTCGTAGCAACAAAGACAAAGCCACAATCGAAGGGGCTTTTGACCTGGGCGAGCGAAAAGATATTTTACAAAAGCTCGGCGAAATGGGCATCGAAACCGACGACCAAACACTGATCGTTCGCCGAGTGATTCAGAAAAATGGCAAAAGCAAAGTCTACTTGAATGGTCACCTCTCGACAGTGGTCGACTTGCGCCGGATTGTGTTCCCACTGGTTACCATGAGCAATCCCACAGAAGCCCCCCTGGTCGAAATCACTGGCCAACATGAAAACAAAGATTTGATGTCGGCTCGTTACCAGTTGGAAGTGCTCGATCAGTTCTGCGGCAACTTAAAATTGCGTAGTGAAATAAAAGAGGTTTATGACAGTATCTCTGAAATCGGAATGCGCATGGAAGAGCTGGAACAACGCTCGCAATTGCGTGAACAGCAGATTGATTTTTTAGAGTTCCAAATCCAAGAGATTGAAAGCTTGAGCCTTGCCGATAATGAAGATGAAGAATTGTCGGCCAAAATCAAAGATTTGAAGAACCAGGGTCGGTGGCAAGAGTGGCTGAACGACTCTTTACTCGTCCTAAGCGAGTCCGATGCCTCTCTACTGAATCGTTTAAACAAGATCCTCGCTTCAGCTCCGGACCACAGCGCTTTGCAAGCCCCTTTACAACAACTGCAGCAGGCGCAAGCTTTGATTGAAGATTCTGCTTTCGACTTGCAACAATTGATGCAAGCGGAACAAGATGAAGATCAAAACTTAGATGATCTTGAAGATCGATTGAGTCGCATTCGAAAACTGCAAAAGAAATTTGGCGAGAGTGTTGCCGAAATCTTATCCTCTTTGGGAGAGATGAAGAAAGAGCATCATGAACTCACAAACCTTTCTGATACACTGGCCCAGTTGAAGGCACAAAAAGAAGACCTGCAAAAAAAAATGACCTCTCTTTGTGAAAAAATTCGCAAGAAAAGAACCAATGGCGCCAAACTCCTCGGTAAAGAGGTGAACACCGAGCTTACGGATTTGAATATGAAAGGGTTGATTTTTCTGATTCAAGTGGAGTCCATTGAAGAAGCCAATTCAACAGGTGCAGACCGAGTGGTTTTTCGCACTCAAACCGGCGCTAAAGATGAACCTCGTGATTTGGCCAAAGCCGCCAGTGGTGGCGAGTTGTCGCGTATCTTACTTTCTTTAAAACAAGTGACCGGCGCCAATCAATATCCACGCACATTTTTATTTGATGAAGTGGATACAGGAGTCAGCGGTCCCACGGCCGAAAAAGTAGGAGCCAAGTTGAAAAACTTAGCCCACCACCAACAAGTGATCTGTGTGACTCACCTTCCACAGGTGGCTTCGTTTGGCGATCACCATTTCTACATCGAAAAACAGCCAACCAAAGACACGGTGGAAATGTCGGTTTCTCGCCTAACCAAAAAGCAGAGGGTCGACGAAATTGCCCGCTTGATATCTGGTGAAAAGGTCACCAAAACCAGTATTGCCCACGCAAAAAAGTTACTAGAATCACAGGCTTAGAATCAGTCTCATATTGAGACAACTGTCAAAACCTATACAGCGAACTGCCGTTCTGTGACGTGATCGGTCCATAGAGGCCGGTTCCATGTGCCAAATCCGTTATAACCCATTATTTTTGGCCCTAGGCTTGCATTTTCTAAAGGTAGAAAGGCAAAAACTATGAAACTTGTATTTTCCATTCTTATTGCCCTCTTTGGCACCTCGACTGCTTTTGGCCAAGAGGCTCGCTCCTGCGGAACCTTAACGGTTCGCTCGAGTGCCAATATTTATTCTGATATGGAAGCTGACAATCACCTCGGTTTTGCCTATCCCCCGGGATTTGAATTGAAAATTGCTAACATCGAAGGTGGCATGGCCCGCGTGGTTTGGCGCGACGGCAATGGAGTGGAAGCCGGTCAAGGATTTGTCCGCAGATCCAGCTTTGACACCAACGCTTTTGATCAATTGGTTCCGGAGTGCTCACAAAATGAATTCATTTATCCCTTTGAAAGAAATGACGAAACAATTGCAAACCCCGACGACCACGACCTTCACGGCGTCAACATTCGAACATCAGACAACTATGGCTGCTTGCCCCCTCGAGTTGTCGCAAAGCTCAACGAAATGGTGGGCCGAGGTTGGGATGTGCAACTGATGTCAGCCCATCGCTCCCGCGCTGATAACGCCCGTCGTGGTGGTGCTCGCAACTCCATGCACATTCAATGTCGAGCCGCTGACTTTATCGTCAACGGAGTCGACCGCGAAACGGTTGAAAGTTATTTGTTGCAATCATGGTCCGGAGGACTTGGGCTATACTGTTCGGGTCGTTTTCATATCGATGATGGAAGACACCGCATCTGGGGAGGCTGCGCCTCGAGCACCAATAGGAGCCAGTATTACTCGCGTGCCGCCGATCGCCGCAGAAGCGACGATTCTGGCACTGGAGCACAACCATAATTAAAGAATGTCACTGCTTCGACGACTTTTAGAAGCGTAATCCATCGGCAAACCAAAGGTCAAAAACCATTCCCATTTTACCGTTTTCAAAGTTCACAACGGATTTGAAAATCGCCTCGTTTCCATGAACATCTCGCTCATAAAAATTCTCATCGTAGTCCAGGTCGATAGATTCAATGTGATAATCCTCGAGCGTGGCCAACTCATCGGGCTGGGCTGCCCCGTCAAAGTTACTATCAGTCCACAGACGAAGTTGATGAAAAATCGGATCTTCAGAGGTAATTCGTCCTTCTTGTGGTCCCAAAATACGACCACGAAAATCGACGCCATCATGCTTGGCAAGAGCTTCAAAACCATTAGAAGAAAATTTTCCATCGGGTCCAAAGGTGTGGTTTCCAAACATTTCATCGATACCAAGAACCTGCCCATTGCCTGTCGGTTTCACTAAAAATTTATACCGAGGATTGTTGGTCCAACTGATCGGAAGCTTTTTATTTTCGTATTTGCGCCCACGAATATCAAAGAGAATCCCTTCATCAGGGGCTGAAAGTTCTAGGTTAGAAGAGGAGTAACCATCCATCTCTCCTACGTCCACAACAAGGGGGCAATTGGGGTCGTTAATGTCATAACCGTTCTCCGGCAATGTCGCTGAGTAATCAAGCCCCCCATGGTTTGTGTTCGTACTAGTAGGTCCACCCGTGGTGTATTGGGTGGTGGGTGTCGCCAAATTTGAAATCAATGATATCGCTGCCAGGCCCATAAGCAGGGTCCCGACATTGAACCCTCGTCGCCTATTCTGACCAGGCATGGGCAATTGTCGTTTTGTAGGCTTGCGAGTGATATTAATCTTTATGCAACGATTTGAATTGTAGTCGAAGACGGCGCAGGGCACACAGCCTGTGTAATTGCCGGTGGCACCTATTTGATACTCGACCCCAGGTTTCTCACTGGCAGGCATGACACAAGCTCTTGCCTTAGGGTTCACACTGGATTGATAGTCGATTAAGGGAGAAATTCCGACATCGTCATCAGAGGGCGGCATGATCACACCATTGTCACCTTCGTTCGGGAGAGGCATAACGAGGCCTTGGTCTCCTTGGTTTTCTTGTAGTATTTCTTCGGGTGATGAGTACAAGGGCTCACCGAATACGATAGGACCTCGACCCATTTCATCCCAATCCCTTTGCACTTCAACAATTGGGTAAGGACTATCCGAGCCGTCCGCAATCGCTGCCGCTAGAGCTTCACTGGAAAACACACCGTTTTCACGAATGAAATCTTTCTTATTTGAATCATCTGATTTGAACTGCCCACAACCAACAAGAAATATAGATGTCAGTACCAATATTCCCTTCATACCCTGCATAAAAAATTCCCCTTCTTTATGCCGCCACCCTTTTGAATAAGCAATTAACGAACCAAGAGCTGAGAAGTACACAGATACGTACTGAAGCCTTATTGTCTCATTTTGATATGTTCAATTTTGAAACACTCGTAAATGACTTACCTCAACATCTTGTTTTCTTTAACTTATAGTTAAGCGGGTCTGTGTGGGCTGGTTTAGATCTAAGAAAAGATAAAGAGGATCAAAACAAGAGCAGCATACCCAATAACGCCTTGCTGGAACAACTTAGTTTCTATGAGTGTTCCGACCTCACTATTTTCGAGATAATACTTGAAGATGTAAACCACCATGCCTCCCCCGAAAAAAATAGCAAGAATATTCAAAAGAGTAAAAAAAATGCCCAAGTTGGCATTCCAGCCTTTCAAAACTACAAAATGCAGGAAAAAAACTAGGGCAAGCCCGAGGCCTTTTAACAAATCTCCAACTTTCATGTTACCTCCCAACTTTGTAAAGATGTCAATTAACCTGAGAAAATAGTTTTATTCTCTTTAAAGAACTTCTTTTTGAACTTCATAATACGATCAAGTTGTTTTTGCTTCAAGCCACCTTGTTTGAGGCGCCTAAAGAAATCCGCTTCAATTTCTTGCAGACGCTTCTTGCCCTCTTCTACAAAGTTACCATTGATATTGTTACGAGCTTCTCCCAACTCCTTTAAAAGGGCGGCTTCGCGAGCAACAAAGGGAACCATGTCGTTTTCGGTTAAACGTAGCTTGTCGACAAAGAATTCTTCAAGCTCAAGATGCCACTGTCCTTTAAATCCGATATCGTTTTCTAGAGTCAGGTAGTTTTCCATATACATCACACGCTCGGTATAAGTCGGTAAGTAGGTTCCGACCATCTCGGGCTTAAACTCCGCCGACAGGTCATTGGCCTTCTGCGTGGCTTCGATCTGTTTCTTATCTTCTTCTTCAATTTGATTGGCAATATCACGTCCAGAATCTTTTGCCATTTTCTCGATCGTCGGCGCAAAAATCAAAAGTAAAACCAATGCTAACGCTCCAGCTCCAGCGGCAAGGTAAAACTTCATCACTCGTTTTTGCTGCAGAGTCGGATCGATATCTGAATAGTTCTCGGCATCAAAGATCTCATCATCCACTTCGTCAAGCAGGATCGCGTTCACTGACTTGGTCATCATCTGAGAGATCTTTTCAACTTGGGACTGATCCTTCAGAAAGGGAACTATTCTGGCCCTTAAAACTTCATTCAGATCTTTGCGGATCTTTAAAACGCGAATTCGATTTCTTTCAAGCTCCTCTTTTTCAAATTGTCTACGCTGCTCCTCCATCTTTTGGACAGCATGAGCACGAAGATCATTAATCTCCTCATCCGTTTCTTTTTGCCGTTTCTCAATTTGCTTTTTAAGGTCATCCAACTCTCGCTCAGACTGGCTTTGAGTTTTAGATATTAGGATTGCAGCTTCATCTTTGGCTTTCTGGATGATCTCTTCAGCCGCTTTACGGCTCTTCTCTTTAATATTCTTCGCTTCTTTACGACTGTCCGCAAGCAGCTTATCTTTGGCTTCTTGAATTTCAAACTCAAAGTTCTTGCGTCGTGAGCTCACTTCAATATCGGCCTCTTCTCGAATTTTATGGGAATAATCATCCGCATCGTTGCGCGTGTCCATACTATATTCGTCAGCCTCTTCGCGAACCGATTGATTGTACTCGCGAGCTTCTGTACGTAAACGCTTACTTTCCTCTTTCGCCTCTTTAAGATCTTCCTCTGTCTTGAAACGTAAATTGGTCTCAGTGAGTTTGGCCTGGGCAATGATCTTCTGTGCCTCTTTGTCAGCCTCATCTAATTTGTCCGAATGGTAGTTCTCTGCCGCACGTCGTTTTTCAATATTGTAGGTATCGGCTTCTTCCTTAATTCGCTTGCTTTCTTCCTTGATATCAACCAATGACTCTTCAGCCTCTGCGGTCGCTTTGGCAAGGAGTCCTTCTGCTTCTTTCTGAGCTTCCTCTACAATAGACAAAGCTCGTTCTTTGGCATTGGTCAAGTTGACTTCGATTTCTCGATCCGCCTTTTCTCTGCGGCGAGCAATTTTCTCAGCCGTTTTCTCTTCACTGGCTTTCTGCTTCTCACGTCTTTCTGCGACCTCCCGATCGATCTCCTCATTTCTCTGTTGCTTAATTTTGTTCAATCGAAACAGATTGTCTTCAGCCTCAATGATCTTATCATTCAGCTCATCAAGACGTCGTTCGGAAGCGGCCGACTTCTCTTCATTCTTCATTAAGTCAGCATGAAGATCTCCAATTGTTCTTTCCAGCTTCTCGATTTCTGTCTCTTTTTTCTTCAACTCGATATTGTTGTCGAAGACTTTCTGATCGAGTCCCGCTGCTTTCTTTTCTAAGTTAGGGATCTTGCTTTCAAGAACATCAAGTGCCGCCGCATTTCTCTTCTCCATGTTTAGGACTTTGGCTTTTAAAGAGTTAAGTTCGGAGAGTTCATGGCTATAGTTTTCTCTCGCCTCGGTGGTCAGCTCTTTTTGTTCTTTTGCAGTTTTCTTTAGATCAGAAATCTCGGACTCTAGGTTTTCCATTTCTTCGCGGCGAGCTCCAAGACCGCTTTCAATTCTTTCACTCTCCTCTTTGAGCTCTTTGTTCTTGATATGGGCATCAGCAATAATTTCACCATGCTTAAGCTGGGCATCGTCGATGATCTCTTGACGTCTGGCTTCAGCAGCAGAGATGACTTTTTCTTTTCCCTCATTGGCCTCAGCCTTTAGACGCTTGGCTTTATCCTCAGCCTTCTTCATGTGCTGTGCCGCTTTTTCATTGGCTGATTTAAGTATTCTATTGGCTTCTTTTTTAGTTTGGACTTGCAGTGATTTCAGTTCTTTCTCTAGAAGGGCCCTTTGCGTCTCCATTTCTCTTTGAGCTTTTTCAATCATATCTTGCGAAATGTTTTCTGCTTCTTTGATTTTCTTTTCTTTATTAAAGCGAGCACTTTTTGCAATATAGATTAGGTTTTCAAAAATGTTATCAACAGAGGACGAGGCGTTGGCAACAAAGTTTTCACGGGCCTCAATCTCTTTGAGGCCACGACTGATTTTTCCTTTACTACGCAGTTCATGTTTTTTCTTTTCTAACTCCAAACCACGTTGTTCAATTTCTAGGTCAACAAGATCTCGTTGGTAAATCGGTGTAATTCGTAGGGTGCACTCTTTACCCGCATCCAAATAAAGCCGATTACCAGTGACATACTCGTACTTCTGATGTGGAACCAAACGCTCACCTTGCAAGTAGGTTCCATTGGTGGACCCTAGGTCTTTAATGAATATGGTTTCTTCTTCTAGGTATACTTTGATATGTCGGCGACTCAGTATATCGGTGGGAATAGGAAGATCACAATCGGGTGCCCGACCAATCACAAATGATTCAGCCTTGATATAAGCTTGGTCGGAAATTTTTCCGAGCTTGTATTGAACCCAAAAATGTTTAAAAGCCATATATTAATTCACCTAGTCCACTACTCTATTCGGCGTAATTGACTGAAATTTTTAGCCTATTTCGGATCAAAAACGAAAAACCACGACTTATGTCGTGGCTTTTTAATATTTATAATTTCAAAATTTGAAGGATTTAAGAGGCTCGATTCAGCTTACGCTGCTTTTTACCCAAAATCAGGTCCTCATTGAGTGCCTGTTCGGCTAAAACCTCGTCAGGATGACGGTTCTCATTAAACTCAACCAAATTCTCGGGAACACTGTTATCAGAACTTAAGTGCCAAAGTGCATCTAAAGCGGCCTCAAGACGATCAACAGCTGCGATAAACACCTTTTCTGGCGCCAAGGCCGCATTAAGAAAAGACATCGTGACTGAAAGAACGATACCAACCAGGGACGTACTCATTGCAAAGGAAATCTTAATTAAAAAGTTATTCATGGTCGCGTTGGCCGCATCTATATCATTGAGGTCCATTGTTCCAAGTAGTGGCAATGAGTTCATAATTCCAACGAAGGTACCAAAAACTCCTAGGATGATAAAAATCCCTGGAAGAATATTAACCACATCGTTCAAACGTGAACTAGGAAAAATTCCCAAGATCTTGCTGAAAGAAGGGTTTCTTGCAAAAGCTTTCTTAGTCGTACTCAAAAGTTTTGGATGATTGGAGTCGACATAATTAATGTGACGTAGTGGCTTTAAGATGTCATGAACAAAAAATGCAGCCCCCTGCTTCACAAGAAACACACGATCAGACACCGTCATCAAAAAGTCAGGCTTTCTTCGTTTCATAGCATAACGAACACGAAATAACTCATAGTAAGTCTTTTCAAGCATTCGCTTAACAATCATATAAAAGGAGACTTTTGAATCTGGATTTCTTTCTTCGATGAAGTGATCCACTCTTTTCTCGAATTCTTTAGAAAACCATTCTTGTCTTCGAACTGTGTAATAAATCAGACCTTTTAAAACAGCACCCACCATAAATAATAGTACCATAAAGGGAACAAGCCCTATGGTGGCGAATGTTAAAAAGGACCCCATCAGGGTTGGATCAGCGGCTGCGGTTTCCACTTTTTTCTCCTTAGTTCTTCATATTAAACTTAATCACAACTCTTTGTGATTTCTTACAATCAAATTTCTTACAATATTGTTTTTGGGTCATGTTGGCAGGAACTCGCTCATCTGCGCCCTCGGCCAAGAAAGATCGTCCCGTCACTTTCGTCATTGAACGAATTTTCTTCTGGTAGTCATAATTCATTTTGTCTTTATCGAAAATGTAGCCAAAAATAGATTTGGCTCGATTAAAGCTAAGGCTCAAGTTGTAATTTACAGCCTCTTTGTCTTTAGCATCTAAACTTTTAGGGTCGACGTAGCGCCCTTTGTAGGTCGGAGATGCGTAGCCAACGATCTCAATCGACTGAATTTTATCGGCCATCTTTTTGTCTGAAAATAATGATTTCGAATAGGTTGGCATGAACTTTTTCAGTACTTGCTCCATTCCAGGTTTAATGTCAGCGCGTCCGGTGTCGAAATATTCTTCTCCAAACTCGATAATCACATCTCCCGATTTTCCAACCTTCGCTTTTAGACCAGCTTTCGCCAAGTTATCCTTCATATCAGAAATCAGCTTTTTCCGAGCATTGGCAATGTCTTTCAATCGCTGCAAATCTTTTGAAAGTTTTGCTTTCTGCCCCTTTAAGTTCTTATTACTAGCAGCCAATGAACGTGATTGGGCCTCAGCCTGGGCTCGCGCCTGTCGATTCTGATCTAACTCACCTTGAATCTCTTGAACTTGACCTTCCATTTTAGAAATTTTCTGGGCCATCTGTTGCTCTTTAGCTTTGGCTTTCTTTTCAAACTGAGCCATCTTTCTTTGCTTTTCCATGGCAGAAAGCTTCTGCTTGGCCAATCGTTTTTGAAATTGAGATTTCTCGCGTTCCATTTTATTTTGGAAATCGCTTTCCATTTTGACCATTTTCTCAAATGTTTTTTGCTGCTGATCAACCAGAGCCTCGAGATCTTGTTGTTGCGATTCAATTGTCTGTTCGGCTTGAGCCAACTGCTGACTAACTTCTCTGATTTTTTTCTTGTTTTGTGCAATCACTTTTTCTGCTGCACTTTTTTGTTTCTGGATTTGCTTAACACGCTTTTGGTTCTTAACTTGCAAAGCGCGTATCTTCTTCTTCATGTTCTTTTGTGATATCTTCTTTTGCTTGAATAGCTTTTTGATGTCTCGAACTTTTTGACTTAATGACGCGTTCAGATTCTTTATTGTACGGTCGTTGTCTTTGATTTCTTTTTCCTTTTTACTAACCGTCTTTTCAAGATCCTTAATTTCTTCTTCTTGCTCGTCAATTGTTTCGTTACGTTTACGAATCGTCTTCTGACGCTTTTCTAAATTTGAACTCGCCACCATATTAGAGTTTATGATATTTCGAATCATCCTCTGATACTTATTAAGAGCTCTTTCTTTTGCTTCGTTTTCTGCCGCCTGCTTACGTAGATCTTTCTTCTCTTGATTGGCCTCCTCTTTCAGAAGAGTTAATTTGTCCATCAGTTCATCGTATTGCTTGATCTCACTCACATTGGCTTGTTTAAGATATTGTTCTTTTTGGTTTTCATAAAATAGAAGCTCTTCTTTGAGGGCTTCTTTTTCTCTAACTACGGCCATATACTCGGCATTGCTTTTGATGCTACTGGTACCTGTTCGAACACTGGCCACAACGTATAGTAATAGAAACACGAGGGAAAGGACCATAAAAAGATCCGAATAGGTCGCCCAATGTGACCCACCTTCTTCGCGGTTTTTTAGCTCATCATAATCAAAAGACACAGCTGCTCCTTAATTGACCCTTATTGATCGGATTTTGCGACATGAACCTTGTTAAAACCAAAGACCGGATTACGAGGTTTTTTAGGCCTATTAACCAATCTGCTCAAACTGGACCTATGGGCTGTTTAATCCAATATGAGACAAACCGATGAAGGATGTATGAAAAAAGTAACCTTATTGATCAGTTTATTATTTGTGTCGACTCAAGCTTTTCCTAAGGGAAAGAGTGAAATCAAAGACTCTCATAGTACCATTTACACTGCTAAAATTATTCGTATTGTAAATGCCTTGAATGTTGGAGAGTTTGATTCTGATGACCAATACTTCAAAATGTTAAATACAGCGTGCAAGAGAAATAAGTGCACCAGCCTTGAAACTCAAACAGTACAAAGCGTAGGACAACAAATTGTCTACTGCCAAATCAAACATTTAAAATCTCATGGAATCGAAAATTCTGATGCCACTGCACTATGTGAATCGAAGCAAGCGATCTTCGGTTGCGATTCTTTGCCCAAGCCGTTGCTTCGCAAGATGTGCTATACTGGCAACAAATACAGCTTAAAAACTTGGCAAGAAAAAGAAATTCGTTTGCGTTCAAAAAAACGAATGCCAGCCTCTCTCTCCAAATAATTCAAAGACAAACTCTACGGTCATGATGTGAGTGCCAGACATCGGCAGAGCTGGAACGTGCCGTTGGATACCACAACACTCCAGGTGGTGACGTCACTATTTCAGAACGCCCTTCAGCATTCAAACTAACGATTCCAAATTCATCAATGATATCGCCTCGAATATTTTTAAAATAACAGTCGGCTACATTTTCTTTTCCGTTTACATGAAGCGTACAAAACAAAGCTCCCGCCTTAGCTCCTTGGTCTCGAGTGTAAATGTTGGCCATAAACGGACAATCTTTTTTCTTTTTACAACGCTTCTGCGGTCGAATACTGGCGCCTCCCAAACCATTGGTAAACGCAAAGCTCATATCTTGACCAACTTTAAGAACGTCGTCTTTGTCGGCCACTTTAAATTCTTTGAAATTTTCCATTGTATACGTGCGGCTGTAGGAATGCTCATGGCCCTGAGCAATAATAGCTCCCGCTTTTCGACAGGCTTTGTAAAAATCCCACGGCACAGCACTCCCCTTGTCACCCACTTGGTACTCTTTCTTTTGCTTATGCCATGAGCAAATTTTCCAAATGAATGAATCGGACTGATTCAATACTCCTTCAAGATAGTCTTTGTGCTTTTTACCTATCGATCCAATACCAGAGGTGATAACCAGAACTCCCTTGTAAACACAGGCACCATTGACGCCATGGTCACCGGTACAGTTCATACCTGGGATACGTTGAGCCCGTCGCTCAAGTCGATCTCGATACCCATTAAGGTCAAACCACATTTTGGCATCATGATTTCCAGCTGAAGCAATGTAGGGAAAATCATCCCCCAAATATTTATTTACATTTTTTTCCCAAAACCCGGGCTTGTCTAGGTAATCGAAATCGCCTTGATGAATAAGAAGTTCAGCTCCCTCATTTTTGATCAGTTTTAAAACGGATTTCGATGTTGAGCTGAACCCCTGGTCTCCGATGAAAGCCAGCTTAAAATCACGAGGCGTTGAAGACGCCTGTGACAGTGAAGAAACCAGAAAATAAAAGCAGAAAACAATACTAAAAAATCGAAACATGCCTTACTCCTTCAAGACAGTGTTATCTTATTTAAGCTCCCTCTATGGTCAAATTGAGTTTCCATCAAGTTCGTGTCAGAATTTTGTATCAGCCAGCCTTCACTCACTGATATCGATAAACTCGAAGCCTTCTTTATTTAATTTGAGAACTTTTTGACTATCAAACCACGCACCCAGATTTATTGAACAAATCGCTTCGCCTTCATAGGAGAATTTGTAAATGTCTCTTAAGTGGGTGTGTCCGGTAATCAGGTAATCAAAGCTTTGTTCTTCAACAACTTTCTCGGCGTAATTGTGCATGAATTCTTTCACGCGCTCTTCTTCTAAACTTTTTTGATTGGATGTGTAGTGACGACTGGCTCGACTGGCTCTTTCACCAATCCAACTGACACCAGGGCCGGGCAAGTTTTTGGCAATCATTTTCACTGGTGAACTCTGTAACACTCTTTTAAGGAACAAATATCCCTTGTCCTCTGGGTTCATCAGATCGCCATGTTCAACACGCACCTTAACAGAGTCGAGATTAAAAAACTCAGGTCCATCATGGACCTTAACCCCAACTTCCTGTTGCCAAAACTTTCTTAAGTATAGATCGTGGTTTCCCTCGAAGTAATGAACTTCGATTCCCAGGGATGAGACCACTCTGATAGCATTAACAATTTTTTGGTATTTTTCAACAAAATATCGGTGATCGTAAATCCAAAGATCAAAGATGTCTCCCACTAAAAATAAGTGAGTCGCTTCCCTCTCTCCATTCTCTAGAGAATGCAAAAAGAGCAACAGCTTCTGGCTGTTGCTCTCGTCTTCGTCTCGAATATGTAGGTCTGATAAAAACCAAGCTTGTGTGGACACAGCCTCTTACCGCTTACTGATCCACTTCTTCTTGTTTCGCTTGCTGCCGTCTCAGATAAGTTGGAACTTCTAAATCATTTTGATTTAAAGGCATATCAACACTCTCTTCCGTTTCACGGCTCTCAACTTCCATAGATAATTGCTCTGGTGTGTTTTGTCGCGCTTGCTGGGCTGTCTGCTCTTTATAAGCGCGCGCTTTCGCCATCAATATATCACGTGGTAAAGGCTTGCTGCTCTCAACCTCAGGCATTGCCGGTGGAGGCGGTGAAAACACTTGCTCTTGTGCCGGAACAGGCTCTCTTGGCGCTTCAGCTTGAACTCGTGTTTCAATTGGCGCCGCCTCTGCAGTTGTAGAAGGTTCAGGTTCTTGCTGAACTAGAGGAGTTTCAGGCACCTGAGTGTCGACCGTGTTTTGTGACGGAATTGGTGGAAACTCTGGAGTCGCCATCGTTTCTCTGGCTGGCTCCTGTGAGGACTCTCGCATTGGCTCTTGCGCTGGTTGCACAAACTGTGGCTCATGCACTGGCTGTGTGTATTGCGGCTGTTGCTGAGGCTGTGGAATCGGCGGCGGAGTCATACTCGGTTGCACCTGTTGATTGTAAATTTGACTTTCACGATTCATCGTTCGGCGAGCCACTTGCATCTGTTGCTGCATGATTTGCATTTGTTCATGAGTGCTCGGACGCGTATTTGGATTTTGCATCAGATTTTGATGAAAACCCGTTGCAATGACAGTCACGCGAACAGCTTCACCCATTCCCTCATCAATCACAGCACCAAAAATAATCTCGGCATCTTCATGGGCGGCTTCAGTGATCAGAGTTGAAGCCTCATTGACTTCATACAAACTCAATCCCGTGCCACCCGTTACATTAATGATAATTCCGGTGGCTCCTTCGATAGAAATATTCTCTAAAAGAGGTGAAGAAATACTGGACGTGGCCGCTTCGATAGAGCGATTATCTCCCTCTGCTGTCGCTGTTCCCATTATAGCCATTCCCTGGGCTGACATGACTGTTCTGATATCGGCAAAATCCAAGTTAATCAAACCACGAATATTAATAAGATCAGAAATCCCTTTCACCGCTTGCAACAACACTTCATCGGCCTTTTTAAAAGTCTCAAGAAGTGGAGTTTTTTCGCTAGAAATTGACAAAAGTTTTTGGTTGGGGATGACAATCAAAGTGTCCACATTCTCTTGCAACTCTTGGATTCCAGCATGGGCATGGCGCATGCGTTTCTTTCCTTCGAAAGAGAATGGTTTGGTTACCACACCAATTGTTAAGGCACCCAGCTCTTTTGCAATTTTCGCGACAATAGGAGCTCCACCAGTTCCGGTTCCCCCCCCCATTCCGGCGGTTACGAAAACCATGTCAGCCCCCTCTAAGGACTCAACAATTTCGTTATAAGACTCGATGGCCGCACGTTTGCCAATCTCAGGGTTGGCTCCAGCTCCCAAACCTTTTGTGAGCTCTTTGCCCACTTGGATTTTTTTCGCTGCTTTATGAGGGTCCAAAGCCTGGGCGTCTGTGTTGGCGACTATGAACTCAACCCCCTGAAGACCACCTTCAATCATGGTCGTAACAGCGTTGTTACCTCCGCCACCGATACCGACGACTTTGATATTTGCACCGTGCTCAGTTTTTTCCTCTAGTTCAAACATAGATTTCTCCCGGGGATTATATGGACAAGGCTTTACTCATAAAGCTTTTAACTTGCTCCCATGTTCCACTTGTTTTCTTCGTCATTATATTTGTTGTTCGTGTTTTCACATTAGGCGAGAACTCTTGCTCGCACCCAAACAGCAATGTTCCGATTGCTGTTGAAAAGATTGGACTGTTATAAGCTTCACGCATGCCAATCACATTGCGAGGGACGCCTCTGCGCACAGGTACATCGAAAGTGAATTCAGCTAACTCGACCAAGCCTTGTAGTAAACTGCCACCACCAGTCAGAATCACACCCGCGCCTAAATCTTTTAAAACATCCCACTCACTCAATTGATTAAAAATTAAAGACAAGGTCTCTTCAGAACGAGCCTCTAAGATGCGACTGAGTTCTATGCGTGCCACTTGCCGAGACTTACGCTCTCCAAGCCCCATCACATCGATCATCTCATCGTCACCAACCATATCGACCAAAGCTGTTCCATATTTCTTTTTAACAACTTCGGCGCTGTTGATTGGAGTTTTTAGCCCAACAGCCACATCTTGGGTAAAGTTCAATCCTCCCACCGGTATGCTACCGACATGGGTGATGCAGGAGTCTTTATAAACAACAATCTCACAGGTTCCGCCACCGATTTCAACCACGGCAACACCAATTTCTTTTTCATCATTTTGCACAGTCGCCAATGTTGATGCGTATTGGTCCAAAACGACTTGTTTGGTTTTTAAACCCACTTTTTGTACGCAAGCGAGAATGTTGCTTAAACATTTTTCTGAAACTGTGATCAATTGCGCATCCACTTCAAGGCGAACACCACTCATGCCGATCGGTGTTTCAATCCCCTCTTGCCCATCAACAGTGAAGGATTGTGCCAAAGCGTGAAGGATTCGACTTTCCTCTGGAAGATGAATGGCCTTGGCCACGTCCAAAACGCGATCAATGTCATTTTTGCTGATTTCTTTTCCGCTGACCGGAACCAAACCCCGTGATGGAATTGCTTGAACGCCTTGTCCACCAACAGAAAGGTAAACTTGTGAAAGTTTGACTCCCGCCATAAGCTCAGCTTCTTCCTTGGCTTCTAAAATTGCGGCTTGGGTTTCCGCCATATTGACGATTTGCCCTTGGCGGACTCCGGTGTTTTCCGCTTTGCCAACACCGATCACTTCGACATCGCCTTGCGAATAAGTCGCGATAGCTACCACTACTTTCGTTGAACCAATGTCGAGGGCCGCAATGACCTGATTTCTGCTTTCTCTCATCCTTGAAACCTTTAGCTAGCACACAAAATAATCAAGACCAGACTGTCAATAGGTCCGTAGATAAAAGTTTAGGAACGCTTACGCAGTCTGACAAGGACTTTTTTCGGGAAGCTCGCATCGATGACGCGCGCCTTTTGCTTTTGACTTTTTAAGTACTCTGAAACCCGCAAAACTTGCAAGGCTTTGGTCTGTATATCTTTACTTCCCAAATGAACAACAACATCACTCTCAACCAACTGAAGAGTGAGTCCGCTAACCGAATTAAAATCCACTGAAGCGATATTTTCCTTTTGCAAAGTGCCAATCAAAGGAACCTCTGCATACAGCTTTAAAACTTTCTTCAACAACTTTGAATCTTCCAAGATATTATTGTTACGCAACAGTGGTGCCACCGGCGCATGGGTCGCTTTTATTTTTGGCAACTTTTCTCCGTTTTCCAAAATTGGATAAACCGATTTTTTTTTATCCACAAATAGAAAAGCCACCGGCTGTAAGCGGACTAATGCGAAAATTCGGTTGGGAAAATGGCGTGCCAACTCCACTTCTCGTACCCATGGGTGCTGTATCACCTTCTCTTGCAAGCCTCGTAAACTGACAGTCCAAATATTTTTGCCCTGCAAATCAAGCAATGATTTTTCTACATCTGGCTTTAGAGCCACCAACAGAGCCTCTTGGTTTTCTTGGTATTCAAGATCCACCTGCAAATCTTTGATGATAAAAAACTCACTCTCGGTTCGCAATAGCCAGCCTGCCCCAATCGCCAGCAGCAACGGCAGCATGAGCAATGTCGTTCTTTTAAAAATTCGCCCTATCTTTTTCATTGCTAAGATTTTAGCCACAAATATGACCAATGGGAAGTACAGTTTAGTAAATAGGCGTTTTGCATTTTCGGCGAGGAAGGGCGACAATGGAGACATGAATCAAGAAACCATGCTTTCAATCTCTTCGAATGCAGAACAAACGGGCCTTTAGAGTGTCAGATCCAACTGAAAAAAAACATAAAGTTTTGTGCATCGATGATGAAACACACAACCTCGAGGCCCTCGAGCGCCTATTACGGAAGAAGTACCAAACCATCACCGCTTCATCTGGAGCTGAAGGCTTGAAAGCCCTTGAAAGCCACTCATTTTCTCTGATTATCAGTGACCAGAAAATGCCCGAAATGACCGGCGTCGAATTCTTTATGCAAGCCAAAGACCTCCAACCAGAAGCTGTGAGAATATTGCTCACGGGATATACCGATTTGGAATCAGTGATTAGCGCGATCAACCAAGGTCAAATTTATCGTTACATCACCAAACCCTGGGAACCAGAGGAATTTATAAGTACCGTACGGCAGGCTATGGAAGTCTTCGAGATGAAGGGGACGATCGCACGGCAAAATCGAGAGCTGCATGCTGCCAATGAAGAACTGAAGAGCTTGGACAAAATGAAGTCCGACTTTATGGTTTTGGTCAATCACGAACTTAAAACTCCGCTTACCGGAATTTTTAGTTTTGTGCAATTGCTGGGAGAAGAGAAGCTCTCAGACGAACACCGAATGTATATAGATAAAATTGCCAAGAACACCCAACGCTTGCAAGATTTGATCAACGACACTCTATTGATAACTCGTTTGCAGGCCAACACTGAGAACCTCGATAGAGAGGACCTAGATGTTCACAGCCTCATCACTAGCCACTGGGAAGAGTTTGAAAAAGTATACGCGTCGAAGAAAATACAATTGGACCTCAAAACCGAAGGTCCCTTCCAACAGACTGTAAACAGAAAATACATTCAAATTGTGGTTAAAAAATTGCTACACAATTGCCTCGCTCATGGTCTGTCAGAGAGCTCTGTGGTGGTTGAACTGAACAATCAGTCGGATTCTTGGACCATGCATTTGCAGAATCAATCAGAAAAACCCATCGAAAAATCTGTGGATCAATTACTATCCGCATTCTCTACCTCCGAGAAAATTCTCAACCACTCTGGCGGAACAGGACTTGGTTTGGCGGTGATCCAAGGAATTTTAAATCTTTTTGGCGGATCCATAAAGATTTCCACCGAAAACCAAGTCTTTGACATCGAAATCACCCTTCCGAAAAAAGAATTTTAAATCCAATTTTCGGACATATTCCAGATAAAGAGAGACATGCTCGGTTGATGCTGGACTTAGTTTTGCTCCACTCGCGTGTATGTCCATCTTAATATTATTTCTTTTGTTTACAATCAGTACCCCCGCACTGGCCGAAGCTCCCATTCACTTGGGGATTGGTGAGAATTACAAAATTCCGGCCCAACCCCTTGAAACTTTACGCATCGAAAAAAAAGGAATTCTGCAAATTAAAGACGAAGGGTCGCAAATCATTCTCACCGGAAAAAAGTTAGGGATCACTCATTTACAATTAGGAAAGACGCACTATGAGTTTGTGGTTCTCCACAAGTATCGAAAAGTCACACTCGATCAACTCAAGCAATGGCTGGTGGGCAAACGAGGGCCTCAGCTCAAAGTTGTCAATAGCATGCCAGAGGTTCATGGGCGTCTATTGCGCATCGAAGACCTAGCGCACCTTCTTAAATTCACCAATGAAAATTCCACCTTCCACATGGCTAGCGAAATGGAGACCTCTTTGCGGCAGGACGCCGAAAGTTATTTGCATGGGTTACTTGTGAAAAACAATTTACCGCCCGGGCGCCTAACCACCCAACCCCACTGGCGATATGAGGTACCAAGTTTTGAAAAAAGCAATCTCTCTCTGTACAAGAAACTCCTAAGCCCTTTTGGAATGCAAATACGAATTGATAAGAATTCTCTCAGCCAGGCCCCGATGATTGAAATCCAAGTTTTTATTGCTCATGTAAAAAAGAGCTTTATGCGTCACTGGGGGGTGCAGTGGCCCAGTCTTGCGACAGCGCAATGGATTCCCGGAGGAGAGTTGTCTTGGACCTCTTTGGATTTATCTTTACAGGCATTAGAAGACCAAGGGCAGGGTCGGTTATTGGCTGCCCCACACCTGGTTACGGAGTCCAATAAAACTGCTGAGTTTCACTCTGGTGGAGAAATTCCCATTCGCACCACAACTCAATTCAACAACAATGTGCAATGGAAACGTTATGGAATGTTTTTAAAAACAAAAGTAAAAGCCAATCCGCAAAATAACATGCAGGTGGAGATTGACCTGGAGATGTCGTCTTTGGATCAAGACTCGAGCGGTACAGATGTTCCCGCTCTGACCCGCAGTCACGTGAAAACCAAAGTGAACTTGCAAAAGCCTCGACCTATTTTTCTCTCTGGATTTCTACAACAGCAATCGGGAGGTTCACAATCAGGACTTCCCTGGCTATCACAGATCCCGATTTTTAAACCTCTTTTTTCTTCGGGGCAGATCTACAATCGTGACTACGAACTTATATTTATACTCTATCCAAGGATTCAGAAATGAACCCCTTGCAAGATCGAGTCGAATCATTGTTCTCTGACTACCGCCCATTGAGGAACCTGAACGACTCCTGGAACCCAGCCAGTAAAAATGAAGACTTTCGACATTCGGTTCTCAACAGCATCTCCGACCTTCCGATTGATACACAAACTCGTATCATCGATGAACTCTTTGCATGGGGCCCTTTGCAAAAGCTGAGAACACAAACCGACATTTTTGACATTATCATTCAAGGCTCCAACAAAATATTTTTTGAAACCTCAGATGGAATACAAACTCATACCGACACCTTTCTTACAGAGAGGTCTTTCAAAAATTTCGTCGAGCGATTGATGCAAGAAGCATCGATTTTGGTCGATCAACGAGAGCCCTTTGGAAATGGCCGAGTCGGTCCGTTTCGTGTTCATATTATCATTCCACCAGCCAGTTCGCAGGTGACGATCACGCTTCGACGTCACGCCTCTCAGATTTTCACCTTTCAGGACCTGACTCAGTCCCGCTTTGTTTCTGAAAAACAAAAAATGTTTTTTGAAAGATTGGTTCAAATTAAAAAGAATTTTTTGATCGTTGGTCCGACTGGATCCGGTAAAACAACCTTTCTCAATAGTTTACTTAACATTATCTGCCCAAAGGAACGCTTGATTCTTATTGAAGATACTGACGAATTGCAAAAACAACACCCCTTGAGTTGCAAGCTGCTTTCACGAGAGGACTGTCCGCAAAGCCTGAACTCTTTTGATATGGGAGACCTCCTTAAGCAAGCTCTTCGTATGCGACCCGATCGGCTGATCGTTGGAGAAGTGCGAGGAGCTGAGGCGAAAGATCTACTGCAAGCTTTGGCCACCGGGCACTCCGGATCGATGGGCACTCTCCACGCCCAGACAGCGCAACAAGCCTTGATTCGTTTGGAAATGCTCATACAGATGGGAGCGCCTCAGTGGTCTCTACAGTCCATTCGGCGACTGATCTTGATGAGCCTCGATTATCTCATTGTCCTAAAAGAAAATCGTCTCGAAAAGGGCATTAAAGAGATTTGCAAAATCAGTTCTCTAGAAAGCTTTGGATTGCTTCTCGAGCCAGTGAGAGATTTCGACCACCCATCTCAGGAACTTTGATACAATGTAGCGTCCCGTCCATAAAAAACTATGGGCAGGAAACTTCGCTGGGGAGTGGTGACTTCACTCTCTTTACATTTTGGACTGTTGGTTTTTGTTTTCAATTCCCCAACACCGGAGACTGAAAAGTCACCGCCCCCTTTAGTCACATTTATTGAAGCCCCCAAATACGCTCCACTACAAGATATGAAATTACCGAAGAAATCCCTCGTAAATAAAAGCAAGTCTACAACCAAACACAAAGAGAGTAGAAAGAGTTTGGATACTAGAGGCACAGGACACAAGAAGTTAAAAAGGAAAACCAAACAAGAAGGCAAAGGACTTGAAAAGAAGTCCGAGGGAAAGGGAGAAGGTTTTCGCTTCAGCGATTTTTCACCTTCCTCGAAAGAATCTGGCACATTCTCTGATCACCAAGCACGTCACCAAGGTGGGTGGGCCGGCAATGAAATCATGGAAACCATGAATGGCATGGGTTTGGGAGAGTACAGCGAGAACCACTACTTCTTTGAAGTCTTGGTGAATCATCTCAACCGAATGATTCCCTACCCGAAAGAGCTTTGGGAGCATAAGATCGAAGGAAAGATCTGGGTCAAAGTTCAAGTGAACCGCGAGGGACAAGTGTTGCG
>CBDUOS010000038.1:0-24449 GCA_965368905.1 uncultured Bdellovibrionales bacterium | reverse complement strand
GTTGTCATTGGAAACAATGTGAGCGATGGAGATGTGAGCGCTACCGTCAGTCATGAACTCACCCACGCCGGTGAATTGACCTTGGAATCCTACAGTGATGAAGGCAAATTGAACCAGCTATCGGGAGACCAGCAGACAACTGTCGAAGCCGCAGTGGATTTGGTTGAATCCTATGGCGTTGATAGCGACGGAGTGCACTGTTCTGATTGCGAGGTATTGAAATCCATGCCGACAGCCCTGACTTCCTATGGTGAGGCTAGAGCCTACGCCTCGATGGAGAAAAGTTACAGTCAGGCTGGCAGAAACTATATTCATGAGTACGCCGAAACTCTCGTGTCTTACTCCAATGGAAACCTTAGTATGGCAGAAGCCGAAAGAATGGCAACCGACGTGTTGACGGGTGGAGTAATTAACGATCAAAGAGGTATGATCGATGCGGCCGCTCAGATTGTCATCGATCACGGGCTCTAGAGTTAAAGCCCAAGAACGTCAGTTGATGATTCCTTGAATCAAGAGAGAGAAAATTTGCGAAATTGTTCGTGCTCTCGAATGGTTTTTCGAAGGGCTTCTTGGTTTTTGCACAACGGGGGGTATGGCATGGCAGAACGTCCCCATCGTTGAAACCAACGCTCATCCAGTGGGTGATCTAAGTCTTTAAGCTCACAGGCCGCCTGAGTTGTTGCCTCTTTCTTACCGATCGATTTACCATACCCTACGTAAAACCCGGCCTCTAAAAGAGCCGCTCGAATCGGAGTGGCTTGACTGTAGTTGAAGAACCTGGCGTCACTCTGACAGTTTGCTCTGAGTTTACTAAAACACTCGGTGGTCCACATTTCCTGATTTTGCCTAGGGGAGTAGGGGTCATAGTAGACCAAATGACATTTATGTTGGACGTCATCAATACGTTTCAAAAAATCGCCTTCAAACAACTCCCAAGCCATGTGTTTCTGGCTCCAACGTTTGTTTCTGAGTATTGATTCTATCGCCTCTTCGAATCCCTTAAAATGTTCAAACTCGTGGCTGTGCTTTAAGGCAAACTCCAACAGACTCAAATCAATTTCAAAACTGATAATTCTTAAAGGTCGCGGTCTACTTTTTGCAGATTGCAAAGCCGCTAATGCGTTGGCAGCTGCTCCAAGACCCACATCATAAATGATAAGTTCTTCTTGCGTGTCTTGTGACAGCTTGGACTTTAATTTGGAAGGTTCAATATACAACTCATGAGCTTCACGCCAAGGGCCCAAAGGAGCGTGCATGGTCTCATTCACCACATTATTGCGAATCGATGTGACCCCAAGGGTGGTCTTGACAATTTCAAACAGTTCCATGGCTCAAGGCATAGCACAGGCAGTTTGCAAGATAAACCAATATATTAGTTAACAGAAAACCTAGCCCCGATCTTCTTTATAAAGAGCTTCTTAAGTTTTCTCCACATTCAACACAGTATTTACTCCCACTTTTTCTTTGATGAGCATGGGTTGAACTCAGACAGTTTGAACCCGGTATTTTTTTGTTAACAATTTCACCGCAATTAGAACAAAAACGAACCGTCACGTTCATTCTTTTATGATTTTCATTCTGGCATTTTATCGCAGACATAGACTTCCTCTTTATTAAAGATGATCGAATTGATTACTTCAAGGAAGGATGTGAAAAAGTGGCCTTGATCAAAATAAAGAACTCAATACAAGGTAACATGAATTACCGACCAACACACTAAAATTAACCAGGACAAGACTCGCCCTCGACTCTTCTAATAGAATTAGTTCAGCGAAAGATCTTCACTGTGTTAACACTGTTGGCGGCATAGGACGACATCGTCATCGGAAATTCATACCAACTTGCAAAATACACACTATCAACCTCGACTCCGGACGGGAGATTCATTTTAATGAGTCGATAATATTCGAGACTCTTTTTCGTGTAACGTTTTCTCTCAGCCTCAATATATTGTAATGCAATACTTTTGCGCCAGTTCCCATAGGATCCATTTAAACACTCGTTGTTCTTGTACAGCAATATGAAAGGCGAACGGTTTCCACGGTGCAAGCACTGTTTTCCCCACTCATAACCATCAACGTTGCCAACGTTGTTGTAGTAGCGTCCCACTAAGGAGGAGTCATTAGTAACTCTTGCTGATGCGGACATTGGCAAATCACTGAAAGAAGCCCCTGTATTAATAATCACTCCCAACTGAGGGGTTTGCCCTCGCAAATCAGTAATAAGCTCTCTCAATGCTTGAACTTTGTCAGCAAAGACATGCGGAGCCGACTCCACAAGATTGAAGGGGTAATCCAGAATGATTCGATTGATCTCGGGGTACTCCAAACGAGGCGCGAAGTGAGCCATAAGTTCTTCAAGATTCACATCATGAAAACCATGCAAACGCCCGACCTTGAGATTCGGATAGTTCAGAACAATGTTCATTTTAGGAACCTGATCTTGATGCTCCGAAATTCTTCTTTGAAGCTTTCCGAGATACCTCGATACGATTTCTGCAGCTTTTGCTGGTGGAAATCCATTACTATAATATGATTCGCAAGCAAAAGATTTCTCTGAACCCTCTACAACCCTCAAGAAAGGTCCATCAATTGACACCTCATCGACTTGAACTCCAGCGTCATGCAATCTCTTAATATAGGAGTAGTCACGTTCCACTGCATTTGCGGCAAACTTCCAGGCTCTCCTTTCGTTGCACCCCACTCCGAGACCCAATCCCGTATCGACAATAATTTTTAATCCCTTATTTTTCTGAAGATAACGAAGGCCTCTCAGTTGGTTCTCGTTCAACGCAACTTGTGAGGCTAAGTGGTCAGCTGGAAAACCGTTGTATCTATCATTATTGTTAACAAGTAACATGGAATGTAAGTAAATCGCGTTAAACTGTGTTCGCAAATTGTCCCACATATCTTCTTTAAGCATTCTATTCTTATTTACATCAAAATTATAAATACTTCTTCCATCTTTAGCCTGTGGAGATGACCCGAAAGCTTTCTGATGGATGTGTTGGTTATTTGAACCGAAAGACACTGAACTCGCCGTTACCGAACTGGCCATGTCAATCAATCTCACGTCACTTTGATTTTCAGGTTGCAACCTTCCGCAGTTCTGGAAAAATAAAAGAGAAACCATTATCAAACCAATAGACTTTATTTTTCCCAATTCACTTAACATGATCATAGAGCCTCCCAAAGACTGTGTCATGTCTTCAGTTTAAGGTCATTCCTAGATAAAGAATTGTACGTGCCATTTTGAGACGTTCTAGCTTGGCCCGAGTTCCTCTTCGTGATAAATCTTCTGGATATGAAAAAAATCAGACAAATCACAGTTAAATCTCGAGACCAATGGAGAAAATGGCTCAAAGATAATCATCTTTCTGAAGAGAGGGTCTTTCTAATATCTTACAAAAAACACACGGGCAAAAAATCCATTAACCACCGAGCCCAACTGGAAGAAGCCCTTTGTTTTGGTTGGGTCGATACCACTGTCATACGATTGGATGAAGATCGGTATGGCCGTCACTTTGTTAAACGAAAAAAAACAGCGACCTGGAGCAAGAATACTCTAAGTTATTGCGAGGAATTATTTGAATGCGGTAAGATGAGCGCCTTCGGAAAAAAAATGTATCTATTGGGAAAAAAGAAGAAACCTATCGATCATGACATCCCCGAATCCCCCACTGTTCCCACTGACTTAAAAAAGGCTTTTGTTAAAAATAAGAGAGCTAAAAAGGGTTTCGAAAATTATTCCCCATCGACTCAAAAAACCTATTTAAAATGGCTTTTTCGTGCCAAGCGCGAAGAAACTAGAAAAAAACGAATTCAGCAAATTCTTGATGCCGCCTCACAGGATCGAAAGATTTGGTAGCAAGAACATTCATGAGGGACGTCATTCTACGCCTTCTCTTCTAATTGATCCCAGAGTGCGTACAAGTCGTCGACAGTTTTCTGTTTATCTGCGACTCGTTGACTGCACTCCTGCATTTTCACGTGGTCCGAGTAGACATTGGGATCTTCCAGTTGGGCTTGAGCTTCGGCTAGTTCCGTTTCTGCTTTTTCAATATCGGCCTCAATGGTTTCGAGTTGTCGTTTTTCTTTGTACGACAGTTTCTTTTTGTTTTTCGGCTTGGGTCGCTGCGTAGCATCCTCTGTCGGCCCGCCCACATCCTTATTCCTTTCTCGGTTAAGCCACTGCTGAAGATCAGAGTAGAGGGCCCAAGCTCCTGAACCATCCTCTTTCACGTTAAGTGCCAGATACTGGTCGCAGAGTTGTGACAGAAAGTAACGATCATGGGAGACCAAAAGAACCAGACCATCAAATTGACCTAAAGCCTCTTCAAGAATTTCGATGCTTTGAATATCGAGATCATTGGTGGGCTCATCAAGAATTAACAGATCCGCCGGTTGCAAGAAAAGCTTGGCGATCAATAAACGAGCTTGCTCACCTCCTGAGAGATGTCGAATTTTTAGCTTCATCTTGTCAGAGGCAAAAAGAAATCGTGAGGCATAGGCCGCCACATGGACCGACTGCCCTTTGAACAGAACGTGATCCGCTCCACCGCCCAGGAACTCAATCAGATTGATATCGAGTGGAAGGTCTTCTCTTTTTTGTGAAAAATAGACAGTCTTAAGGTCGTCAGCTTTGAACAGGGTCCCTGTGTAGTTTTTCACTTCCTCCGCCAAAGCTTTCAGAAGACTGGTTTTGCCGCTGCCGTTTTCACCAAGAATACCAAAGCAGGTTTTCGGCCCGAGTTTTAAACTCAGGTTTTTGAGCAAAACATTTTCGCCATAGGCAATGCTAAATTCTTTCAATTCAATCAATTTCTTGGAACGCTTGCCTCCTTCATCGATCTCAAAACGAACTTTAGCGCGACCGGCTTGATTGCGACCCTTTACGGTTTCAAGGTCGTCGAGAAGTTGATGCGCTTCTTTGATGCGACCACGAGATTTGGTGGTTCGGGCCTTCACGCCAGCACGCAACCACTCGACCTCTCGTCGAGCTTTGTTCGACATCGAGTCTTGCAAACTCAGTTGATTCTCAATGTACTCTTGCTTACGCTCAATAAATTTTTGGTAACTGCAATCAAATGCGAGAAATCCATCTTTGTAGAGGCGATTGATCTCCATCGTTTTGTTGCAAAGATTGTCTAGAAAAACCCTGTCGTGGGAAACCAAAATAAAAGCTTTCTTATAAGATTTCAGGTGGGATTCCAGCCAAAGAATTCCATCCCAATCCATATGGTTGGTGGGTTCATCCAGAATCAATAAATCCGATTCTTGGGCAAAGGCAATAGCCAAACTCAAACGCTTTCTCCAACCGCCAGAAAGAACAGCAACCTTTTGTTCAAGATCTTCGAAGCCCACCATACTTAAGTAAATCGAAGCCTGCACCTGAGCTTCCATTTCGTCAAAACCGAGCTTTTGCAACTCAGTCGCCGCTTCTTCTAGAATGTTAAGGGTTTCATCAAAAACCACATCTTGTTTTACATAGGCCACTCGCAAACCCTTGCGCGATGACACCTCACCAGAGTCCGGCTCTTCAAGTCCAGCCAAAATTTTCAGTAAAGTGGACTTTCCTGCACCATTAGGCCCCAGAAGTCCTAACTGTTCTCGCTCATTAATACCAAAACTCAACCCATCAAAGAGTTGTTTTGAACCCATCACTTTTTCAAGATTATTGATCGAAATCAGTAAAGACATAGCTTTTTGTATCAAGCTACTGGATTCATTCCAAGACGAAATAATTCAATCAAGAAAAGACAAAACTGTTTGATCACCTGACAGATTCCGAACGGAGATGAAGCTATGTTCGATCTGAGACGAAATAATCTTGTAGCTAAAGTGATTTTTGATAGAAACCGTGCCTAAAAATAAGTCTCAATCGTTAAGCAAAAAGCGTTAAGTATTGTGCGATGGGGGGTGGTTGTGCTACGACCGCACCATCAACATGACACAGAACTTAATTGAAATAGAAAGAAATCCTAATCCAGGAAAGAAACCCGATTTTTCCAATCTGAAGTTTGGTCAAAATTTTTCTGACCATATGTTTGTCGCCCATTATTCATCCGAAAAGTCATGGCACAATCTAAAGATTTGTCCCTACCAAAATTTCAACATCAACCCGGCCGCCGCCGCTCTTCACTACGGACAGGCCCTGTTCGAGGGCATGAAGGCCTATCGTTGGGAGAATGGAGAAGTCGGATTGTTCCGACCTGAGTTTAATTGGAAAAGATTGGCCCTAGGAGGACAAAGGCTCTGCATGCAAGTTCCGCCAAAAGAACTCTTTTTAGAAGGGATCAAACAGTTGGTGGACCTCGAGCGTGACTGGGTTCCCGATACACCTCATTCGGCGCTCTATATTCGACCGACTTTGATTGCTACTGAAAGTTTTCTTGGCATACGTCCTTCCAATGAGTATTTGTTTTTTGTCATTTTATCTCCAGTGGGCCCTTACTACCCTGAAGGTTTGAACCCCGTAAAAATTTGGGTCGAAAAAGAGTACCTTCGCGCCGCACCAGGGGGGCTTGGTTCAATCAAAGCAGCCGCCAACTACGGTGGCAGCTTGATTGCCTCTGAAAAAGCTAAAGAAAAAGGGTTTACCCAAGTCCTTTGGCTCGACACAGAAAAAAAGTATATCGAAGAAGTGGGCACAATGAATGTTTTCTTTGTCTTCAAAGACGAAATCGTTACTCCAGCACTGGGAGACACCGTCCTCGGCGGAAAAACCAGAGACTCAGCGATACAGCTTCTCAAAGATGATAAGCACAATGTGCAAGAGCGGAAACTCTCTTTACAAGAGTTATTGCAAGCTGAACAAGAGGGACACTTGCTCGAAGTTTTTGGCACCGGAACTGCGGCTGTTGTCAGTCCTGTGGGACGTCTTGCCAGCAACGATTTTGATTTCACAATCAATGAAGGCCAAATCGGCAAAGTTTCACAAAAGCTCTTTGAAACTTTAACGAACATCCAATACGGACGCGGCACCGACTCTCATGGCTGGAGAATTAAAGTCTAATTTTATCGCATGATCTCAACAACTACAGGGCAATGATCAGAGCCAAGAACTTCCGGTTGATTGTAGCTGTTTTTAAGTTTGCTTTTGAATTCTTCGTTCATCATAAAATAATCCAAACGCCACCCCACATTCCGTTCTCGAACGCCTGGCCGATAGCTCCACCAAGTGTACTGATCTCCTTCTGGATGCAGGGCACGAAAAGCATCAAAGTATCCGGCTTCAATAAAGTCATCCATCCAAGCCCGCTCTTCTGGCAAAAACCCAGCATTTTTTTTATTGGTCTTGGGGTTTTTTAAATCAATCTCTTTATGAGCGATATTCCAATCGGCGCACATTACAAGGTTTTCACCCTGTGCTCGCAGTTTCTCTGCTGTTTTAAAAAACTTTTTGCAAAACTTGAGTTTAAAAGGAAGGCGACTGTGGTCTCTACTGCTGTTCGGAAAATAGGAATTAATCAGTGTAAACTTGGGATATTTAAGGATGATGACCCGGCCCTCGGCATCAATTTCTTTATCACCCAGGCCCAACTGCATGTCGATGGGCTCCTTCTTCGAATACACCACGGTTCCACTGTACCCCGCTTTGTCAGCAGGATTCCAAATCGCGTGATAATTCTTGGGATTGCGGAGACTCTCATCCAATTGTTCGGGTCTGGCCTTGATCTCTTGCAAACAAACAATATCTGCACTTTCATTCTCAAACCAATCCAGAAAACCTTTTTTTGAACAGGCGCGGATTCCATTTACATTCCAACTCATAAGTTTCATATCTCTGTTTTTAAACGCAAATGGACTCAGGTCAACCGTTCGATGCTGGCCCGTTCTATTTACAGCTCAGTGGCTGAAAAACCGACGCGGTAACTCTCATCCAATTCAGGGTTTCGCTCCATTGCCAAATTGCACTTCGATTCAATGGCTGACCGGATTCGAGCCATACGTTGGTTGCGCTGATTAAAGAGACGCTCTTGGGTCTCCTGGTCGTAAAAGGTGTGTCTCTGTGCCCGTGAGTACTCTATTAAACTTTGATCTTGCCGGTGCCGAAACCAGTGCCCCAAACGCAATAAGGGGCGATTAGCGCATTGAACACCTTCGACAATTTCTGCCTGAGTGAAGAGATCTTCACCATTGATATAGGGAAGAACATTTTCAAAGCCCAGTGTGGGTGGACAATGATTGATTATTTCGCGGTAAAGAGCACGGGCCCTTTGAACGGATCGGGAAGCCGCGCTACCGTCCCTCCGATTGTATAGAGATCGAGTCGAAGCCACTGCAGAAGCCGTCACCATAATGTGGCTACGGCAATCCTGTGTTGGCAGCTGAGCAACAACCGTGCTCGCATAGTTAGCTTCAGTTTCACGGATCACTCGCTCTTCACAGCGAGCACGCTCAACCGTAGCATTGTCTTGGTCTATTGTAGAACAGGAATTTCCGTTGGTAAAAACCTGCTCTCGACTTAATCCATTATCAAGAAAGTTTATCAACAGACGAGATGCCTGGATCAACTCTTCGTAGGCTGCAACCTCTTGGTTGGACTCTGCGATGGCCATTGGGTTAAAACAACAAAGAACTAGAATTGATAAAAGAATTTTGTTCATGTCTGGATCCCCCTTCTCACTCTCTATGTCATTGCAATAAGGGCACCAAGTTGACTTTGCGAAATGTCTTATAGTGATACAGAATGTGTATCGAAACGGGACGCTTTTTATCGAGTCTGACAAATTGCCAAAAATTGGTAGTCAGTCACTCAACTTTGTACGTGCAGTTTCTGCAGGAAAGCATATTGATCCTTCCTTACCACCGCTAAGGTTTTTAAGGTTTTGACTCAATTCAAGTTTGGTTCGTGACGATTTCCATACTGAATGATTCTTGGTGTATTGGGCGGTATTCCAATATTTTCCCACCCCATTTTCCTCTGACAATAGGGCTCATTGGCTTCATACACTTCAATCTTCGGAGTGTAAGGATTCACATCATAATTCACAAGAGGACGAGTGACGTACTTGGATTCATATTTATACCGGTTGTTGTGGTACAACATCCCATAGGATGGACACTCAGCCCAGCTACGGCCATAGGATTTGCATTCGGCGTTGGCGTGATCACAATACTGATCACTTAAAAGTGATGTTTGATCTAAGAAACGATTGTAAGAGACTCTGGCATAGTTAGAAAAATCTCTAAGTTTCACTACACCGCGAGCATAGACTTTTTTGAAGTAATTGTTATGTACTGTTAAATATTGCGAGCGGCTCACATAAATGGCATGAAGACCTCCGTAGTTAGCATAGGAGTTATGAAACGAGGTATCATTGGTTATATTCACAAATCGAGAGTTGATTACTGAGTTTCCATCAGTGTTCTGCATATATATAGCTGCACGGGAAGGATCTAAAGCACTGGCAGGAGCCACCAAGGGGGTGCCTTCATCATCAAGGAGTCTTGGTTTATAAAGGTTGCCGTTGGTGTTTTTGTAATACTGTTCATGGAGTGTCATACCACTGAGATCATCATAAGAACGACCAATTTTATAGAAGTAAACATTGTCCACAGTAATGTTATCATAGGCGGCCCAATTTGAAATCGGTGTGCCCCAAACTTTTAAACCTGTATGATAGTAACGAATCATCAAATCTCTTATAACAATATTTCGAGATTCAGTATTGTTCAAATTCTTGTGACGAGCAAACACAATGAAAGTGGTAGGGCCAGGACTGCCGTTACCAGAGAAAATAGTAGAATTTCGTCCAGCTCCTTTAATTGTAGTTGTGTTGTTTGGAAGTGAGAACGTCCACAAAACTTGAGGTCTAACATTGATTTTGATATTACCGTGATGATCGTAGTAATGTGTGGCGTACTGCTCATAATCGTAATATTTTCCAGCGGCCACATTTACAATCACATTGTGATTGGCTTTAAGTAGATAATCCCGAATGGAATTCAAATGCTCATTAGCTCTTTTCAGAGTTCTGAATGGCGCATTGGGTTTTGTTCCGATGTTTCCATCACTACCATTTTTAGACACATAAATATTGTACTGTCTATTTGTATTGAGATCGGCTGACGCCGTTGAAGAAAAAAGAAAAGAAAAATGCCAAATAAATCCAAAACTTCATAATACCCTCACTAGCCAACTTTAAATAAAGCAAAGTTCAGGCCAAGAGAGTCCGCTCACGCTATGAATAAGGGAGTATTGAGTGGCTCAATATGAGAGTGCCAATCCATCACTCTTTTTTTGAGAATAATTTATACGTCATAAATTGAGATGTTAATATTGCATAACACAGAAGCTGAGAATCGCATTGCCATTGATTGTTAAGAACTTAGTAGTTGATGCACTTTCGACGAATTTTTCGTTGGTCCAAGTCTCGAGCATTGCAAGACTTGGTCGATACATAGTGAACCTTAGCTCGATAGGGCTTCGTTCTTACCATCAAATGAGGTGGAATAATTCGATTCTGACGAATTTTCTTTTTTTCAGTTTTCTGCTCTGTTTCAAGAAGACTTTTTTCCGTTTTAACAACATAAAATGACTCAGAACCTCGCTGGTGAATCCTGAATAATAAAAGTGGGGTCGCAAAACTGGCTAGAATAACTCGAATGTATAAATAGGGTGAAATAACAGGCAAAACAAACTCCATTGCTTAAAACAAAAACAGACAAAACAAAAACGCAATAGAGTGACTGGCTCATAGCAATCTCCCACTTAATTAGAAAATAATTATTTTTAGATAGTTTAAAAAAGTCCGGCCCGAACGGGCTAAAATAGATCAATGGCTCATAATAGGGTAATTATAGTGGCAAAAAATAAATTTATCAAGACCGGGTAAGAAAGACTATCTGAGGTTATTGAGAGCCTGATACAAGCCCAGAACGACCAGTGCCATCTTGTCGTAATTCAATCGATCGGGGGTGTCTCCTGGCCTGTGGTACTCTAGGTTTCGATAAAAGGCGGTGTCGGTGACCATCACGGCCGGCCAACCTTGCTCCCAAAAGTTTTTATGATCAGAGAAATCAACTCCAACCAGTCCCGTCGGAGCGTTTATTGAATGGGTAGCAAGACCTTCCACCGCATAAAATGACTCTTTCAATTCTTTGACTGCTTTGTAGTTTTTCATATTGCCAATGATGCCGATGTAATTGCCTCGACTGGGATAGAGTAAGTAGAGAAAAGCTAGGGGAAACTTTTGTGAAAACAGTTCATCAGAAAAATACCCAATCATTTCAATTGAGATCATCAATCGAATTTTTTGTTTGTCATACACCATCTGTTGGACGTGGATCGCACTGCCCATGGTTTTCCTTCCGAAATGAGGAGGTTCTTCGGTGGAGTATGCAACAAACTGCACCGGGTACTTGGCCTGAACCTGATTCTCTTTAAAAAGACGAGCCAATTCCAAGAGCCCCGCCACTCCACTGGCATTGTCGTCAGCCCCCGGATTTTCGGTTCCAGCGGCGTCATAGTGCGCACCGACCACAATCCAAGGCGCGTCCGCAGATGCGCCTCCGGGTCTCCACTCTGTGATGATATTGAACGTATCCAGCCCCTCTAAATGCAGTGGCTGGCGTCGCGTGATGTAACCTAAATTGGTAAATGATTCTTCGATGTAGAGTGCTGCTTTATTTAAAAACTCAGGATGGTGCACACTTCGGTTTTTTTCTAAAGACGTCAAAGCTAGAACATGTTCTTCCAATATCGCGGCAGAGGGTTGACTTGTCATAGGAACAAGCTCTCCTTGAGAGAATATAGGCGCTTTAATCAACCAGTAGACCACCAAGTAAGCTCCAAACAAGAGTGTAAGAGTAAAAAAGAAAATTCGCGATAGTTTTATCTTCACAAGATCTCCCGGTCAGCTTTCACTAATCTGTTGAAAACGGGGTCGAAGCTTTCCATCCACTTCGACAGTTTCTAAAAACATTGTCTTAGGTCGGACCCACATTCTGCCTAAATCATTTTCGTAAAGTGTTTCGTAGAGCACCAACTCTTCAAGGGTTTCGCTGTGACGAACCACATCGTGGACTCGATAGCGTTTGCCCTTGTAATGTTCGTACAAACCACCTTTTTTCAATTCAACCTTTCCCATCATTTAAGATGCTCAAGGTGAAAACGGATGTGGTCTTCAACGAAACTGCTGATAAAATAGTAGCTGTGATCATATCCTTCTCGGTAATTGACCAAAGTCTTCTGCCCAACTTCAGAACAGATAGCCTCTAGGTCTTTGGTTAAAAGCTGTTCTTCATAAAACTGATCGGCTAAGCCTTGCTCCACCAGAAGTGTGTCATTTCGTGTCTTTCCGCTTTTTAAAATTTCGCAGGCATCATAGGTTTTCCACAATTCTTGATCATCCCCTAGATAACCCTTAAAAGCCTTCTTTCCCCAAGGGCATTGGATAGGATGTACGATCGGAGAGAACGCAGACACTGATAGATACTGATCGGCTTCACGCAAACCAATCACGAGAGCTCCGTGGCCGCCCATCGAGTGACCAAAGATAGATTTTTTGTCTACACCAAACTCATCACTCAGCAAGTCAGAAAGATCTTTCACAATGTAATCATACATATTGTAGTTCTCTTTATAGGCCTCAGTCTGAGCATTGACATAAAAACCTGCTCCAGTACCAAAATCGTAACTCTCATCAGCTCCAGCAATCTCTAACCCTCTTGGAGAGGTGTCGGGACAAATCACCATGGTCTTGGTTCCGGCGAGAGCACGTTGGGCCCCAGCCTTGGTTATAAAGTTCTCTTCATTGCAAGTCAGACCCGAAAGCCAAATGAGGGCACTATCAATCTTTTCTTTCTCTACGGGCAAATAGGCCGAGAAATTCATGGTGGTTTTGGTGGCAACACTGGAGTGTCGACCGAAAATGGTTTCACCTGCAAAAGTTTGATGTTTCTTTAAAATTTCCATATTCAATTCGACTCCATTGTAAAGTCGATGACTGTACGAATACTTTTTCCTTCATGCATGACATCAAAAGCCTCATTAATTTTGCTGAGAGGCATTTTAAAAGTAATAAGATCATCCAGATTGATCTCACCGCTCATATAGCGATCCACATAACCTGGTAGCTCGGTGCGTCCCTTGACACCACCAAAAGCACTGCCTCGCCACACACGACCTGTCACCAATTGAAATGGTCGAGTGCTGATTTCTTCACCAGCGCCGGCTACACCGATAATAATGGATTCGCCCCATCCCTTATGACAACATTCTAAAGCCGAGCGCATAAGTTCAACGTTTCCAACGCACTCAAAAGAGTAGTCCACTCCTCCGTCTGTCATCTCAACTATGACCTCTTGGATCGGTTGATCAAAGTTCTTAGGATTGACAAAATTGGTGGCGCCAAATTTTTCGGCCATAGCAAATTTATCTTCATTGATATCAATCGCAACAATTCGCGATGCCTTGGCCATTTTGGCTCCTTGAATCACTGACAGACCGATTCCGCCCAAACCGAAAACAGCAATACTGGCTCCCTCTTCAACCTTAGCGGTATTGAATACCGCCCCAATTCCAGTGGTCACACCACAGCCCAAAAGACAAATTTTATCCAATGGTGCTTCTGAGCTAACCTTAGCCAGGGATACTTCGGGGAGAACTGTATACTCTGCGAAGGTCGACGTCCCCATATAGTGATAAATCACTTTTCCATCTTTTGAAAAGCGGCTTGTGCCATCGGGCATTACGCCCTTACCTTGGGTGGCACGAACGCTCGAGCATAAGTTTGTTTTGCCAGATGTGCAGAACTTGCACTCGCCACACTCAGCCGTATACAGAGGAATCACATGGTCGCCCTTCTGCAAAGAGGTCACACCATCTCCTACAGCTTCAACAATGCCGCCCCCCTCATGGCCGAGGATCACTGGGAACAAACCTTCTGGGTCGGCACCCGACAAAGTGAAAGCGTCTGTGTGACAAACACCTGTCGCCATAATTTTGACCAAGACTTCCCCTTTTTTGGGCAACTCCAAATCCACCTCTTCAATTTTAAGAGGTTCATTTGCCGCCCACGCCACAGCGGCTTTCACTTTCATTGTCTGTTTGTTCATCAAAGGCTCCCTGTTTAAAAAAAACACTTTCAGTCTAAATCTAAAGAGAGACTAACACTAAATTGAGATAGAATACTGCAACTAACTCAAAGCGAAAAAGTGAATTAGAATCAGTCTATGGAGGTGGACGTTTAGTTTGAAACCAGGTATTTCCCGCTTTGGACTAAGGTCTTCAGGCTTTTAAGAGAATGTTGGAGCTGATTGATTTTCTGACTGGCCGCTGACCATTTCTTTTGACGAATTAATTGCATGGTGGATTTTAAATTGAGATAAGTGGAGCTAAAGACATAGGCCGATTGTGCCACAGATTCGTCGATCGAATATAAAATTGATTCCAACTGCTTCTGGATTTTATCTTGCTGTCCAACGATTTTCTTCGAGGCAACGAACTCTCCCATAATTTTCAAGATTTCGGCGATTTCAATGAGTTCACTTTCGGCCTGACTCTTCAGGAGTCGATGAAAGTTTTTGAGTTCAGAACCATAAGTTCCAGGGTCTTTGATTCCAATAGCGATCGATTGGCTCACTGAAATCGGATTGGCATTTTTACCGGTGCAGTTTAGGCAATGCAGTGTTGCCTTGTAAAAGCCGGGACTCAGTGGCTCACCCTCTTTATTTAAAATCGGGGGGGTTCCACCCGTTTTATCCTTGATGTTCAAGTCCGCATAAGCCTCTTCATGGAGAGCTCCGATCAATGTCTCGCGCATTCCAACCAAACTTAGGTAAACCCGCGAATGATCCGGAAAGTTCGCAAAAACACGCAATTGGGTCACTCCTGACTGCCCTACTTTCTCGCGAAAAACCAAAGGAGCACGTCCACCGCCTTGCAACAGGAAGTCTCGCGCTTCCACAACATCCCGATAAGGAGCATCCAAGCGATTAAGAAGAGGTTCTATTTCACTACGAGACTGCCAAAAGTTGAAAAGAAAGACCATCCCGAGTACGGCCAACAGAGTCGAACCTAAAACACCATAGGTGTATGCTGGAATTGTTTTTTTAGTCACTTCAGTTTCGACAGCTGGGGCTTCTTGTACCGGCACTGGTGCCAGTTCTACTTTTTCCGGCAATTTCAGTTTGTACCTATTCTTTTGCAGTTGTTCATAGAAATCATCTGATTCTAAGTCTTCTACAAAATTCACGTTCGCACTCAAGCTTTGTTTGGCTTGCCAGTCACTTTGCCTTTGATCAAGATCCTCAGGCAATTGAGTATGCTCAATAAAGTATGGATTAAAACCTTGGAAGCTAAAGCTTTCACCAATTGGCAACCACTGGTTGACATTCTGATTCCAGATCGACAGATCTTTCCCCACTCGCCCCGCTTTGATCTCTTCGACAAGAAGAGATTCACAGTATGGGCCACGAAACTGTCCGTTGATATGCAGTAAATATGTAGGTTCAGACATTTCCATCAGCGATCTTTTTTAACCTTTGGAGGCATTGGTGGAACAGCGCTTAAAGATGTCGACTTGTAGATCTCAGCCAATTGACTGCGGCGTTTGTCGGCCTCTTGGTTGATTTTTCGAATATTGTCTTTCAAAAATACTCGCTGTTCAAAAAGTTCGTCCATGTAAGTTTCCAAACGAATTCTTTCTGGCGAAATTGTTGGAGTCTTTTTTAATTGAAGATCGATCCGATCAATCTCTCTTTCTGTGATCTTGATAAAATCTTTTAATGGATTCAGGTTGATACTAAGCTGCATCTCTTGGTCCAAGCGAGACACGGCTGAACGCAACTCTTCTTGCGCATGATTGACCAGTTGTACATAATGACTGAACTGCTGCTCTCGCAGATCCAGTGCTTGTTCTCGCTCAGCGATTTTGTCCTCTAAACCTTTGATATTCTTCTCTGTACTTGCCAATTGCACAAGGTTCTCTTCGGCCTCGGTTATTTGCTTCATCTGAGTTGCTGATTGTATTTTATGATTTTCAATAATCTCTTTTTGATTTTGGATTTCTTTTAAGTATTCGCCTCTCTTGGCTTCGCTTTGATCCAAATCAGCCTGCAATTGTCTGACGCGAGCTTCCCACTGTGCGTTCGATCCCTTTAATTCTATTTGAATATCTTGAAACTCCGCTTCTTTCTGCAAAGATAATGTTTGTAGATCAATAATCTTTTCATTTAAACTCTTGTTTTCTTGCTGCAGTTTTACCAATTCTGATTTTTGATTTCTGCGCGTCCACGCCAAATGTTCATTCTTCTCTTCTACAGCACTGGCTTGGGCTTTTTCGGTTTCTAATTGTTTCTGCAATACGGAAAGACGATCTTCAAGCTCAAAAATATTCTGTGCTCTTTTAGACAACAAACCTCGCAAATCTTCTTGCTCTTTCTTTTCAGCCACCAATTTCTTCTGGGAAGACTCAAGATCGGAGATCCGTTGTTGCAATCTTGTTTTACTGTGACGCAAATCCTGAATTTGCTGAGTCAGAATCACTTTTTGCTGATCTTCACTTTTTTGAGTATCAACGATCTTCTGAGATGCACGATCTCGCTCTCCTTTGAGCTTTTCAATTCTTCTTTCATCTTCTGCGGCTCTCTCTTGCCACTTCTCTTTTTGTCGTTGCCAATCTTGGCGCGCAGACTCCCATATCTGAGATTGCGTTCTCAGGTCCTGCAACTCCTTGTACAAAGAGTCCATTTCTACTTTTTGTACGAAGCTGGCCACCATCTGATTGTCTTGCGACTGAGTCGGTTGAGTTGACTGAGGAACCTCGACTTTGACTTCATTCCATTGTCTTTGTATTTCAAATTTTTGAGTTTCTAATTCCGAATAGGCTTTTTTCAATCCTTTGATTTGAGTCTGAAGAGACTTGTTTTCTTCCTGTACTCTAATTTTTTCAGATTGAAAGGCATAGTAACGATTCAATAACTCATTGTAGGCTTTTTGACTTTCTTGATAGCGACCTTCAACAGCTTCGATTTGGTTTTGTAAATCTGGAACCAACTTACTGAATCTGTCCATTTGAAAACGGTACTGTTGTTCTGATTCGGTTGTTTTTCGATGGTTCTCTTGAATTTGAGTTTTTTCTATTTCTAAGATTTTAAATTTTTCTCGAATTGTCGCCAAATCTTTCTGCAACTGATGGACCTCTTGGCGAGCTTTTTCATATTTATCCGCAGCTGCGCATTTTTGCTCTGACAGGGAACGCATTTGATTTTGTAGATAATGAAACTTATTGCGATACTTTTGATTCTTGTGCTTTTCATTTCTCCACATTTGTTGAGTTTGCTGAAACTCCTCAGCCAGCTTATCAAAATCGAAAGAAAGTTTTTGTAAGTTTAAAAGATTGTCCTGTGTGAGTTTTTTGAATTCTGTGGATGGTTTATGATCTGCAGCGGTCACCGAACCAAAAATGGGAAGTGCCTCAGACACTTCATCGTCTAAAGTTTCTAGGGGATCATCAACAAAATTAAAATCTTCTAATAGCTTCATGGGGCCCTACTGAGTTGAATTCACACAGGCTTGTCTTTACATAATTTAGTATAACCGCACTGAACTGTTTACTAAATAGGCAATATTTTCCTAGACTTTTCCAATGAAAACCTGGACGAGTGGACTCCCCTCACCCTATTCTTTTTTTAGAGGTTCGAAATATGCTGAAAATTCAAAATCTATTATCTATTGGTGTTTTAATGGCCAGCCTTACAGCTTGTTTTGAAGCTGGACCTAAAACGGAAAAACAATTAGAAAGTTACGCGATCGGTGTTCGCTTGGCCCAAAAATACAAAGAATCTGGACTCGAACTGGACCCGCAAATGCTAGCCTTGGCTGTTCGTGACTTCAACCAAGGCGCGCCTTCAAAAATTTCTGACGACGAACTCCGCAATTGGGATTATCACACTCTACAAAAAATTTCGAGTCGACGCCAACAAGACGCTGAAAAGAACCTTAAAACAGCAAAAGTCGATATCGAAAATTATTTAAAAGAACCCGGTGTCAAAAGAACCAACTCGGGTCTTCTTTACAAAGTGATCAGTCGAGGCAAGGGCGCAAAAGTGAAACCCTCAAAGCGAGTGGTTGTGCATTACACCGGCCGATTGATGAACGGAAAGGTTTTTGACAGTTCAATCAATCGAGGGCGCCCTGCTGAGTTTCAATTGACCAATATCATTCCTGGGCTCAAAGAAGCGCTTTTGATGATGCAAGAAGGGCAAAAGAATGAAGTGGTCATCCCCCCTGATCTCGCTTATGGAACTTCCGGCTCCAATAATATTCCTCCCAACGCAGTTTTAAAGTTTGAGCTGGAAGTGAAGAAGGTGAAGTAAGGATGATCGGCATCCTGATCAAACTTTTAATCCCCTTTCTTCTCTGTGTCGAGGCTCCCGAAGAACCGAAGGCGCCTCCTCAAGGACAACCCATGCCATGGGTGGCTCATGTCCTTCGACAAAAAGACGGAAAAAAAATTCAAAGACTCAGTTTGCCGCAATTGCGACTGCCAGTGATGTTGGTACCGCAAAAAAGTGATCTGCGCCCCCTTGTTGAAGTGCGCTTAAAGTACGACCGCCCTGGTTGGGAGTTGTTCGCACCCAATGGAACCAAAGTAAAAAAACTAAAAAATTCAGAACTTTTTGTAGTGTTTGCTTTTCTCAATTCCCAAGTTAATGAGCTTACGTTGATCGCCAAGTCTGCCAATGGTGATGCCGAATCTGAAAAGCTGTACCTGTTCGCACCCGAGGTTCAAGAGTTTGAAATCGTGTCTCCATGGAGCTCGATTTACGCCAATGTCGGCTTGGGTTATATGACATACGAACAGAGAGGCTTCGGGCGTTTGGTGTGGAAGGGCGACACCATGGAAAACAGCTCCCCTTGGGATCTACACGCCTACGTACGCATGAGCGTCTTATCATTCCAAACCCAGCCGGTCTCTGCCAACCCGCAATACATCAATGGTAAGCTTCACCTCAGCTATCGTCTGCCATGGCTTGAACAAACCCGCTGGCGTTTTTACGGTGCCATCGGTGGTGGCTATTACAACCTAAATTCCTTTGGCAACTCTTTTGGATTCTCCGGATTGTTTGCTCCGCAACTGGCATTTCGGGCCAAACATTTTCTCACCACAAAAAGTTCATTCTTGTATGATCTCAAACTGACTCCTTTTGAGAATTTTGATTTTGCCAACTCAAGAGGTATCGAATTGAGTTGGACTTGGAGCAAAACCTTACAAAGTTCGCGACGACAAGATATCTCAATTCGATACGAAAACACCCGCTTTATTCCCTCTTCGTTACAAGTGGGCATTGAATTCATTTCTGTCAGTCTTGGCTACAGTTTGTAAGCAAAATTTTTGAAAAAACCACTGTCTTGATTTGAGAAATCACCTCAATTCTTTTCTATATATACCGATAAAAATTCATTGAAACTATACATAATATAGAAAAGAGGTCAGAGTGATCAGTTTTACTCAGTTTACACGATGTACGTTTTCTCGCATGTTAACTGGAACCGTAGCAACCCTAGCGCTCACTGCGCTGACAGGGTGTTTGCCACAAGACGTTCCCAGCGTCACCGAAGGAGAGTCTTCGATCAGTTACGCCGGCTTTGAAGGAATTGAATCGGCTGAGACTGTCAGTGCAACGCGGGTGAAAGTCAGTTGGACACCTTCCTCTGATCCCAACGTGGTGGCTTACAACATTTACGACGCCACTTTCAAGTTTGAACCCAAGTTAATTCGCACGGTGCCGGCAAGCTACAGTGAAGTCACCCTCAATGGGTTGGCCGAACAGTACTTGTACTCGTTTCGAGTGCGCGCCGCAAATGCAGAGAATTTGGAAGACGATAACGTGGTTGACCTCCCCGCCATTCCTTATGGCGGTATCCTAGCCTCCGAGATCGTTGACAGTTCAACCGTGAAGGTGAGTTTTACTCCCGCTACCGAGGTCGATGAGATTGGAGTTTTCTGCCAGAAAGACGATGGCGAGTTTGAACGCATGGCCACCGTTAAGAACGTTAATCTCACTGAAGCGACCTTGTATGACTTAGAACCTGGTGTACTCTACTCCTGTCGTGCCGCGGTTTCTTTGGATAACTTTACCGACAACAATGAGGCGCTGATTCAGTTCACTCCCATGGGACAAGCCTACGAGCTTGTTTTTGCAACCCAACCTGGCAATAGCGCAGCGGGTGATGATCTCAGTCAAATGCCTCGGGTGGAGATTCTTGATGAGAATGGAAACCTTGTGGCCGGTGGACCTGACTCCAGCGCAATAGTGACATTAACAATTTCTGGTAACTCGCCAACAGTGGGCGTGATCAATGGAACCATCAGCACTCAAGCTACCGATGGGGTCGCTGATTTTACCGGCCTTAGTATCAACGAAGCGGGATTAAAGGTGATGGAGGCCAGCAAGTCTGACACCTCTTCACAAAACTTTGGAACCGCTGCAATGACAGTGGACTCTGATAGCTTTTTAATCAGTGCCGGCCCAGCTTCTCCGACCACATCTACCATTTCTATTTCTCCACAGGTTCCACCTGCAGCAGAGCTAATTGCCAATGGCTCGGATCAGTACACCGTCACCATCAAACTTTCAGATGAGTTTGGAAACCCCATCACTGGCGTGAGACCCGGTTTTACAACCAACGTTTTGGGAGATGCGATTATTCCTCCGAGTCAAAATACCGATGCGAATGGTGAAACCGTCGGTTACCTCAGCGCCACTGTAGCTGACAGCCCACCAAGCGTGATTCGCGAGGCCAGCATCAGTTCACCGGGTGGATTGAGTACCGTGACAACGTTAGCGCCATTCACACATGGCACGGCCAACCGTTTGTTCTTTACTGTACAACCTCTGACCTCTCCTGCAGGGCCGAGCAACATAAACACCATGAGTGTCACTGTTCAAGATGCGCAAGGGAATACAATAACCAGTGGGGCAAATGCTTCGGCTTCCGTGAGTCTTTCAATCAACGCCAACGTCGGCGGCGCGACGCTCCTCGGAACAACTTCAGTGGCCGCAGTGAACGGAGTAGCTTCTTTTCCTGGACTGGGAATTGACAACACTGGTGTTGGATATCGTCTGATCGCGAGCTCAGGTTCATTGAACACTGCATTGAGTAGTAGTTTCAATATCACAGCTGGAATTCCTCAGAAAATTGATATCACTGGTCCGACCTCCACTCTATCAGGAGAGTGTAGCTCTGTGGTAACAGTGCAGCTGCAAGACAATGGGAACAACCCAGCCAATGCCACTCAAAACACACCGGTTACAATCAGCGGAGCTGGCAATGCCCAGTTTTACTCTTCGAGCAGTTGCAGTGGTTCGCCAATATCGTCATTGACGTTCACAGCAGGAACCAACACCCGTACACTCTACATGCAAAACAACTACGCGGAAGAAATCACTCTCAACATTCAAGATGCTTCGAGCGTTATGACCGCAGGAACTTTGACCACCCACTTCTCTCCGAAGAAGATGGTCCTATTGGCGCAAGCGGCAGCACCAGCTCCCCCACTAACGCCTCTAACTGTGGTGGCGGGAAGTTGCTCTACAGAGATTACGATCACTCCCATGGGAGCCAATGATATCGCCGGCCCCACATTTGCGCCAACTTCAGTGGTGATCTCTGGATTGCTCGGAACTTCGGGACAAATTTACTCGGACCCCTCTTGTTCAATCGCATTGGATCCGGCAGATGTGATCCTACCGATTAACTCGGGCCCTAGCTACTCTTATTCGTTTTACCTTGAAAGTAGTGCCGTCGAGGACATCACACTCAATGTGTCCGATCCCGGTGGCGACATAGATACCGTCAGCACACCACAAACTATCAACGTCACCCCTGCGGGCATTGGTTTCACTGGTCCCTCCACTGTTGTGGCCGGGGCTTGTACTGCGACCCCTTTTACTATTGAACTTTTAGATGCCGACGACAACCCAGCAACGGCGACTCAAAATACGGTATTGGATATCAATGGAATCGTTGATCCCTCTCCAGGGCTTTTCTATGCCGCTGCTGGCTGTACTGGCACCGGTTCTAACTCCACATTGACGTTCCCTATGGGGGCTTCGTCTTTGCAGGTTTACTTTCGCAGCATTGCCGCAGAAATTTATAATCTCTCATTGTCAGATCCCAACGGGGATATGGCGGATTCTCCGACCATCGTGATGGAAGTTTCACCCTCCGCTTTTCGAGTCACAGAACCGGCTCAAGGTTGGTCCAACACCAACGAATGTGCCGGACCGTTTCTTGTCGAAACTTTGGATGGAGTGGGTGATGTCACCGATGCTGTGAGCCCTATTGATGTGCAATTCAGCGGTGCTGGCCTGGCAGGATTTTTCTACTCCGATGCCACGTGCGACACGGAAGTGACAGAGCTCACGATTGCGCCCGGAACCGACAATACAAACTTCTATTTTAGAGGCTACTACCCTGACACCGGCCTCAGTCTGACAGCCTCTGATGTCGCTACTGTTTTGACCTCTGACTCTGTCGATTGGGATGTGATTGGTAAAAGAGGTTGGTTGGGGACCTTGGCTCAGCAATATGACGAAGGGACCGGCGATCTCCTTTGGTTTCGTGCAAGCCCAAAAGCGGTGGCCGCTCGTTCTGATGGATTGCAAAACATTGTGGGTCTGAATTTTGATCCCACTTATCAGTACCTGTATGTGATCGATGATGCCAACGACCGCATATTAAAATATGACTATATCAATCAAGAGTATATTGGTTGGATTGGAAAACTCAACTACTACAGTGGCATTGGCGTTGAAGGCAGTAACTTGCCCAATCCAAGTCCCGCCCTTTGCGCATCAACCACAAATGTAGAAACCTTACCTGGCTGGTGCGTGGGTGGAGAATCTCGAGATTATGGTTCTGCCGCCGACGGTGGGTTCAACTACCCTCAACAAGCGGTGGATGATGGAACCTATCTGTATGTAGCCAACTACAACTACAATGCAGTCACTCGTTATGAATCCGAAACTGGAGCTTTTGCTGGTTACATTGGTTGGATCTCAAACAACAGCGGTATCCAAGCCGGTCCTGGTGGCCCCGGAAACTGTGGAGCAGTCGGAACCAATGTTCCCACTCCAGGATGGTGCATGTATGGAACCTCTAGTGCCAGCTACACCAGTGACGTTCACAGTGGTGACGGTTTATTGATGCGCCCTCGTTCGGTCGCCTACGATGACACCTACCTGTATGTTCTAACTCGAAGTAACTTGTCTCGCTTTGACAAAGCCTCGGGCGCTTTCGCTGGTTGGATTGGTCGAGTCGAAACCACACCTTCCTCTGGACAACCCAATTGTGACTCAGCAGCCAGTGGCACTATCACTCCTGGATGGTGTTTTGACGGACAGTCCCGTCGGAACAGAGACCCTGTGGGTGGTATCGATACGGCCACCAATGTCATCCTTCTTAACGATATTCTTTATGTCTCGCACACCAACGGTCGCGTCGTAAGTTATGACAAATTCACCGGAGCTGTGATTGAACTTCTACCTAACGTCAATCAAAACTGGATCGGTACTTATCAAGGCACAACTGATGGAACTGATTTTTACTACACCGACCTCAATCGAGTAAACAAAATGGATGACACGGGATTGTTTCTTTCTTGGATCGGGAAAGTTTCCAGCAACGCCGGAATGTCTGGTCCTCTGGGATGCTCAACCACACCCGTTAACTCGAACACACCAGGCTGGTGTTTGAACGGAAGTGCACGTTACGGTTTCGACCATGGTTCATTCCACACTGCCCGTGCGATCGCCTACGATGGCAACGGTCGTTTGATCGTGGGTCAAGCTCAAGGGTCCAGCCGTTTACAACGCTTCTCTTTGTCGACTGGTTCCTATCTAGACACCTTCTCTCTAGAGTCTAACAGCCCTACGAGATGGACGAACGATGCTGTCACCGTAACCGAACGCTTTGGTTACGATGATCAATCGATGAATAATCCGAGTGCGATGGCCGTTTCAAACGATGGGAACTACCTCTTTTTAGCAGAGTACTCAGCCTCTCGCGTGAAGAAAATAGATATTCGCACCGGTGAAATCATCGGATGGGTCGGAAACATCACGACAACACCGACGGGTGGAGTGATTGCAGCTTGTACCACCGCTAACCCTTTCTCAGCCTCACCCGGCTGGTGTACGGGGGCGGATTATTTACCGAATTCAGAATACAACAATCAAAACATCAACTACCAGTCCAATGGAATCATGCGAAGTCCCTTGGGTGTAGCGGTTGATGACAACTACGTCTATGTCGCCGACTACGATTTGCATCGCATCACTCGCTACGACATCGATACTGGTGTTCCCGGTGGTTGGATTGGTCGTATCAACTTGTCACCCTCTGGGGGAGACCCGGGCTGTAACGGTGCTCCGGCCGACACCTTCACTCCGGGCTGGTGTACCGGTGGACAAAGTGAAGCGGGCCCCAATGAT
>CBDUOS010000037.1:0-25081 GCA_965368905.1 uncultured Bdellovibrionales bacterium | reverse complement strand
GAACACTCGCAGGTCGATGGATGACATTCCGCGAGCGTAAATTTCGATGTCTTTCATTGCCGTTTTCGAAAGATTAAAACCGCCAGCCAAAGAACTCAACGGAACCAAAAGCGGGTTCGTCACTCCTTTTTCCCATAAAGTAGAAATCAATCCAGGCGCTTGATTATAAATCTTTTTTGCTTGATTAATTAGCTCCACGCCTTCATCAGCTTCAATCATGTGGGCGAATGGATTTTTATACAGACCATTAACGAAACTCATTGTTTTAAAAAGTTCAGATCGCAATTGATAAGCACCCAGTAAAACCTGACAACCAAAAGAGTGCCCAACAAAGTCGACAGATTTAAAATTGTTTTGATCACAGAATTCGATCAAATCTTTACTCAGAGCCTCTATAGTTAATGACTCTTTATCTTCAGGTATTGGACTTTTGTGATGCCCACGGTAATCTAACATACAGGCACGGCGGAATTTTGAAAAATGGCGCACCTGGGGAGACCAGTGATTAAATAAACAACCAATTCCATAACAAAAGATTATTGGTGCGCCTTCGCCTCGTGATTCAAAATAAATATCGGCACCATCGAAGCTCTTAAAAAATCCTGTTTGTTTAATTACCGAATCCATGACCCTCGTCTATCTCAACTAGTATTTGACTGTCACCAAAAGAGATCACGTCTCCGGGGGTAAATTGTTTTTCCTTCACACTGCGATTGTTAATTCGAACAACAGCTTCATTTTCTGTGTAAAAATAGGCATACTTCCCTTTAACTTGAATCTCAAAACTGTTGCGAGGGGCTTTTTCATCATAAAGGCATATATCTGTACTTTCTCTTCCCGCTTTACGAGGGCCGTAAAATATACTCCAAGTCTGTCCATATTGGATCCCTTGAACGACCTTTAAGCGAAGCTCAGGTTTGACCTCTTGGATCGCAGGTTGAGCGTTTACCAGTTTTTTGTACAATGCTTGAACCCAGACTTGAAACTTCTCGCTAAACTGAAAGGCCCCGGCCTCGAGCAGACGAACGACAAATTTTGTAGAACCAAACAAGATCAGGTCCCCATCCTTCAACACCATTCGGGACTCTTTCAAGCCATTAACCCAAACTCCGTTTCGCGACTTATTGTCGACCACAGACCACCCAGAGTCTTCAGAGAATTCAAAATAAGCATGTATTCCCGATAGCTTAGGGTCATTAAGAAGAACATCGGCTTCTTTGCGCCCAAAACTGGTTTTTTCACTTAAGCTGTATTTTTGGCCTTTATGGGGACCCTCAATACAATCGAGGTAGATTCTCATACTTTCATTTTTGGAGATTATTGTTGCGAAATCAAGGGGTTAGCAGACCTACCTCTGGTTTTTTTCCTTGTTATGCTGAGATCGCTATGATAGATACTGCTAAAATTTTAAGCCTTACTCATGGGCACAGGGTCCATGGGTTATAACCGAAAGGAAGATTATGTTGGAAATCAGTCAATCCACTGTGACCCGTCCCTATGAAGCCATCATCATGATGGATGAAATGTCGACAGACCAAGATCAAAAAGATCTTTTCAAAAAGAACAAATCAATCATTGAGTCTTTTTCTGGTGAGATGAACCATGTCGACACTTGGGGAAAAAGAAAGTTGGCCAACCCAATCGAAAATAAATCAAGAGCCATTTATTTCCACTCAACTTTTATGGCTGCACCAGAGGCGATCAAAGAACTTGAGCGTACAATGAAGATCAACGACAAAGTTCTTCGTGCTGTGCATACGCGTTTATCAGAGAATACCACTTTGGCAAAACACGTTGAAAGTTGGAAAGAACGCTTGGCCGACACTTTACAAAAAGAGAAAGAAAAAGAGGCCAAGTTTAAGGCCCGTAAAGCCGCTCGCGGAAAATAAGGAAATTTAGTCAGTGACTCGTCGGTACTGGAGTCGACTGGCGGTGACATCGTTCCTTGGAATGGCGTTGTCCTACTTTGCATTTTTGCTGTTGGCAGCCTTACCCATTCGATATTTGCGATTAACCTTTGGTCGAAAAATTTTTTTAACCATCACCCTTGCCAGCTTGGGAATCTTCTTGGCTTTTAGTCAATGGACTCTCGCTTTGCAATACGGTTCGATATGCCTATTGATTGGGTTTTATCGAGAGCTCGAAGAAAAAAAGGTTTCCATCTTTTTAGCTTCATCTGCTGCCGTACTCGCCACAATGAGTGCCAATGTTTTTGCTGTGCTTGGTTATACCCAGTGGAAGGGCGCAAACATCCAAAATTTTTTGACCAACAAGACACAGCCTCTGCTATTGCAACTACAACAGATTCCCCAGTTTAAAGAAACCACACTGGACACCATGATGTGGTATTTGCCCTCGGGAATCATTATCAGCCTTATGTTGATCCTGTTTGTTTCATTAACTGTGGGACGCATTTCAACCACACGACAACAGCAATATGCTATGCGAATGTTTCGTGTGCCAGACTGGGGCATCTGGGTTTTTATTGGCAGTTTGGCTGGAACCTTCATTCTTACAGGGGTGGACTGGCTTCCTTTAGTTGCGAAGAATATTTTGGCCGTGTCTATGGCAGCCTATTTTTTTCAAGGGCTGGCGGTTTTTACCTATTTCCTGGATCGCTTACGGTTATTCGGGTTTTGGAGAATGTTGGCTTATTTTTTAGCCATCTTTCAATTTTTTATGTTTATTAGTGGCTTGGGGATTCTCGATTACTGGTTTGATTTTCGAGTCCACGGCCTTACTGGAAATGAGAAGAAGAAAACGGAGAGAGCGTGATCCGGGAATTCGTTTAATGCGAGCCCCAGAAGAATCGGTCTTTTAGAAAAGGAGTACTGTATGAAAGTTATATTGAAACAAGACGTAAAAGATCTTGGGAAGGTTGGAGAACTCGTTAGTGTGGCAAATGGTTACGCTCGTAATTTTTTGTTCCCACGTAAGTTAGCTGCTGAAGCTACCGAAAAACGTGTGAAAGAATTTGAGCACTGGAAGCGTGTTGCCGACAGCCGTCAGAAAAAGGCTGTAGAAGAGCGTAAAAGCACTCTCGACAAAATTGCCGGTCTTCAACTGGTATTTAGTTTAAATGCTGGAGAAGAAGACAAACTTTTTGGCTCCGTAACAACCAAAGACATCTCGGATGAATTGGAAAAACAAGGTTATATCATCGACAAAAGAGATATCTCTTTACCTGAACCCATCAAAATTCTTGGTCAGCACAAAGCTATGATCAAAATGGGAGAGGGTCTGGAACAGGAGATTGTTATCACAGTGGAAAGACTTAACGAGAAGTCTGAATAAAACTGTTTTCTCCTGAAGCCACCTCTAAAAAGAGGCTTTGCATAAGTTCTACAAGTACTTCTCGAAAGTCCTCAAGACTCAAATCTTGAGGACTTCGTCCTGTATCTTGAATCCACTTGTCTAGAATTTCTTTGATTCGATCTTCGCCTAAACCCATTCCCTGGGCCACTTGTTTTATGAGAGTATCATCCATGAAGCTCTCCCCCTTGTTGAATTTATTCAACCAAAAGCTTCAAAGCTTTGGCCACTTCGAAATATAAACTTATCCTAAAGTCGAGGGTTGCGACCTAGAAGGCCCGACCGCGAAGGGTTTTGGAAGGTTGCTTTAAACTGCATGCTTTCTAGGGGTGATAACTCTTGTAAATTCAATGGGATCGCCGCATTGATTTCGTCCCCCAGTTGAACCAAAAGCCTTTTTAACCCCTGTTTCTGCCAAATCATCGAATTAATTTGCTCTGGGGTTACCCCTATTTTAGGCAGAATTTCGTTCAACAAGTAATCATCAATCCACTGGTAGGAGTTAATGAAAGTGTAATCAAACTTTTCGATGACGTTTTTCATTAAGCCCAAACGAGCCCCTAGAATGCCCCAGCAGCCATTAAACGAATCATGCCCCACCTCACACCACACTTTTAAACGTTCTCTATTTTGTCGCCCCAATTGTTGCTCAAAATTTTCGTGGTTTAGAGCAACTTGTTTACCCCAAGCCAAACTCATTTTTACGCCTTCACGAAATCCCGCTCGAAAGGCCTGTATGAATGTAGCGTTCATAACTGTTTCAGTCACAAAGTCATCAACCAAGTAGTAATCTGCAATAAAACAATAGTCGGTTTGGTCGTCTGTGCTATCAGCATTTTCATGACTCTCTATTTTCAAAGCCACTTGTTTGGGCCACAATTTTAACCCACCATTCCCATAAGAAAGGCCATTGACAGGATTTCTAGAGGACCAAGACAGAACCCACTGATCCTCGATTCCAGGCACTTCTATCTTACGATCGAATCTTTCATTCAAAACTATATTATCACCATCAATTATAAAAAAATATTCCGTCTCAGACTGTTGAGCACAAGTTTTAAGAGCTCGATCAAACCCCACAACGCCCTCTACTTTTTTTACAGATGGAATATAAGATTGAATTTGTCGCCAATTTTCTTTTCGATTGGGCTCATCAAAACAAACATAAAAAACATCAAACTTTGCGATCAATTGTTGAACCGTCATTGGCTGTGACCATTTAGAAAGACTCGGGGTTTTTCTAAAAAACTTTCTGATTAGCTCCACAACTGCTCCCAGCGTCGAACCAGTCCACCCGTCATATTGGCCAATGTTCCAATCCCCAAAAATAAAGTCATAGCGGGCCAATAGAGAATGGGCCCTCGATAATAGCCTAAGGCTGACGTGACAGGCTCTTGCCTTCTAAAAGAAAAATAACCCGGATTGAAGTTTTGGAACCAAGCTCGTCTAATAAATCCTAAAATATTAAGACTATTTTTATGTCGAACTCTTAACCTATAACTAACCGCAGTTCCACAGTTGTGTAGCCGGGCTCGATTGACAAATTCCAACTCCTCTCCACCCCAACCAATTTCTTCAGAAAAACCACCCAATTGATCAAATGCCAGTCTGTTTACCAACAATGCCCCACCAAGAAGTTTTTTTGCTTTATGAAACTTTCCCCACCTTCGATCTTCAATACCATTGAGAACCCAAGACCTCTGCATAAAACTGTAGACCTTTGCAAAAAAACCATCTGAACTATTTTGATAGATTCCACCAATTAATTTTAACTGGGGTTCTTGTTGGTCCAATTCGAGGCAAATTTTTTCAATGGAGGCAACGTTCACTTCACAATCTTGATCCTTGAAAAACAACCATTGACCTGTAGCACGAGTTGCGCCAAGATTTCTCATTCCAGCGGCATGGGGTCCAAGAACGGGACCGACCCATTCAATACGATCACTTTGTCTTCGCACTGGTATTATTTGGGCTTTCCAGTGATTGTTTTTATTATGACGACCGCACTCGACTATGCTCAGCAACACTGCCAGCACTCCTTAACTTTAAATCGACAAGAACTTTTAAAAAGGCCCAACCATCGCTAAACACGGATAACTTTGATTCACCTAAGCGCGGGTCATATTGGATGGGAATGGGCTTAATAGGTTTTTTTTGCGAAATCATTTTTAATGTTAAATGAATTGAAAAATCCAAGCCCTGTTCCGGAATACCGGCGATTTCTTTCAAGTGCTTTCTATGAAAAAAACGAAAACCACTACATACATCATCCAAATATGATCGATAAAATAATCGCGCCAGAACAACATAAATCAAGTTTCCAAGACCACGTGTAAAACTCATGCCCTTTTCACTAAAGTAACGCTGCCCCATAATGAAGTCAGATTCACCCTTTTTAATTTCATCGATAAACATAGAAATATCTTCAGGACGATAACTATTGTCTATGTCTAGAAAACCGATCCAGTCTCCCTGGGCTTTCGAAAAGCCCAGCTTAAGGGCTTTACCATAACCACGTCCAACTCCGTTGGTGTGAAAGAGTTTTACGTTCTCAAATGATTTCAGCATCTCTACTGAAGAGTCAGTGGACTTATCGTTCACAACAATCAACTCATAATTTGAAATTTTGTTTTCTGCCTTAAGAAGATCAAGACATTCCAAGGCGCGAGGAATGACTTGCGGAATGGCTTCTTGCTCGTTGTAACAGGGCATAACTATAGAAATATTGCTCACACAGCCTCTCGCTTCATTCGTATTACGAAGAATCATAATAGAAAAATCTTTCAGGCAAAGCAAACCGAAAACCTCTCCTAAATGAAAGTCTCTTTCAAGATTCTACATTGGAAAACCCTATTGGCTCGGCTATGATGAGGCACGGAGGGCGCTTGAAAAGCACGACTGAACTGAAAAATACACTGGATCGACTTAACTTGGTTTCTGATAGCTTTTGTCTAGCCAAGTGGAAAAATACAACAATTCATTTGCACAATGGACACACCCAAAGTTGTCATCATGTGCGTAGCCACCCTTTTGAGATTGATCCAAAAAACCCCAGTAAAATGCACAATACCCCTGGAAAGCTCAAATCTAGAAAAAAAATGCTCAATGGTCAGCGCCCTCACGAGTGTGAGTACTGCTGGACCGTAGAAAGAAAAGGGGAGCTGAGTGACAGGGTCCACAAAAGCTCCGAGGCTGCCTATAACGATTTCTTCCAAGAGGTTCTAGATTCCAATCTTGGGGCCAATATACACCCTTCATTTTTAGAGCTTTCCTTTGATCACACATGTCAGTTTCGCTGCATGTACTGTAGCCCCGCCTACTCGAGCCGATGGGAAAAGGAAGTGGCAGAGTTTGGCGACTACCCCACCCTCGGGAACTGGATCAATAAAGGCTACAACCGAAATCGTAAGGCTCTAAGTAAAATGAAACGGGATAAAAATATTCAGCTCTTCTGGCAGTGGTGGCCCGAGCTCCGCAATCACTTGCGCTATTTGAGAATTACTGGCGGCGAACCATTGTTGTCTAAAGAAACTTTTCGCTTGATTCAGGATCTCATCAAAACCCCTCAGTCCAATCTGCGTTTTGCGATTAATTCGAACTTGGGATTTTCTGATGAGCGGATGGACAAGTTTATTGGCCATATCAACCAATTGCAGGATGTAACCAAAGAGGTCCTTGTTTTTACCAGCATTGACAGTGTCGGAGACCAAGCTGAGTACATCCGGTTCGGCTTGGACGAAATGATATTTTATTACAATGTAGAGAAGATTTTAAAGAAGACTAAAAAGCCACTTACACTTTGTTTCATGATCACAGTCAACCTATTGAGTCTTCCTGGGTTCTCTTCTCTTTTACGGAAAATCCAATTGTTGAAGAATCGCTTCCCAGAACATAGAATCCATATTGATACGCCTTATTTAAGACAACCCGAGCATCTAAGTGTAGAGATATTAACACTCGATTTTCAAGAATACCTTTTTGATATCGATTGGTGGCTTAAAAACGAGTCCACCTTTAGTGAATCTGAAATACAGAAGGTATCTCGCATCATTCCATTAGTTGGTAACCCATATAAAAATTCTGCTATTAAATTTTTGTTACGAAAAGATTTTTTGCGGTTTATTCGTGAGTACGACAGACGAAAGGGAACCTCATTTGAAAACACCTTTCCTGAATACAAGAGATTTATTGAACTCTGCTCTTCTGATTCACAGAACTTCCATGACTCATTTGTAGATAGATATATTTAAAAAAGCCCACTGCTTCACCCAGGCCATAAAAAAGAAATGTTAGAAAAAAGAAACGGATACGTGCAATCGAAAGGCTTAATACGATTGTTACAAAACCCAACAGTGGGTAAAAGATTAGAAAAACATTGATCAAAATACAGAACGCCAGAGGAAAAAATTTTTCTATCGGAAGACTGCCTGGGTACTTGCTGAATACAAAACTTTGCGCACGCCCATAAAGAGCCATTTTTCGATACCACTGCTCAACTGTGCTTGGTAAACCATGCTGAACACTAAATAGAGGGTCATAGAGGATCTTTCCAGCCGTTCGCAAACGAACATTGAACTCAAGGTCTTCACCAACTCGATCAAAAAATGGATCAAACCCACCAACAGCGATCCCTGATGTTTTTCTTAAGAGATAATTGTTTGTTGGAGCATGATTGACTCTGACTTTCTGCGATTGCTTTTTACCCATTGGAAAATAGCGAGCAAGGCTTTTGGCATATTGGTGCCATGATTGTTCTCCAACATAGTCAGAACCACCTCCAACAGCGACAACGTCTGTATCCAAATCACCTAATACAATGAGAACGTTTTTGGGCCAACGTTCATTCAGAATCGCATCAGCGTCTACAAAGGCCAACCAAGGGGTATTACAAAGTTCCAAGCATTGGGTTCGAGCTTTCGCAAGGTGATTTTCTGTTCGATTAATAATGCGGATCTTGAGAGATTCATTTTGCATCCTCCAATTCAGTAAAATCGATAATGAGTTGTCTCTCGAATCATTGTTTACAAATAGAAACTCAAATGTTTCCTCGCATTCTTCAGCGAAAACCACCTCAATAGACTCAAGTAATTTCGGTAAGCTTTTTTCTTCGTTGTGAAATACAACGGCCAAGGTGACTCGGACTTTTTCTTGCACTAGCGATTCACCTGAGGCGCAAAGTTTTTCGGCTTACCGCCACCACGGATCGGTGTGAGCGCTGGGCCAGAAGGCATTGGACCTTGTGGTGGTGGTCCATCTTGCCATGGCGAAAAGCGCCCATATTGGGCTTCCCACTTTAACTTCAATTCACCAACTGGTCCGTTTCTGTGTTTGCGGACCAAAAGATCGGCCTGTCCTTTGATATCTGGATTGTCTGGTTCATAGTACTCTTCTCGATAAAGCATCATGATCAAATCCGCATCTTGCTCAATTGAACCTGATTCTCGCAAATCAGAAAGAACTGGCTTGCGTGATTCTCCCGTTCGACCTTCCACACCTCGGTTCAACTGCGCCAGTGCAATAACCGGCACTTCCAGTTCCTTAGCAATGGCTTTAAGGCTTCGAGATATCTCCGCAACCTCTCGCTCACGACTGTCTACCTTTTGCCTCAACTTCATAATCTGCAAGTAATCAACTAAGATCATATCCAAACCATGTTGTTGTTTGAGTCTTCGTGATTTTGATCGAATCTCTTGCGGTGAAATTCCACTGGTATCATCGATATACAAGTTAGCTTCTCCAAGCTTGGAGGCTTTATCAATCAGTCGAGGCCAATCATTGTCTTTGATCCTCCCCACTCGCAAGTCTGACATGTTAATCCGAGCCTCAGTTGCAAGCATCCGCATCATCAATTGCTCTTTACCCATCTCTACAGAGAAGAAAGCCACATGCTTCTTATTATGAAGCGCAGCATTTAAAGCCACATTCAAACTGAAAGCTGTCTTACCCATAGAAGGACGAGCCGCAATAATCACCATATCTCCCGACTGGAATCCGGCCGTCAACTTATCCAAATGCCCAAAGCCTGAAGCAACGCCTGTGATGTCTTCTTTTTTTGTGGATAACTCTGTGAGTTTATCGATACTGACCTTGATCAGCTCTGCCGCCCCCACCAAGCCTCCTGTGGTTTCTCGTTTTTCACCAATACGAAAGATACTACTTTCAGCTTCATCAACGAAGGCATCCATATTTTCATAGTCTTGGTCGTAGGCTTTATTGACGATGTCTGTACATGAACGAATGAGTTCACGCGAAAGCGCCTTCTCTTTTACAATTTTTGAGTACTGATGGATATTTACAGCCGATGGGCCCTGGTTCATGATTTCGGCTAAAACGGCAGTTCCACCCAATTGCTCCAGTTCTTTTCGAGAGTTTAACTCGTTAGAAACAGTAACAATATCAATAGGTTCGCGGCGACCGTGCAAATCGGCCATAACTTTATAAAGCTTTTGGTGAACAACTTTATAGAAATCAGTGGGAAGCAGAATATCCGAAACAATTTCAAATGCTTCCGGCTGAACCATGAGACCACCGAGAATTGACTTCTCCGCGTCAACATTGCTCGGCGGCTTTCTCATATCCATAGAAATCCCCCAAAGATGCTATTTATGCGATGTAGAGCGAGCCTTTTCGAGATGAAGATCTAAGATGCGCTCGCTGATGCCTTTGTGCTAGTGGTGCTTCTTAATTTCGATTTTGTAAGTATCGATTTTCTTTTTCAAGGTATTTCTATTGATACCTAGTAATTTGGCGGCTTTAACCTGATTACCATTATATTGACGCAGTGAAAGCTCGATCAGCGGCTTCTCAACCTGTTCGATGATGATCTTATGAAGTCCATTTAGCTCAACATCGGCTTGTTTCTGCTGCTCAAAAAGAAGAGACAGTTTACTTTTTACCAAGTGCTCCAAGCTAGTGGATTGTAAATTCGTTACGTACAGATGATCGCGTTGAGTTTCAAAATTTTCCATGACACTCCCAAGAATTACAAGCGGAAGACTTAGATATTCTGCCTAGATGAGAAATGCAAACTATGTTCTCCGCAACATGAAAAAAAAAAATCTTGCCAAAAAAAAGTTCGCCTAGTTAGGGCTGGACTTCCGTTGGGCCATAAGGTCGAGTCCATCCCTTAATGCCTGCTTTTCTAAGTAAAAATAAGTAAACTAATTATATGTTATTGCAGCGTTTGAAAAAGCTTCGCACTGATGTGGTTTCAATTATTTGGTTGTCACTCAGTTTGTTTCTCGGGTTTTCTCTATTTAGTTACAGCCCCAAAGACCCTTCCTGGAACTCACTCGGCCAGAGCCAGTCTCCTAGCAACTGGTGTGGCTACTTTGGTAGTTTTTCCGCTGACTTTTTGTATCAATTTTTTGGCATGAGCTCTTGGGTATTCGTGGTTTTTCTTTTCGTCATGAGCTATCAGGTATTGCAAAAAGAACACACTGGCAGTCGTATTAAAAAACAAGTTTGGCTGGTTTTGTTATTGATCAGCTCGGCTGCACTGTTTGAGATCTATTTTAATCATTTAAAGTTTTATAACAACTACGTTGGCGTTGGCGGAACCATTGGGTCATTCTTATCGCTAAGCCTAATGAAAGTATTGAATACTTATGGCGCCACTTTGTTCCTAGGAACCTTTATGGTGATTGGTCTAATTTCAGTAACGGATTGGACTCTGCAAAAAGGCGTTGATCGAGCCATACAATTGTTCTTCAACACCTTTAGTCTAGTTTCCAAGGGCTTTTGGGCTGGACTGAGTAAAGTTAAAACCATTAAATTTCAAAGACCAGAATTGCCAAAACCCAAAATTCGCCCTTCGCAAATTCCCACTATTTTCTCTAATGACCCAGAGCCATTCAGTCCAAAAGAAGAAGTGCTACAAGAGGTCGACTTCATTGAAGAGTCTGAGGATGAAGAGGCCGAAACCTCTGTTCCTAGTCGCAAAAGACGAGTGCAAATGAAAAGAAAGGTGCAACGAAAAATTGCCAACTGGAAGCTTCCAGATATTAAAATGTTAGAAGATCCACCTGCCACCCGCTATCGAGTTGACCAGAATGAAGTGAATCGAAAATCAAATATCTTGGTGGATAAGCTCTCTCAGTTTTCAGTGAAAGGCGAAGTAAAGGGTGCTAAACCCGGCCCCGCTGTTACAATGTTTGAATTCAAACCCAATGCCGATGTGAAGATTAGTAAGATTACTGAACTTGCTGATGATCTTTCTTTGGCCTTAAGCAGCGAATCGGTACGTATTATTGCGCCGATCCCGGGACGCGATGTTGTCGGTATTGAAACCTCTAACTCCAATCGTGAAACAGTGTACCTAAAAGATATTGTGGCTAACGAAAAATTTTGGTCTGAAGATGTTAAGCTACCGCTCGCTTTGGGACGAGAAGCCAACGGTACCCCGAAGGTTGTCGATTTGCGAAGAATGCCTCACTTGTTGGTGGCAGGGACCACGGGTTCTGGAAAGTCTGTTTTTGTTGTATGTGCACTGACGGGATTACTATTTCGCCACTCTCCTAAAACCTTGCGATTAATTTTAATCGATCCAAAACAAGTCGATCTATCTACATTCAATGACATTCCACACCTTCTAATGCCAACCATATGCGAACCAAAAAAGGCTGTGGGCTCACTTAAGTGGGCAGTTAAAGAAATGGAAAAGCGCTACAGATCCATGTCAAAATTTGGATCTCGAGGACTTGAGTCCTTCAATTCAAAGGTTGGTGAATTTGACAAAGAGAAGGCAGCAGAGCACGAAGCCTTCAATGCAGAACTTGAAAGTCAGAATCGCCACAATGAAACTTATTATTTTGAACCCCAACCGTATATCGTGATCGTCGTAGAAGAGTTTGGCGACCTAATGACGGTTGATAAAGCGAACGTGGAACAATTGGTTGTGCGTCTCGCACAGATGGCACGAGCTAGTGGAATTCATCTGATTCTCGCTATGCAATCTCCGCGAAAAGATGTGGTCACCGGCTTGATCAAAACCAACATTCCAGGGCGAATCAGTTTTAAAGTGGCCAGCAAAATGGACTCACGAATAATACTTGATGAAGCCGGCGGTGAAAGACTTTTGGCTAGAGGGGATATGCTCTTTCTCGCCCCAGGAGTCGCCAAACCGGTTCGTCATCACGGCCCTTGGGTCACGGAAGACGAGATTAGCGCGGTCATGTCCTATTGGTCCAACCAGGGTGACCCTGAGTACAACGAGACCGCCATCAAAATGACCAGCTCTGGCGCAGGTGGAGGAGCTATGGGTGGCTTTGAGTCTGATGCCGACGAAGAATATGACGAGAGATACGATGAAATCCTTTCATGGGCCTCAACAATGAAGGAGATCAGCGCTTCTTTAATTCAGAGAAAATTTCGCCTGGGTTACCCGCGAGCCGCTCGCCTTATCGAAACCATGGAAAGAGAAGGCGTTATTGGCCCAGCCAACGGTTCCAAACCACGGAAGGTCCTCGTTAACTCCTATGCTGACCCCAGCTAATCCATTGCTGGGAGTCCAATTTTATTGTAAGTTGCGGGCATGAATAAAGTTCTCATTTTATGTTTGGGTATCATTTTCGGCAGCATCACAGCCTGTGGTGTGAAAGGCCGCCCACTCCCACCGAAAACACCTCGCGAGATCGGCATCGGAAAGCCTCTTTATAAAGGGGTCGACCAAGAAATGAACGAGTCTAAGAAAAAGAAAAATAAGGCTAACAAGTGATGATCCCTTTTGAAAAATTGGTGGGAGCTGGAAACGATTTTGTTTTCATGCTTCACCCAGATGTACCTGAGAACAAAGACCTCTCCCAACTCGCTGTGAAGCTCTGTGACCGCAACAGTGGAATCGGAGCGGACGGCTTGGTTATTATTCATGATGATGAAAGCAAACCAGAGTGTTTTGTCTGGGACTTTTACAATAGCGACGGATCCAAAGCGGAAATGTGCGGAAACGCAGCCCGATGCGCAGTTCGCTTTATCAAAGATCATTTTGGTTTGGATAAGTGTGAATTCAAAACTCTAGCTGGACCAGTCAAAGGACGATTTTTAGATAATTCCGTCCAAGTGAGCTGGACAATCCCATCAGATAAAATGGCCGAAGTGTCTATCGATTTAGAGAACTTCAAAACCTTTAGTGGATATTATATCAATACGGGGGTTCCTCACTTTGTCTTGCTGAATCAGTTGGGCGAAGTGACCAACAAAGATTGTGCAGAAATTCAGACTCACCCAAAGTTCGGTGAAAGCCAAACCAATGTAACCTTGCTGGACTCTTCTGAAGAAGGGGTTCATTCGACCAAAACCTTTGAGCGAGGTGTAAAAAACTTCACTTTGGCCTGCGGAACTGGGGTGATCGCCAGTGCTTTTGTTTTACAAAGTCAGAACCAAGAAGACATTTATAGTTTGAAGGCTCCGGGCGGAGAACTGTCAGTGAAACTGAATGGACCCCATGTAACTTTAATCGGCCCCGCCGAATTAATTTTTAAAGGACAATATTTAGAAAAGAAGGATCAAAATGTTTAAAGGCGTTTTTACTGCACTTGTAACACCCTTTAAGGGTGGCAATGTAGATTTCGATTCGTTGGGACAACTAGTGGACCAACAACTGAGTGATGGCATTCAAGGTTTAGTGGTTTGTGGTACAACTGGCGAAAGTGCCACCTTAATTGAAGATGAACAGCTGAAAGTCTTAGATTTTGTTTGCAAAAAAGTAGACAAGAAAATTCCTGTATTGTTCGGCTCAGGATCTAACAATACGGCTAAAACAGTTCAGTGGAGCCAAAAAGCTTGCGAATATCCCATTGATGGATTGTTAGTTGTTGTTCCCTACTACAACAAACCACCGCAAGAGGGATTGGTGGCACATTTTAAAATGGTGGCTGATAATGTCAGAAAACCTGTTGTTCTTTATAATGTACCCGGCCGAACCGTGGCAGCCCTATCGCCCCAAAGCATTGTGGAATTATCCAAACACCCCAATATTGTTGGAATCAAAGAAGCCAACCCAGACCTAAATAATTTTTCAATGTATAAAAGCCAAGTGCCCGAAGATTTTTGTTTGCTTAGTGGCGATGACGGTAGCTGCATCAACTTTTGTTTTCTGGGCGGTCATGGTGTCATCAGCGTGTGTTCCCATATTGCTCCAGCCAAAATGGTAGAGTGGGTGAACCGAGCCCGTGAAAGAGACGATTCAGTGAAAGAAGAGTTTCGACAGCAATTGCGCTGGATTGACAGTCTTTACATATCGCCCAACCCGATCCCAACTAAATATGCTTTAAAAGTGAAGGGCGTGATCGCCACTGACGAAGTACGCTTGCCGTTGGTCCCCATGTCGGAAAAATTAAAACAGGATCAAGAAATAGCCTTCCGCGACTACAAGGGACTACTATGAGTACAGGCGTTTACATATTTGGAGTGACCGGTCGCATGGGTCAGGAAATTCAAAAAATAGTAAATAACACTAACGGGCTGGAGTTTGTCGGCGGCTTCAGTAAAGAAGATACAAATACTTCACCCAAAAGAAAGCCAGATGTCGTCATTGATTTTTCACTCCCAGAAGCCTTGCCTCAACTAGAAGAGTTTATGGGGGAGAACCCCTGCGCCTTAGTTTCAGGTATCACTGGTTATAAGGGCGATGACTTCACCAAGCTAAAGACCATGGCTAAAAACCACCCTGTCTTTTGGGCCGCCAATATGAGCTTTGGGGTCTACATAATGTGCCAGTTAACCGAGATATTGGCAAAATTTGATGCTTTTTATGACTTTAGGATAGAAGAGACCCATCACATTCACAAAAAAGACAAACCGAGCGGCACCGCCTTAATTGTTGAAAAAGCCGCTCGTAAAAGTACCGATCAGCTAGAACCCATCGTCTCCCACCGAGAAGGAGAGGTCTTTGGCATCCACAGATTTGTAGCTTCCTCACAAAATGAACAACTAGAAATAACCCATACAGCACACAATCGAAGTCTTTTTGCACAGGGAGCCATAGCCGTTGCCCAGTGGTTGGTCTGTCAAAAGCCTGGGTTCTACGAAATGGATGATTTTTTCAAAAAATTTCAATGATTTCGGGAATATTCTGGTTTACTGAAAAGGTGTTGAACTCCATAGGGCACCTATGGAATATAGATCATATAAATATTAAGCCTAGAGTACATAAACTATTGAGAGGCCAATTGGTTTTAGCTCCCTAGATTTGAGCTAAGAGTAAATGATCTCTATAAAAGGAGCTGAAATGAAGTTTTTTATAGACTCAGCAGATATCGAAGAAATTAAAGAGGCCAATAAAAGAGGCTGGGTTGATGGGGTCACAACAAACCCCTCTCTTGTGGCAAAAACAGGTCGTTCCAATAAGGATGTCATCACAGACATTTGCAATGTGGTGGATGGACCAATCAGTGCTGAAGTAATCAGTCTCGATGCCGACGGAATGTACAAAGAGGGCATGGAGCTTGCCAAAATTCACGACAACGTTGTTGTTAAAATCCCAATGTGTGAAGATGGTCTTATTGCGGTGCGTCGCCTGAAGGCTGAGAATATCCCGACCAACGTCACTTTGGTGTTTTCTCCTCTTCAAGCACTAATGGTTGCAAAAGCTGGAGCCATGATGGTTTCTCCGTTTGTTGGTCGTTTGGACGATATCTCTACTCCCGGCATGGAGCTCATTTCTCAAATGCAGACCATTTTTCAAAACTACCAAATGCAGACTGAAATCTTGGTTGCTAGTGTCAGACACCCCATGCATATATTAGAATCAGCTTTGATTGGTGCCGACATTGTGACTGTTCCATACAAAGTGATGCAGGGACTCACTAAGCACCCACTAACAGACAAAGGAATTGAGAAGTTCCTTCAGGATGCAAAAAATATTGTTTAAACAACTTGGATACTCAGTAACAATCCTCTGGGTAGTCATGCTAGCCATGACTACTCAATGCTCGTCTCCCACCAAGGGAGGGGTTTCCAGCCAGGAGCTGCGTCGCCCTCTGCAAGATGTTAGGAAAGCTGTTTACTACTCAATGAGAAGTAAGGTGCAGCGAAAAAGCAGAAACAACCGCACCTACTTTTCTCATTATCACCGTCCAGGTACCGACCCTAGACTCAAAGCTTACAAACAAACGGAACGCGCTTTATTGGCAATTACAATTTTAGGCGACCGACGCCCTTATAAAGTGGCTGTCGTTTACAAAATTGAACGACTCAACGGTGGTAAATACGTCTTTGATCGGTTCGACAAAGAACTAGCCCAGCATTATCTTAACAAGGTGGAAACATACCTCGCCGGTCGTCCTGAAGAGCGGGATCTTATTGACGATTTTCGTCCCTACTAAATAGACTCTTATATAAGGACAATGTTTTGTTTTCCACATGACGTGGATATTTGTTCTTTAACCATGGACGGACCAATGAAGAAAAACAGACCCCAAGAACACATCATCAACTGGCTTGTACCTAAGTTCTTTTTACTCGCGCTTGTGGGGTTTGTCTTGGTCTTCGGCCAAAGCTACGTTTCTCCCGACAAATCATTGGTTTTCACCGCCCAAACCTTTCAATTGGATTTCGATCAATTCTCTCCTGCTTTCGCGGCCTTCGAAGATGAATATTTATACGAAAATATGGACTCGGTGCCCGCGGTGGCTTTGCGTTCTGGTGAAGCCACCACCTCATTTGAAAAGCTCGCTGCAAAAGATAAAGTCGAAACAAAAGTTCGGGTAAGAAATGGTCAGACCCTGGCCTCTCAAAAGAAAGCCAATCCTGTATTTCAAAATTTATTAAATCATTTTGATGGCGAAAAGGCCGTTTCAGAAATCAAAACCCTTCGAACCACACTAGCCCAGATCGTGAAAAAAGAAGAAATTGAGTACAAAAAAGAACTCAGTGATGGGGGCGAGCTAGCCTTTGGACCGCTGGCTGCGAACATCAATCCGCGCCCACAGGTGGTTTCTCAAGAGCCTCGCGTAAATGACCCTATCATTTCAAAAAGTCTTTTGAAAAAAGCACTAGAAGAACAAGAAATGTCAGCACAGGCCAAAGAACTAGAAGCCGCCCCTGATGTGACGAACTATAAAGTCTTAGGCGGAATTCAGTTGAAGCAGGGCTTGGCATTCATTGGGTCAATGGAGGTCAGTTGGGTTGTTGGTGACTACGAGTTGCAACGTGGCTCAATCAATACACCTGATGCTACCTACGAAATTGAAGTTTCCAAGTTAGTCGGAGACGTGATTATATCTCTCTACGATAGTAACGACGAACTGATCGGTGAAGGACTACTTGATCTTACCCAATTCAAGCCCAACCAAGAGGAAATTGTCTCCAACATCCAGGTATTACCAATTGATTGGGATGTTGCGGGTCAAATCGTCCATGCCGACTCTTTAGGAACAGGGGTGCGGAAACCCGTGGAAGGTGTTGAGGTTGCACTTTATTCGTTCAACGATGCCACCCAATCAGACTCTTCGGGTGAGTTTAGTTTCTTCAACTGGAAGAAAACGAACTCTCGCACCTTAGCCATCGCCTCTAAAGAAGGTTTTTTCGACTCAATTTTTACACTGGATTCAAAGACCGAGGCAAACGTCTTGCTTTTCGAAAACAAATACATGGTCTCATTCTTCAAGTACTTGGAAAATTTAGGCATTTACGAAGTCGAGGATAAGGGAACCGTCTACGGAAAAATCCAAGGTATCGAAAATGCTGAGGGCTATGTGGCACGCTTGGAAAAATCAACCCCTCTTTATTTCATGACCGCTGGTTTCGCAACACTTGACCAAAAGGCCACATCAACCAATGGCCTATTTTCTTTTGTGGGACTACAAGATGGTGACTATGAATTAGTGATAGAGCGAGATGGTGAGATATTGGACGAACGTCTGGTGATTGTTGAACAAGGTAAGGTGTCTCCTGTGATTGTCGATCTTTCAAAGGTTTCCAAACATCTGGAATTTTTTGACCCAATGGATTCAAACAATCCAATCAATGAAGTGGAGCTCAGTTTTTTTGACGGCTCTTCGAAGCGAAATCTGGACAGTGAAAATCAAATACGACAAACCCTACACCGAGGTCACGATCTTAGCTTGATGGAAGTAAAGGGCCGATCAGAAGTCAGTCGAACACTACTGTCCCGCCACAAAGGTCTGCAAAAAATTCCACTTATTAATGATAAAGTTCTTATCGAGTTGGCTCGTTCTAACGACCTTTATACCGAAAAAGGCCTTGTCTTCGGCTTTGTTGAGTCCGAAGAACCCTTTCAAGTGTTTATGGCCGAAGAAGATCCCGGAAAAATACTTTATTTTGATGAAAATGGGCGCCTCCTTGAAAACGAAGAGACTCGTCCCGCCCGAGGCTTTATCTTGGGTGATTTTGGCGAAGGTTTGAGATCTGTAATCGTCGAACGAAAATCCGATGGTATGATTTTAGGAACCGACCTGATCTATAGCAACCATGAATCCATATCCATTACCAACTTAGAAATTCATCCAGCCCCTTAATCACTGGAGGACTCGATGCGAGTCATTTTACTTTTTTGTTTTGGACTAACCGTTGGCTGTGCAAACACACCTAAAAACCCCAAAGATAGCCATCAGTTTCCACGAATTATGAAAACCCTTATTATAAAACCACCCTCCAAACGACAGCCGGCCCAAGAGGCTACAAGTTCTCAACCAAGTACTGAAGGGCTCGCAAGCAGTGGATCTAACTCTAGTGGGTTTTTACGAAAAGAAGCCATGAGCACGGTAGGTCCGGACAGTCCCTATCAAGTCAATGAAACTACAAGCGAGAATCAATGGTGTGAACTCCGCGCTCGACAAAACGACGAGCTCAATCAAGGGCCCGATCTACAACTCCACATTGACCACTCTCTGACACCCAAGCCTCCATCTTTAGCTGATGGATATGCCTATGGTTGGAGCCACGACTATCTTCCGATGCAAAGTTATTCTGAAGAATATGACAACTCACAATTTAGCTACCAGAACGGAGTTTACACCTCGATAACACCTGCTCCTGGAGAAGGTTCTGAAGCCTATCAGCGCATTCGTTTTTATTTTGATCCAAACTTTAACGAGTTCACTCACGCCGTAATCGAAGTTCGTCGAGGCGGCCCTCCAAGTAAGCGATTTGAAGACCGGGCACCTGTCTATTTGTTCTCCTGCAGTAATTTGGAAATCTCTGCGCTTTAGCTCGGGATTTTTTTATCGAATAGTGAGATTTGTTGGTAATTGTCAGCGTCGCGTTTGCTTTTTGTTTCTTTCTTTTTCGCAACCGGCTTAGGGCGAGAGAATTCGCTTTTTTGAGCCTCTCTAACTAGATTTTTAATGAACGCCTTTTTAACTTCGTCTGAAGCTTCAGGTCGAAAGCCTAACTCTTCCATAATTTCAGCCATCTTTTTCATATAGACCTCTTTCCTTGAGATAGATTCATATCTTTTATCGGAGCTTTCGAGGTGAAACTTGATGGCTGTCAGGCTGAGGTCTAGATTGTTGTTCGTAAGATGAGGGCTCCTTTATCTTTGGGAGCCTTCTTAATAAGAACCATGGTGCAAAGCGCATGGTTAAATGATTCTGTAATCAAAATGTACACGCTGCTCGGCCAATTTAGCGGCGCGACAGGCTCGCACAAAAATAGTCTCGGTTCATGCGAGCAATGTTTTCCAGGCTAATCTCTTTTGGGCAAGCCATTTCACAGGCCCCCGTGTTAGTGCAATTACCAAAGCCAGCATTATCCATGGCTCCCACCATATCGAGAACACGACGGCTTCGCTCGGCTTGTCCTTGGGGTAAAAGGGCATACTGAGAAACCTTGGCTGCGGTAAACAACATGGCAGAAGAATTTTGGCAGGCCGCCACACAGGCGCCACAACCAATACAAGCTGCTGCTGAGAAAGCTAGGTCAGACTCTTCTTTTGGAACTTGAATGGCACTGGCCTCAGGTGCGTTCCCTGTGTTTACACTAATGTAACCCCCGGCTTGCTGGATCTTTTCGAAAGCCGTTCTGTCCACTTTTAAATCTTTCAAAACAGGAAAGGATTTGGCGCGAAAGGGTTCAATCGTGATGGTATCCCCATCTTTGAAGCTTCGCATATGTAACTGACAAGTGGTCACACCACGAAGAGGGCCATGAGCCGCTCCATTGATAACCATCGAACACATACCACAAATTCCTTCGCGGCAGTCATGATCAAATTCAATGACTTCTTCACCTTTTTTAACCAGCTGGCTATTCACCACATCTAACATTTCAAGAAAAGACATGTCTTCCGAAACATCATTGGCTTCAAACTCAAAAAAGCCACCGGGATCTTCTGCATTTTTTTGTCTCCAAATCTTCAATTTTAATTTCATGACAACCCCTACTTGTAACTTCTTGTTGCGAGTTTAACGTGTTCAAATTCTAAATTCTCTTTATGTAGTTGAGCCGCACCACCCGTGTATTCCCAGGCGGCCACGTAAGCAAATTTATCGTCATGGCGCATCGCCTCGTTTTCAGGTGTCTGGTGCTCTTCACGAAAGTGCCCGCCACAAGACTCTTCTCTGTTCAGGGCGTCTTGGGCAATTAGCTCTCCCAACTCAAGAAAGTCAGCCACACGATTGGCTTTTTCCAGCTCATGGTTGATACCATCAGCCGAACCTGTAACTTTAACCTCAGACCAGAATTTCTTTTTCAATTCCGGAATTTTTTGTAAAGCCTCATTCAATCTCTTAGAGTTTCGTGACATTCCGACGTTTTCCCACATGATCTGACCAAGCTCCCTATGAATTTCATCCACAGTTTTGGAACCTTGAACAGCCATAATTTTGTCGATCTGCTCTTTGGAGCTATTAGCAGCATCTTCGAACTCTTTCATTTCAGTATTCACTTCAGCAAATTTTTGCGAGCCTAGGTAGTTTCCTACTGTATAAGGTAAGATAAAATATCCATCTGATAGTCCCTGCATTAGTGCTGAGGCTCCAAGTCGGTTGGCCCCATGATCTGAGAAGTTTGCTTCTCCACCAACGAATAGCCCATCCAGATTGCTCATAAGATTGTAATCCACCCACAATCCACCCATTGTATAATGGACTGCTGGATAAATTTTCATTGGAACCTTATAAGGATTCTCTCCAGTAATTTGCTCGTACATCTGAAACAAGTTCCCGTATTTTTCAGAAATACTATCCACACCATCACGTCGAATGGCATCCGCAAAGTCCAAATAAACAGCCACACCTGTTTTTCCAACACCTCGTCCCTCATCGACGCGGAATTTCGCTTGCCGAGAGGCCACATCACGCGGAACCAAGTTTCCAAAACTGGGATAAATTCTTTCAAGATAGTAGTCTCGCTCCGCCTCTGGAATTTCATTGGGAGACCGTTTGTCGCCTTTTTCTTTTGGAACCCAAACGCGACCATCATTACGAAGCGACTCTGACATCAAAGTCAATTTTGATTGATGGTCCCCAGAAACAGGAATGCAAGTCGGATGAATTTGAGTGAAACAAGGGTTTGCGAAAAAAGCTCCTTTGCGATGACAGCGCCAGGCCGCAGTTGCATTCGAGTTCATCGCATTTGTAGAAAGATAAAACACATTCCCATATCCACCTGTACATAGAACAACAACGTCCGCAGCAAACCGTTTAATCTCACCGGTGACAACATCTCGCGTGATAATTCCGCGCGCTTGTCCATTCACCATAACAAGATCTAACATCTCCGTACGATTGTGCATGGTTACATTGCCAGCTTTAATCTGCCGGTTCAATGCTGAGTAAGCGCCTAAAAGCAACTGCTGACCCGTTTGTCCTCTGGCATAAAAAGTTCGAGACACCTGAGCTCCACCAAAAGAGCGATTAGTCAACATCCCACCATACTCTCGGGCAAAGGGAACCCCTTGTGCTACGCAATGGTCGATAATCAAGTTAGAGTTTTGTGCTAAACGATAGACATTCGCCTCGCGTGATCGAAAGTCTCCCCCTTTTACAGTATCGTAAAAGAGACGATGAACAGAATCACCATCGTTCGGATAATTTTTGGCCGCATTGATTCCCCCTTGGGCCGCAATCGAGTGAGCGCGCCGAGGTGAATCTTGGATACAAAAATTATCCACTTTGTAACCCATCTCTCCCATCGATGCGGCAGCAGCGGCCCCCGCCAGGCCTGTCCCTACTATTATAACTCTGTGTTTTCTTCGATTCGCTGGGTTTACCAACTTCATTTTAAATTTGTGGTTCTCCCACATTTTATCAATCGGCTCATTGGGTACATTGGAATTAAATGACATTGGTGACCTCACTGGCAAAAGAAAACGTAAATGGGTTGAGACATGAATCCGGCTGCAACAATCACAGCATAAGCCAATCCTGCTTTCTTAATGATGGGTGTGTAGCGCGGATGATTGGCACCTAAGCTTTGGAAAACAGAAGAAGCACCGTGACTTAAGTGAAACCCTAACAACAAGTAACCCACCAAGTAAACTGGCTGGGAAAATACTTCTACAATTAAACGATGTAAATCTCGCATGGACTCACCGCCATATTCAGCGGTGTAGATCGTACCGTATTTAAAGGTATTGATATGAGTAATAATAAAAATCAAAATGATCGTGCCCTGTAGGGCCATTGTCTTTGCGGCAAAACTCGATTTCTTTTCTGCCACCGGGCTAACCGCATACTTTTTTGGTTTTGCCTTTTTATTTTGAATAGTCAGCAAAATTCCCAAAACCACATGAGTCACAAGACACAAAATCAAAAAGGCTTCGGTGCCATAAAGTAAGGGCTTATTACTTACAATCGCGTGACCATAGCGATTAAATGCTTCTGGACCTGCAAAAATTAACAAGTTCCCCGCCATATGGCCCAATACGAAAAGAGTCCACCCAGCACCAGCCAACCCCATTAAATACTTTTTCCCAATCGAAGAGCTCAAAAAGTTCAATGTTCACCTCTATTTACACGATACGTTAATTAGCATTTTTGTTCAGGACAGTATGAACACTCTTGACGAGATGCCCCTCTAACCCATAAAACAAAGACTCTTGCGAAGGTCCTTTTTTAAAAGAAATTCGTCATAAATACGACAAAAAACTGAATTTTATACGGCGAATCTGCTTTACAAGTTTGCCTTATTTTAGCAAAAGAAGAGGGTTCTAAATAAGGGGAAATTATGCGCGTTTTTGTTTGCATTAAACAGGTTCCAGATACGGAGACCCGAATCAAACTCACTTCTGACTCTCAGGGTGTTGAAACCAACGGAATTAAGTGGGTCATCAATCCATATGATGAATTTGCCATTGAAGAAGCCATTCGATTTAAAGAGGCCAATCCGGACACTCAGGTGACCGCTGTCACGATGGGGCCCAAAACTCGGGTGAACAATGCTTTGCTAACGGCCATGGCCATGGGAGCCGATGATTCCATTTTAGTTAATACGGATTCTCAACTAGATGCACTCACAACTGCTAAAGCTTTGGCTGCTGCAATTAAAGCCGAAGGTGACTTTGGTTTGATTTACGCTGGAAAACTCGCCATCGATGGTAATGTGGCTGCGGTTCCCTTGATGGTTGCCGAAGTTTTAGGGATTCCCCATGCTTCAGTCGTTAATAAAATGGATTATTCCGATGGCGCTGTTGTAGCCAGTCGAGAAATCGAAGGTGGCACAACAGAAACATTCAAATTAAAGATTCCTGCGATGGTCACTGCCAACAAAGGTCTTAATAAACCTCGATTTGCCAGTTTGCCAGGAATTATGAAAGCGAAAAAGAAGCCAATTAAAGAGGTTTCTTTGGATGACCTTGGAGTCGATGCTGGTTCTGTAAAAACAAAGTTTACCAATTTTGAAATGCCTGCAGACAAAGCGCCCTGCAAAATGATTGAGGGAGAACCTCAACAACAGGTCGATGAATTGGTGCGATTGCTGCAAGAAGAAGCGAAAGTGTTGTAGGTGAATATGAAAATTCTAGTATTTTTAGAAACGACCAATAGTGAAATCAAGAAAAGTTCTTTGGAGGGGTTGTCGGCCGCAAACCAAGGATCAAACCAAATTGCAACCTGTGCGATTGGCGTGGGTTCAGATTCGGTACAAAGTGTACTCGGTCAGTGGAATGTCGAAAAACATTTTTATTGTACCGATGAAAGAGCCAATAGCTACAATCCTGAAACCTACCAAAGTTTTGTCGACCAAGTCATTGAGCAATGGTCTCCTGACTTAGTTTTAGCCAGTTCAAACAATGTAGGGAGAGATGTTTTCCCGCGAACAGCGGTAAAGAACGACATGGCTTATATGAGTGATGTCACCGAAATGTCTCTAGAGAATGGCTTTTCAGTGAAACGTCCCATGTATGCTGGCAAGTGTTACGCTCAAGTGACGTTTACAGATGATTCAGGAAAAATTGTTTTATTGCGCCCCAATCAAATTTCTGTTGCGGAAGCGAATGGAAGCACAAGCACCGAAGGTATAGAAATAGAACTCAATGCCCCCAGCGGCAACTCTGAGACCCAGTCCATTGAAAAGGGTGAGTCTGAAAAACTGGATCTGACTGAAGCTGAGGTGATCGTTTCAGGAGGAAGAGGTCTAAAAGAAGCTGATAACTTCAAGCTCCTTAACGATTTAGCTGACCCTCTTGGCGCGACTGTCGGCGCTTCCCGTGCAGTTGTGGACTTGGGGTGGGTTCCCCATTCTTTACAGGTTGGACAAACTGGAAAAACAGTGGCTCCAAACTTGTATTTCGCGGTCGGTATTTCTGGCGCGATTCAACACTTAGCGGGCATGAGTGGTAGCAAAAATATTGTTGCCATTAATAAGGATG
>CBDUOS010000036.1:0-25294 GCA_965368905.1 uncultured Bdellovibrionales bacterium | reverse complement strand
CCCATCCGATGGACTCCACCTCTTTTTGCTCATTCAACCATTGGTACAAACTGTGAGAATCCACATTGTCCAAAAATTTGATCTTAGTTCGCTCGCTTGGAGCAGCCAAAGCATCCACCAAAGCTCGCCCCCCAAGAGAGCTTCCGCCCAAACCAATAACGACCAATTGATTGTATCGAGTCAATTGGGTTGAGTGCTTAGCGACCTCTTGCACAGCTTTTTCAACATTTTTTATTTGAAAAAAACCAAGATCATCTCGGTTGTATAAGTAGGCCAGCGCGCGATCGCACTCCTCTCGCGTGCTCGATGAAATTTCTCGCGTGTGTTTAATGGTCCACATGATGTCTCCCACCCTTAGGCGATAACCACATCTTCTTCAATTCGGTGGTAGCCCTTCCATTCTTTCAAACGACAAAAAGGACGATTCGCTTGCTCTGGATATTCAACTAAAACATAGGTGAGTTTGGTGATCTTTCCAAGGGAACTAACGTCAAGAGAAGTCAATTCTGTCCAAGTTCCTGTATTGAAATACTCTTTTTCTTTTCCCCACTGACGATACTGATAAACATGAGTGTGACCAAAGACCACTGTGTGCACTCTCTCATCTCCCAAGATTTTTTTGGCCGCATCGCTGAGATCTGGAAAAATAGCACTTTCCAGGAAGACCTTGATCACTCGGCTAAAAGGAAATTGACGGCGAGGGTCCTTCACAAAGACGGTTCCCAGAAAATACCCGATCAACCGAAAGAAACTAGCCATTGTGAACCAAAACTCGTTCACGATGGCCCAACGAATAAGAAGTCGAAAGGGACGTACCTTATCTATATGAGGGTGCTTCTCTTTGATTTTCATCACAAAATCCACAAAAAAATGTGACCCAAAAGGTAAATTGAGAATTGGTACCGGTAAGTCCTTTTTCAGGAAGAACTTTTTAGGGTCAATACGATTTGCCGCTTCATACATATGACCATGCTCGACATGAATACCATCAAAATAGTGCACAATACTTTTGAAGCGAATGGGAGATCCCACAACCTCATTCAGGTAGGAACGCAGACCTGGCCACAACATGGCCTGATCGTGGTTCCCCACAACATAAGTGACTTGGTTGTCAGGGCGAGATGCAAACTCTCTGAGGGCCCTGAAGGCCTCTGGCTGCCCATTCACAATATCCCTCAAAATTTCCAAAGACACCTCTTCGGTAAAAACCGTAAGAAAGTGGCCCTTGTAATCAACTTGTAAGAAGTTCAGAAAATCACCATTGATAATCAATTCTACGGCGTGATCTCGGTACTGACCAGATGTGTAGTAATCGAGAAGTTCTGCAAATTTTTCACCAAAAAAGAATTCCTCAAGATTGTTCACAGCACCATTCTCAAGAATCTTACCTTTCCCGAGATGCATATCACTGACAATAATCTTGATCTTCTTTTTCATTAGCTTGCTTTGTATACTATGTTGCGACTTTTGTGTTTCCCGTAGTACATGGCCTCATCGGCAATGCGAATAATGTCCTGTGCTGAATCTGCATGCACCGGAAAGAAAGCCAAACCAATACTCACCGTGATACGAACCTTCAAACCATTAACAGCAAATCGAGAATTTTCAACCTCTTTCCGAACCCGCTCAGCCACATTGACAGCATCCTCTCCTTCAGTGTGGCTAAGAAGGATAATAAATTCATCCCCACCATAGCGAAACGCAAAATCGGAAGTGCGAATCTGCTCGCTTAGAAGCTCTCCCAGTTGCTGCAGCACACCTGAGCCCACTACATGCCCTAATGAGTCGTTCACTCGCTTAAAGTGATCCACATCAATAAACAAAATAGAAAAGGGTGTTTTATAGCGTTTGTATTCCTCAATCTTACGATTGACGACTTCATTTAGAAATTTTTGATTATAGAGACTGGTCAAACTGTCTTTGTAGACCTGGCTCTGGGCCTCTGCCACTTCCAAACAAAGAGCCCATCGGCGCTGTAGAAAAGGACTGAGCGCCAAAAGAAACTCCACGAAATCGCTTCTCTTCTTGATTTGAATTCTGTTAAGAACCACACATTGGCTTAGCTGATCCTCACCGTGGATCCAGATCATACATATATATTCGCCGGTGCTGGTCTTCCATATTTGAAAGTCTTCAGAGTGGGCGACTTCAGAGGCACAGTTTTCTAAATCCTTGATCAATCCGCCCTGATCCACCTTTTGGTCTTCCAACTCCTGCTTCAATTTCAAAATGGGGGGTAACTTGGAGGACTGCGGTTTCACTGCCACCCAATGACAACTTTCCATTTTGAAGTTGTCAAAAAAGTACTTTTTAGTGTCAGTAATAAACAAATCTTTTGTGGTGTGAAGAACTCGTTGGGTAAATATGGAGGTTTTATCAAGCACAAGCTTCATCGTGCTTAATTGTCTTTGGTATTTAAATCTTAGTAGCATCTCGCGAGATTGCCGCAAAAGAGTCAGTAATTCCTCAGAGTCTTTAGAAGTCCCTATAAAAAAGTCGTTGAGAGTCGATTTTTTGATTTCATTTTGGTAAGCAACAAAAGGAACAGAATATGTTTGTGAAATCTTTTTCCACTTGTCCAGCTGTGGGTTTTCACTTGCACCTATCACCAAGTCCACTTCTTTTTCAATGAGAAGGCGAACCAAATCTTTAAGGCTGTTCACTTGATAAATACCTTGAAAATGCTTTTCTAGCTCATCCGTGTGATTGGGGCCATTGAGAAGGGCCACTTTAAGGCTACTGATCATCTCCAGCCCCACCCTCTGTCGATTCAAATCCATAGTCACTGTCGTCATCGCCCTCAAGTTTGGTCAGAGCAATTCTTAAGGCTCGGATCACACCCCGTACCACTTGCTGCTTCTTCTGCAATTCTTTGTAGTTTTCCTGGCTCTTCTTACGAAAGTTGTCCGATTCGTTAGAAATCTCATCAATACGTCTTTTCAAATCCAAAATGAGCTGGTCTTTAGACTTAATAACCGCAGCTTCTTCGATTTTTGCAATTTCCAATCGATGCTCTAAATCTTTTTCGCGTTTGCGAACTCGATGGAAGTTGTTATCAATACGTGATTTAAAATCGTCAATCTGCTGCTTCAATTCATTGATTTGCTTGTCTTTATTTTGATGAATTCTCTTCAAGAGTTTGATCTCTTGATAAGAGGTTTGTTTCGTATCATGCAGCTTCGACTTCAGGTTTTCAATTTCGTTATAATATTCATCGTTGAGCTTTTTGAAAGTTTCTCCAGCAGAAGCTAAGTCTTCATTCTCGCGCCGCATTTTAGCGACTTCGTCTTCAAGATCATTGATCTTTCTTTGTGCGATTCTTAAATGCTCAGACTGCTTAAGACTTCCACCCGCTGAAAACGCGTCTGGGTCAGGCATTCGAGGTACTTGCTGCTTTGATGGTAAGCCGTAACTGACTTTCACTTCGTCATTTTGTTCTTTGCTGGAATCGGACTGCTGGGGGGGCGTTGGCGGTGCATTCCCCGCGTTGGTATGGATCAGCCGAATCGTTTTATCTTTTTCATTGGCACTGGCTTTTGGATCAATCGCGGTTTTTGCATCAGAGACACTGACATCATCAGACAAGTCCAAGTCTGATAAATTCAAATCGAGAGCTTCAGATTGCGCACCTGTGCCCTCACCCTCACCGAGCTTTAGATCGAGTAACTCGTCTGCCAGTTTCTTTTTCTTTTTACTCATTACAATCATTTATCGGTAAATGACTAAAAATAATGAGGTTCAATGGGATGTTCGCGACCCAGGTCGGGTCTAGAAAATGCGACTTAAGACTTGTTAATGTCTTCTTTTAGCTCTTTTCCAACTTTGAAAAAAGGAAGTTTCTTTTCAGGAACGTGGATCACCTCACCCGTTCTTGGGTTGCGACCCTGATAAGCGTCATAAGCTTTATTGGTAAATGATCCAAAGCCACGGATTTCAATTCGATCATCTTTCAGTAAAGCCTCTACCATAGAGTCGAAAATGGTGTTTACCACCGTCTCTGCCTTGACCCGTGTGATGCCTGATTTTTCGGAAATATGATTGATTAAATCTGCTTTGGTCATATTTTCAACATCCTTTAACTTATTAGAATATTTATTAAATTATACCAAACCATGCAAGAAGACCAAGGATTTATCGAGAATCGAACGACTTTGGCCCAGCGATTTCTGAGACCTCGACCTAAGTGGTGTCACACCTTTATCTGGGCCTAATACTCTACCCAATGGCTGTTGCGAAGAATGTTTTCGTAGGCACCAAGTGTTCCACTAACCATTTTACTGGTGTCAAAAATGTTCAAAGCTTTAGCACGCGCATTGGCACCCATATCTCCCGGCTGAATTTGATTAAGAAATAAGCCCATCAACAGTTGAGTCAATGTACTGATGTCAGCGGGCCGAATCAGGTAACCATCCACTCCATCTTCAACCACGGTGGCAATCGGGCTCACTTCAGAGCCGATGATGATTTTTTCTTGGATCATGGCTTCCAGTAGGTTGGGATCATACCCTGAGGCTCGTCCCCCGATATAAACATAAACGTTGGCCAAGTCGATATACGATGAAATTTCGTAAGCTGGAACTGCGCCCACCAATGTCACATGGCTCCCAAGCGCGAGGTTGAGCATTTCATACTCAATGTCTTTGAACGCAGGCCCCTTCCCTACAATAATCAAATGAGAAGATGGCTTTTTTGTAGCCACCGGCTGAAACGCTCGCAAAATATTGATCACATCTTGTTTTTCAATCATGTCAGAAACAGTCACCGCAATTTTGGCTGACTTGGGAATTTTCAATCTCTGGCGCAACTCGTCTGATGGTTGCCGCGGCGATAGGTCTTCAATTTCAATTCCGTAGGGAATATTGAAAGTTTTCATTTCTGGGTAAAGATAATACCGCTCAAGAGCAAGGGCTTGTTGTGGACTGTGAACAAAAACCCCATCTGCGTTTTTTAAGATCAAACGATCACGCATCAAAAAAGTTTGTAAAAAACGCAGAGTGACCTTGTAAGCCGTTTGCAATTGACTGGCGACCGTGTTTTCAGCCAAGCCGTATAAAGAAAAGATGTTCGACATTTTCGTAGCTGTCACATCGTAGGCCACTGCGATTCCCAAATTTTTCTTTTCATATCCCACTCGAATCGCAGAGTGAGTTAGACTATGGACAATGTGGAATTTTTCTTTCCGATGCAGTTCAGAAAACTTTTGATGAACCCTTCTTGAAAATAGCTCTCTGCGACTGGTGTTGGCACCCGCAACAAAATAGGTCTTGATGCCCTCTTGCTCGATCTCTTTTTCTCCCATGGGGTTGTCCCATGCAATCACCGAAACTTTATGGCCTGCTTTTACCAAACCTCGAGCAATCGGAGCAATAAACCCACGAGCATGGGTGCGCCCAATAATGGGGAACTTCTCAGCTACCAAACAAATGTTGAGTGTTTCTGGAATGGGCTTTTTCGACATCAACTTATCTTAACAATCATCAAGAACCGAGTATATCTAAAATGGTCGGTAACAGTTTCCGGTTGGCCTCTGGAATATTAATATCTTTTAACTCTTCAGGAAGAACCCAACGTAGCTCCGAATGGTGCACTGGTTTCGGCTCTCCTTTCCAAAACAGGACCTCAAAGAAAACCAAAAATATTCCCACCTCGGGGTAGCTATGAGTACAGGCCATTTTTACTTGACCAATCTCCGCTTCAATTCCGAGCTCTTCATCAAGTTCTCGGGCGAGAGCCTGCTCTGGAGATTCACCGATCTCAATCTTGCCCCCAGGGAACTCCCATTGGCCCGCTAATGTATGCCCCTCAGGCCTTTGTCCCACTAAGACATAGGGTCCTTTGCGAATCATTGCAGTTACAACTGGAATCCAGGTCGGTCTTTTCGAAGCCATGTATTTCAGACTATAACAAGAGACCCAACCTGTCATGGTATGACTCGATGGCATCAAAAATATTTATTGGGGGATTCTGCGCAGCTCTTGCAATACTTTGCCAAAAAAACCAGGCCCTTGGAAGACCAATGCCGTATAGAACTGGACAAGGTCTGCCCCCAAGACGAGCCTCTGTTGCACCTCATGTACTGAGTCGATCCCACCCACAGAGACGAGCAGCTTTTCAGGGTTTAATCTTTTATACTCAGCAGCGATTTCAAGAGCCTTGTGCGAGAGATGGGTCAAGGGGCGACCAGAAACCCCACCTGCATCTGCCGGAAACGGACTGGACGGATAGCGCGATTTGGTCGTATTCGTCAAAATCCATCCATCGACCAAAGGAGAAGACGTCTCCAAGGCCATGCGTAACGTGCTCTCATCCATATCAGGGCTCAGCTTCAGTAAAAGTGGTTTGCCAGAGGCTGACGCCTGCGCCTTTTCTTGTAATCGACTTAAGAAATTGGAAAGATGGGCCTCGCTTAAAAGGTCGCGCAGCCCCTTGGTATTCGGGCTGCTCAAGTTGACCACAAAGACATCGGCAAAAGGATGAAGCCGTTCCAGGCAGCGACCATAGTCCTCATGGGCCTTTTCATTTTCAGTCCAACGATTTTTGCCAATGTTGACAAACAGCGGAACCTGGCGAGAACGCAATTGTTGTAATCGCAAAACCAAAGCTTCCATTCCGGGGTTGGGGAAACCCATTTTGTTCCACAAAGCACTTTTCGAAACATCCCGATCCATAATTTTGCCAGGATTGGGACCTTGAGGTTCAGGCGTCACGGTTCCGACTTCTAAAAACCCGGCACCCATTTTTTGCCAGGCCAGCAATGAGCATCCGGTTTTATCCAAACCGCCGGCTATGCCCATAGGATTTCGAAACGTCAGGCCTCGCCAATCGAAAGGGCGATAGCTACAGTCTTTTACCGAATAAAAAAAACTAACGAATGGCAGAGTGTAGGGAGCCAGATCATGGGCCCATTGTGATGGTAACCACAACCAGGGCCGTTGCAAAACTCCCTTTGGCTCTTCAATCATCGAGGATACAAACCTCGAAGCAACATGGCTTTTTCTAAATGACGAATAGAGACTGCCATCGCAGCCGCCCGCGTGTTCACCTTCTCTTCTGTGGCAAATTTGTGAACTTTGTCATAGGCTTTGGTGATCGTTTTTTTCATATTTTGTTCGACGGCTTCAATATCCCAGTAGTAATTCTGCACATCTTGAACCCACTCAAAATAACTGACAATCACACCACCACCGTTGGCGAGAATGTCGGGGACCACAATTGTCCCATTCTTTTGTAAAACTTCATCAGCTTCAACCGTGGTCGGCCCGTTGGCCCCTTCGACAATGATTCGAGCCTTCACATTATCCACATTGCCCGCATGAATCACACCATCCAAGGCACAGGGAGCGAGTACATCCACGTCGAGTTCTAAAAGCTCATCGTTGCTGATCTCTTGAGCCCCAGGGAAGCCTTTCACAACTTTGTTTTCTTGAACATATCGAAGGAGCTCGGGAATATCCAAACCGTCTCCATTGAAAATTCCACCACTGACATCGCTTACCGCAATCACCTTGGCACCTTTTTCGTGAGCCAAGTCACAAGCATTTTGCCCAACGTTACCAAACCCCTGGACCGCCACCGTCGCTTTCGATAAAGGACGGCCATGGTATTCACAAGCTTTTTCAGCAATATGGATCACACCGTGCCCCGTGGAACTCACACGCCCCAATGACCCACCAATCTCAATGGGCTTTCCGGTGACCACCCCTGGCTGAGCGAATCCGGTTTGTTGTGAGTAAGTGTCCATCATCCAAGCCATGGTCTGACCATCGGTCCCCATATCCGGCGCTGGAATATCTTCATGGGGTCCAATAAAAGGCCCCAACTCAGTGGTGAACCGGCGAGTGAGACTCTGTTTTTCGGTTCGCGACAATTCACCAGGATTCACACGAACGCCCCCTTTAGCTCCACCGAGAGGCAGATTTAAAAGAGAGGTTTTAAATGTCATCAGGGCAGCCAAACCAGCCACCTCGCTAAGATTCACATCTTGATGATATCGAATTCCACCTTTGAAAGGTCCAAGAGACGAAGAGTACTGTACCCGATAACCTGGAAACACTTTCACGTTTCCATCGTCCATTCGGACCGGAATACTAAAAATCAAAGAGCGCCTGGGTTGCTTTAAACGAACCAAAACGTTGGGATCGCAATTTATGAGCTTGGCGGCATGATCCAGGGCGTGCATGACGTTTGAAAAGAGTTGACCAGTAATCACATGTTCCACTTGAGCCTCCTGAGACGGCAGCCTTGAAAATTGTCAAATTCCTTCAACTTTACCTTGGCACTTGTCGATCTCAACTGATTGCGCATAGTATCTATTACGCGCCATTGAAAATATCCAGTAAAATCTTCGAATTGCTCACTTGAAAATATAGACTGGTGCGACTAGGACCACAGAAATGACAAAGGGACTTTTGCGATGACAAATTTAAAAGAATGGAGCCGAGAATTAGGCCAAGATTTGGACCAACTAAAAGGTCAGAAAATCTTCATATTCGGAGACATTGGAGTGGATGAGTATGTCCGCGGCGATGTGACCCGGATCAGCCCTGAGGCCCCAGTCCCGGTGGTTGACGTCAATGAGACCTCAAAAAAGTTAGGCCTGTCTGGAAATGTAGCTGCCAATGTCCATTCCCTGGGTGGCGAGCCCTGGCTCTTTTCTTTGGTCGGCGATGATGCCAATGCCAGCCATGTGCGCGACTTACTCAGTGAAAAGGGAATCTCTACAGATCACCTGATGGTGGATGCGAGCCGAAAAACAACCACCAAGTTGCGAGTGATGTCGGGGCAGCACCATGTGGTGCGCGTCGATTATGAAAGCCGATCCACTGTCGATCAAAAGACCTTGTCACAATACACCTCGCAAGTGGAAAAAGGGGTGGAGAACTGTGATGCCGTCATTATCCAAGATTACGCCAAGGGGCAAATTGGCGCAGAATCCTGTCAGTGGATTATGGGGCTGGCCAAAAAATTTGGAAAAAAAGTGTTGGTGGACCCCTATCGCTCGACGCCCTTGAGCACCTACAAAGGGGCGGAATTTATGACCCCCAACCGCGACGAGGCTTTGGAACTGGCCAAACAAATTCCAAAACCTGAGATTTGGCACGACATTGAGAAAATTGGCCCCGAACTTATGAAACAAACCGACGCCCCTCGCATGATTATCACTATGGGAGCCGAGGGTGTGAAAATTTTTGAAGACAAAAAAGTGGATCACCTCCCCACCTTTGCCCGCCACGTGTTCGATGTGACCGGTGCTGGAGACACCGTCATCGCCGCATTTTCCTTGGGAATAGCCGCCGGCTGGGACCTAAAAAAATCGGCTTTCTTGGCCAATATGGCAGCCGGTGTTGTCGTCAGCCACGTCGGCGCTGTCGCCTGCTCCCTCGAAGAACTTGGTAATTACCTAGAAAGTCATTAGTCAGTCATTACCTTTTTATAGGGTGGGATAGCCTGTCAGGTCCTTCTGTGGTACCTGACACTATGACCAATGACGCCAAACCCTTGGATTTTTACTCATACCCGCTGCCGAAGCTGAAACAGCTGCTTGTTGATATGGGTAAAGAGAAGTTTCGCGCTCAGCAGCTCTTTAAGTGGGTCTACGAAAAAGGCGTCACCAACCCCGCTGAAATGACCAATCTCTCAAAGGAGTTCCGCCAGGGCCTTTGGGGTCGCTTTTCTTTTGAATTGCCCGAAATGGTGGATCGTCGAATCAGTGTCGATGGAACCCGCAAATATCTTTTCGACATTGGCCAAGGCCAAACCGTAGAAGCGGTGATGATTCCAAACGACACCCGCATGACCCTTTGCCTGTCCTCAGAAGTGGGATGTAATCTGGCCTGCAAATTTTGTTTTACAGGAAAACAAAAATTGAAGCGTCGCCTCACCGCTGGCGAAATCGTGGGTCAGTTTTTACAGGTGAAATTCGATATGGGCGATACTCGTATTAGCAATATTGTTTTTATGGGAATGGGCGAACCGTTGGACAACACCGAAGCCGTGTTCGATGCCATTGACATTTTCAAATCCGATTTTGGCCTGAACGTGGGTCGCAAAAAAATTACGGTTTCCACTTCTGGATTGGTTCCGCAAATTCCCATGATCACCCAGTCGGGAACCCGTTTGGCAGTGAGCTTAAATGCTCCCAACGACGAGATCCGAAACGAGATCATGCCGATCAATAAAAAGTATCCATTGAGTCAGTTGATGGAAGCCAGCCGTGCTCACGCTGAAGAATCTGGAGACCGTGTCACATTCGAGTATGTGATGCTCAATGATCTCAATGATCATATCGACCACGCCAAACAAGTGGCGAAACTTTTGCGACATATTCCTAGCAAGATCAATCTGATTCCGTTCAACGAGCACCCTGACTCTGGATACCAAAGACCACCGCGTAGTCATGTCTTCAATTTTCAAAGATACCTTCTCGACAAGGGCTACAATGTGACCATTCGCCGCACGATGGGCCGTGACATCTTTGCTGCCTGTGGCCAGCTAACATCCCTTTACAAAGGCCGTCCCGAACAACAAGACGTGTCCACTGGGATTCTCGGGTAACAAACCTTAAAATCCACACTTCAATTGATCAGCCTCGAGGGCTAACCAGAATCAGGCTGTTTTTTTCGGAATCGGATCGAACTGCTTTCGCAATGCAAGAAGCGGCACCAAGACCAGCAAGAAAACACCCACATATACGATTGCCAATTCATGATTCGCTTGATGTACACCACTCTTATCAATCACTGCTCCGACCACAGGTCCTAGGCCGACCATGAGAATGCGTGTTCCTAAACTCATCACAGAGTTCGCGGTGGCTCGCATATCACCCGTCACTCGTTTATTGAGAGCATCGGGAATCACCACCGAGGTTAAACCTCGGCAAACCTGAAAGCAAAGACAGAAGACAATTCCCCAAGAAGCTCCCACCATTCCCAGACCAAAAAACCCCAGAATGGGGAGGCCTCCCATCAAAAGGAGGACACCTTCGCTGCCGAATCGCTTTTCAATTTTGTGAGCATAGCGACCTGTCACTGCGACAGTGATATTTGTAGCAAACCATAGGTATCCAAAGGCAGTCAGTGGAATTCCCACCTGTTGCCAATACTCTTGAAAGAGCCAAACCGCCACCAGGGTTACAAAACTGTAAAAAACACCCGTAAGAATTATTAAAGTTAATAGCGTGGAGTGTCCAAACATCGCCCTCCATATGTATTGAAAATTCTCTTTGTGTTTCATGGCGGACATTTTCTTTCGAGGTGGTTCGTACAAGGTTAGAGCAATTCCCAAAGGAACCAAACCAACCACCGCTTGTGCGATGGCGGGCGCTTCAAAGTGCCAAAGCAAAAGCCAGCCCCCCAGAAGTCCAGCGAAACTTTCGCCGGTGTTTCGAAAGAAAACTTTACGTCCAACAATTTTGATGGTGGCCTTTTTGTCGCCCAATGCCTCTAATGAGTCGTATAAAAGAGATAAATCGGTTCCAGAAAACAAACTGATGGCCAACGCCAATACAATTTCTGCGACAACCAATTCATTGAAACTCGGAGACAAAGCGATCATCAAAAAGCCAAGACTGTGCAATCCAGAGGCGATGATCAATGTTCCCTTTCGCCCCACCAAGTCAGAAAAATAACCCGAGGGAACTTCAAACAACAGTACGAAGGCTGCGAAAATGGCCTGCAGTTCATAGACATTTTTCATATCCAGTCCACGACTTTGAAAAAAGGGGACAATGATAGGCATCAGAATCATAAAACTGAATGATCCATTCAACCAATAAACTTTTTTAATATTAGACTGCAAGCGATGTTCTTCCACAGAATCCTCCTCTCTAAATACTAATGGAATGTGAATTGAATAAAAACCCTGAAAATTCTAATAAGATCAATAAGAAGGACTCGCGATAGTAGAAACACTCATTAGGCAAAATTAGGTTCTCTAATTTTAGAGACGATCCATTTTTCTTGGGATGACTGAACTCACCTTCAACAAAAACCAAATGTGACGATAATTCAATCAGGCGTTGGCAAGGATTTCTTGGAACTCTTTGGGGTCATAACTCAACATTCGCCCATGATGAGTGGCATCGGTGGTGTTGTTCTCATAAAGTGGGCTTAGACTGACGTGCCCGTGCCTCTCGTAGTGAGGGATGGCAAGAGTTCGTTTTTTTAGCTGCAACGCACGTTCGAGATTGCCGGGCCCAACCATGATTCGCACTCCAAACCAATTGTAGCTGGCCATTTTGTTCTTTTGCTTTTCATCAATTATGGCTTCAAAGTTTTTAAGTAAACGATCATCATTGGCAAACTCCAAATGTACACTGACGCCAATAAAGCTGTAGCGAATCAATTCACGATGGTAGTCGGGGTTGCGACTGCCATTGGTTTGGGTGTGCAGGTCATGACCCTTCTCTCTCAATATTTTGATCATTTTCATATAGGCAGGGATAATCGTTGGCTCCCCTCCTGTAAAAATCCATTTGGCTTTGTTGGCTTTGGTAAATTTAGACTCTATCAAACTCACGGCTCGCATCAGCTCATCTTCAGTGCGCAAAGGATCAGTCTGATTTGAAATCATGGGGTGACAGTAACTGCATGAATAGTTACAACGTCTTCCCAAATCCCAAGTCACAAAACGAGGGTGAGTTACAAAACCGTGATAGTAAGTTGGCACTACCCAATCCACCCGGTCCATATCCGTGACATTTGTCGATGGTGGATAATCTAAAAGTGAAAAGAAGGACTCGTCTCTTACTTTTCGCAGTTGCATGTCTTGCCCGCACATACACCATTTCGCTGGGCAAGTGGTCCATTCTTCGGTTAAATCCCATTGGCCTTGAAATACATTACCCTGTTTGCCTTTGACCTTACAGGCGGCCACATACACAAAACCATCCGCATCAATAAATACATTCTCTGCTCCGGCCGAACACTTCCAGTCTTCCCATGAGTTGTATTTTTTGATCATAGCCTCTTCCGCCGAAACCGCTAAGGAATCGCCTTCATAATTGACCAATGTGATCGACTTATGGGTGTCGGACATGTTCCACTTCTTTCACCGTTTTAGGCAAATCGATCATCGATGGTGTCTCTTCATATCTGTAACCAGCCTCCTCCAGCAAAAAGACAAGCTCAGGCAAGCAATCTTTCATACTCTGCTTTCGCTCCAAATCCAATGTGCGACTGTATCGAATAAAGTCGTTCACCATCTCCCGATTTTCTTGACCCATGGACTGAGTGAGTCGAGTGATCGTACTGTCAACTCCATTGGTTAAAAAGAAAGCCTCCTTCGTCTTCTTCCCATAAACTTGTGAAGACATTTTGAACTCTTCCAAACGAGAGATAGCTTCTTTTTTGATATTGTCCGGCAAATGCACGATATCCAAAAAGTCTGGGTGTAAACAGAAGAGAAAATCCACAATAATCTTACGACCCGACTCTTCCATAACCTCTTCGGCATACTCCAAAAGATCGACTATGTTTAAAATATTATAAATTTGAATAACAGGACTGATCCCCAATGCCACCCGTCGTCCGCCTTGTTGAGCCAACTTTCGAAAGTTTTTATCAATGAGGCTCCAGCGACTTGGAGCTCGGATATACTCATTGACGATTCCATAGCCGTCCAAACTGGCATTGACACTGACCCAGTGAAAATCATTAAGCTGCTCAATAAATTGATCTTTGAGGTTGGTAAAATTAATATTGAAGAACAGCTCAATCTTTTTCGCATACCCCATCTCGCGGCATTTGTTTAAAAATCGGTAATTGCCTTCGATTAAAGTGGGCTCGCCACCTGTCATATAGACTTTCTTCAGATAGGGAATGTTCTCTTCAACTCCGCTCCAGAATTTGTCGCTTTCATACCAGGGCGTACAGGTTCCAAACTCTAAACCGTACTTCTTCCAAAACTTCGAGTATCGGTCACCGGACTTAGCATCAAGCTTTTCCCATTCTTTTTGGATCTGAACACTGTTGTAGGGGTTGCACATCCGACATTTCAAGTTACATAGATTTCCCAGTCGCAAATCCAAATATGCGGGTGGCTGATCAACAGCAAAATCATTCTTTACGGATCGTTCAACCAGTCCTTCCAATTTTCTAGAACCAATCTTTTTCGACCATTCCTCGTTGTGTGACTGGCGGTATGAGCGTTTCCCAACTTTCTCCTGCTCATAGCAAGTCTCACAGCCAGTGACAGGTTTTCCGTCGATCATCTTCTTGCGAATATCTTTCATATATCCAGAATTCCAAGCATCCTTGAAAGTCTCCTTGTCGAGCATCATCGCCTCACCGTTCTCTCGCGGAACAAAGGTGTGCATAGAGATACAACAAAAGTTGATCTTACCGGTCGGCGTGGTCTGCTGCTGAATCCATGGATAGACGCAGAATGTCTTGGAATACTCTTTCATAAAATAACTCTCAAATACTTAATACCGATTCACTTAAATCGGGAAAGACTGAATAAAAATCAGTCCCTCGGGTTTTGTCCAATACACGAACATAGTCATTGAACTGAGGAATCTTATCCGTCCAGTCCTGGGAGTTCATAAAATTAACAATCCCTTCGTACTTATCGAAAGGTTCATCCCCAATCTCATCACGCAAGCGACCAAACTCTTCGGTCACGGCCTTCTTATACTCTTTGGGAAGCACCTTTATATTGAGGTATTGGGGCCAGTGCACCAAACCCGGATGAACAAAGGACTGCATGCTGGAGAAATGCTCATACTTCTTGAAATTTTCTGAACGCACCCAACGAATGAAGTCCGGGAGGTGATGCACATTCATTGCATTCACACTGTAAAGAAGGCGCAACAAAATATTGTCACCCAATTCGTCAATCTTTCGAATGTTTTTCTCAACCACATCCCATTTGGCTGGGTAACGAACATAGTGCCCAATATCCTCCATACCATCAATGCTAGAGAAGAACTCGACACGCTCGAACTTCTGCCAATAGGGAATCATCTCTTCAGGAAAAATCGTCATGTTGGTGTGATAGCGCAAATGAATATGACCGGCTTCACCCGACTCTGCTGTTTCTTTGATAAAATTCAAGTGCTCTTTAATCAGCATTGGTTCGCCGCCGCCGATAATGATTTCTCTTAGAGTTGGCAGAAAAGATTTAAGGTTTGCCCAAAAATTGGCATTTCGATACCACTCGAAATGCTCCACCTTGATATTATTTTTATATTTCCATTCTTTTTTCAAAGATTTATCACGAAGTTCCTGTAAAAACTTGTTCCCGGCCCCTTTCCATTTCGAACTCTCTCGCGGCTGACACATCACACATTGAAGGTTGCAGGTGTTGCCAAGGCGAAGATCAATGGCGATCACACCGTGACTGGTTTCTCCACTTTTGTCGACGCGGTTGACGATCTCCTCAATCGTCGAATCACCCAGTTTCTCTCTCCAGGCTTTATTTTCAATTACTCGGTGGCTACGATAACCATTCTTTTCTTCTTCATAGCAGCGGCGACACTCTTTGACACCGTTTCCTTGCAGCATTTTTTGTCGAATATTTTTCAAGTAGCGACTGTTCCAATGTTCTGAAACTGTTTGCTGGTTTAAGTTCACGCCTGAAGTTTCTTCAGACACACAACATAGAGGCATCTGTCCATCGGTCAATGTCGCTGAGTGGATAAATGGAAGAACACAAAATGTCTTATTATCGACCAACTCATCAATCTTCATAGGCCGCCTTTGCCGCTTCCCTGACACTACGATACACCATGGGGCGTGGGCGCCACAAAAACTGCAGGCTCAATGTTCTAACAATTCGATTGACCACTCTTTGAAAAGTTGGTTCAGGCTCCATGAAGCCTAGCAAATTTTCGAATATGTCTTCATCCAAGTGATGCAGGTAAAAAATCTGAGCCGTCCTGCTGAGTAAGCTATGGCGTAATGATTTTAGATTCAAAAATTCAGAGCGACTGTTCTCATGAAACATGTGAAACACGTCAACGTCCAGGAGGCGAAGTTTGTAGCCTCCTTTTACTAGACGGTAACCCAAATCCGTATCTTCAAAACCGTAAAAAATATAGTTCTTTTTAAGTCCACCCACTTCCCAGAATACATCTTTGCGCAACGAAAAGCTGTGGGTGCAAACATACTTCCAGTTGAATGGTAGCTGATTCCAGTCACGGGTGTTTTTTATAAAGTCTTCCCAATAAGGTTCGTCAGCAATACAATCCTCTTTTCTATTCACTTTGTCATATTCAAGTTGTAACGAGCTCGCACTGTAGCTCAAGTTGATTCTTCGCGCCTGCAAGGCATCGTGATTGCGCAACCCATCTTCAACACTCATTAAATAATTGGAAGGAACAATGATATCTGAGTCCAAGAAACACAAGATTTCAGCTTCGCTATTCTTCACACCCACATTTCGTGAGATCCCTGCTCTGTACTGAGAATCACCCATGGTTCGCTCTCGGTGGCGCTGAAAAAATACGTACTTAAAATTCATTGGCTTCGGAAAACTTTTTAGCAGATCAATTACCAGTGGCTGGGTTTGATCTGTCCCCCCATCATCAACCACAATCACTTCAAACTGATCCAGCCCGACATTTTGCTTGTAGAGATGCCTCAGAACCACGCGCAGGTGGTTCTGATTGTTATAGGTAGGAATAACAACTGAGAACTTCAAATTTGGCTTTTTACTTCGGGTTTGGAAGCAAGGATATACCAATGGCTCCATATCAAAATCAGAACGCGCTCTATGATCCCAAAGGTCAACACCTTTGGGCGGCAAAAACTTATGCCTAGGAAATTGCTTTCGAAGCATTCCGACAATTTTGTGGCCTTCTTTGCAATTCAAGAATGGGCTAGACAAATTAAACTGATAACTAAAGTAAAGGTGAATCTCTTTAAACCTATCAAAAACAGATCCACCTAGAATTTCACGCCAGTCCAGTGTACGGTGCACAACCACTGAAACATAGCTTTCGCGGCAACAACGAGAGATTTCTAACATTCTTTTATCGATAACATCATTTCGCTGATCAAGAATCCACTCAACTTGAAGGTCTGTTTGATCTTTTAACCAAAGAAAAAAACTTTCATCAAACAAGAAGCTCGTACAAACCTGAACTATCACTTTCAAGCCTTCGGCATTGGCCATTTCAATCAACTCAGCTACAATTGGATCTTCGGTACGGTCCAGAGGTATTTTCACATGACTGTATTGAGCGGCTTTGGCCTTAAGCAAACAGTCTCGCAATTGCCGTTCATTGCGGTCTATTGGATTCTTCGCTCCAAGGGCTGTTTCTACAATCTCGGGAAACAACGTTTTTGAAAAAAGAGGTATGTAATAATACTTGGCGCCTCGCCAATAATAGGACTGAACATTCAAATCAGGCTGAATCGAGGAATGCAACTGTGGTGTCGTCAAGTGAGCACCTCATTTTTATATTTTACTGGATTCTGCATCTGCCAAATTTTTACTTTTCCAAAAACCTTCCTCCAGGAAGTTTGAGGATGATCGCAAGTATAGTTATAGGCAAAATCATACAGATTCATCCAGTGTACAATTTTATGGAAACTCTCATCATCTGATGAGACCTCTCTCGCTAATAAGAGCCTTTTGTTTTGATATGTACGACTGGATTTTTCAGAAAAGCCACTGTCTATTTTGTAACGAGTATGACCCATCGCTTGTTGCATGGCCTTTTCAACCAACGAGTCCATGGTCAATTGGGTTCTGTGAATCACTTCCAAGGACGAAATATAGAGAGTGGTATGACCCTTGTCATTCAGTCGCTGGTGGAACTCTGCCTCCGTACCACCAAATTTAATGGACTCATCAAACCATTCATCAATAGCATGAAGCTTCGATGTTTTATAACTAACATTACCTCCAACCAATCGACTGGATCTGTAGTCACCAAAATGATCCAAAGCTTGCCATTGACGAGCAACACAATTGTAAGCCCGATCAAGGGGGTTGGCGTTTTCATCCAGGGCATAGGTACCACCGATCGCCAAAGCTGTCGGGTTCTTTTTATGCCAATTGATGCAGTTGTTTAAAAAATCAGGATGACCAATCTCACAGTCGTCGTCCAAAAGGAGGGACAACTCACCCTTGGCTTCTTTTAAACCGAGGTTTCGCGCTCGGTTCACAGACTGTTCCCCCAAGGTTAAAACCTGAGACCGAACCCCATCGACCTCCCGCAAGAATTCATCTTGTTCGAAAAAGATATCTTTCAAGTTGTTAACGACAATAATTTCTAAATCATCCATTTCGAATTCTTGTTTCCGAATCGAACGAATCAACGAGACAAGAGAGCGATGCCGTCTATGAGAAGGAATAACAATCGAGAACTTCATACTTTAACTTCTTTGAAGTGGTTTTGTTTTTCTATGCAGTTTTAAAACTCTTTTTTCAAACTGAAACTGGCTGAAGTAATATATTTTTCGCAAAGGAAACAATAGACGGAAAGCCGTCCAATAGGCGCGCACCCACCAACCATAGATTCTCTGCGGCAGGTGACGTATTTGCCAAACCAGTTTCCATGGCCATGCATAGACCCATGGGTTAAAACGCCAAACATAAGGGCGAAGATAATGGCGGAGTCTCAGAGGGCTCACACGCCATGCATGCATTTTCCAGTAATGATAGATGTAGCGAAATATATTGTACTTCCACAGCCGAGTTCTATAGAAGTGACGAAGTCGAAGGGGGCTAAATTTCCACCCATGTTTTTGGCTAAGAAACTCAATCCATTTAAAAAATAAAAAGATCTGCCCTTGTAAATACAAGAAAACTGAAAACTTTGGCGAAATCACTCGTTTTAATGGGGTCCGCTCTCCTAAAAAACTAAAGTCATCAATCTGATTGGCGAACTGATGAGCCAAGAGCAACTGGTCGCATGAATTGTCCACCTTCTCTAGCAAAGGTCCAAGGTTTCTATTTTGCTCAGCTTCGGTCAACTCCGGATAGAGTTCATCCAGCAGTCGAACACGCTCCCCACCCCATGTGGCCAATAGATCATCAAAACCACCGGCCTTAAAAAAATCGGCCCTGTTAAATACAAATAGCCCTTTTCGCATAAGAAGTTTACCAAAGTTCGCTTCTCCAGAAAGTAGGACTGAAAAAAGTCCGTCCAAAGAGGGGTCTGTTTTTGGGTCTAAGAATACCAGGATGTCTCCATCGGCTTGGCTCGCTGTAAAATTCGCCAATATTTTTTTTGATACAGGCTTGTTTTGATCAATAGGGTGAGCCCAATAGCGAGTTGTCACCACGGACTTCACTTTTGGAATCACTTTGGTTTTTTGCCCAGCCACTCGCGTGATTAGAATTTCAAAATCTTCCGGCGACTTTTGTAACACCTGACTTTCAAGGAGCGGCTGCAATGCTTCAGGGTTCAATGCGATAATAGAAACCTTAGGTTTTTCATTAAGAAGTTTCCGAGGCTGAGAAAAGTAAGAAATGTTTTTCTTTCCCCATTCATTGTGAATTCCTAAGTTTGGACAGTAAGACTGAACCTCTTTATCCAAAAAGTCCTTTTCAAACTTTTGACGAATCGAGGTCAGCTCTGATGGCTCATAGAACGGGTCAGTCTCGTGCATAGAAACTGGAAAATCCACGAACAGGCGATGGCGCATGAAATGGGGCACAGAGCGATAACAGTTGCGAACATTCCAATCTTTGCGTGCAAGAATCACAAAGCTTAACTGGGACAAATGCGACTCTAGGTCACGCACCCGACAAATCATTTCTGTGGACAGTGGCGAATAGATTAAAACGGTGTAGTGCACGCCTTGTTGCATTTGTTGCAAGAGATTTTTCGAAGCACAAAACTGCTCCGCTGTAACCACGTAAACGGGAGCCAATTTATGCTCTTGGGTTTTTTCTGTCAGCCGTTGAAACAAAGGAGACTCAAGCTGAACAGAATTAAAAATGATTCTCTCAGTCCCGAACTTTTCAGCCAGTTCAAAGTACCAATCCATTCCAATTTGACCGTTCTCTTGCCATTGACGACAGAGGTCTGCCATCGGCGCAACTTGGCTGTTTTTTTCAATTTCTACTTGCAAACCCTACCCCAAGATTGAATTTCAGAACTCTAAAAATGCAAGAAAATCAGCCATCAAGCAAGGCTCTTTAAGTTCAGTCCTATTGAGTCATCCAGTCGATAACACTGCGAATCAATGAGGCAGGTGAGACTGGCCATTGAAGACCGCATAGAGACGATCAAGTCCGAGAGCAATTCCACTGGCAGGAGGCATGCCCGAGTCCAATAGCGCATAAAAACTTTGGTCCACCGGAGCCACTGTCGCGTTAGCCCCCCGCCTCAGCTCTGACTCTTTTGCAAACCGCCTTCGATTTTCGTTGGGATCGTTGACCTCTAAATAAGCATTCGCCAACTCAACTCCCTTCCAATACAGCTCGAACCGCTGCGCCCAGCCTTCTTCACTGATTTGAGCCAATGAAGCCTGTTGAGCTGGAAAACATTCCACGACAAGAGGGGCTTCAGATCCAAGCCCCGGCTCCACTTTTTCCATAAAAATGCGAAAAAAGAGATCATTCCAGTCATCATCATCTCGAAACTCCACCTGCAGCGCCTGGGCCCATTGGCTCATCTCCGCTTTACTTGTGGCAGGAGTGAGCACAAAACCCGTCTCCTCAACAAACACTTGTGCCAAGGTTTTGCGAACCAATTTGATAGGAGAACCCGACAGGGTCTGAAGCAAGTCTTCTAGATCACTGACCAAATCATCAAGAGTTGCGAAGGCACGATACCACTCAAGCATTGTAAACTCGGGGCGGTGCCACTCCCCAACCAGATCATCGCGAAAGCAATTTTTAATTTCAAAAATCTGCTGATACCCCTGGCAAAGAAATTTTTTAAGATGAATTTCAGGACTGGTCGGTAAGGTCCAACGCCGTTCTGTGTGACTGGCCCTCACCTCCATAAAGTGAATGTGATGGTCTACGCCGGGGGACTCCACTAAAAATGGTGTCCTCAGGTGAGTGAAGTTTCTTTTTTCAAAAAAGGCTTCTGTGCTTCGTAAAAAAGTAGACCAGCGAGCCGCCCGGTCATCAAACTCTGGTTTCGATTCGACAAGGCATGGAGAAAGCAAATACAGAGCCGTAGCGGCCTCATCCCATAAAACCCAGTCACCAAGCCGAAGACAAGTCCAGGGTATGGTTTCTCCCAATTGAGCATGGAAGCGGTCACAGGTCTCTTTTTTTACAAGAGTCCGCATTTCCATCACCCCACGCATGACAAGATTTGCCTCATCCAGAGTCTCAATTCGGCCAGAAAAACTATTCACCGGGAACTGATCAGCCGTTGGGTAAGGTCGCCATTGGTTATTTAGAAAATCGTCTCGATCCATGTTCCCCCTGTAGTGCAAAATGTATAGATTCGCAAAAGATTCCCTTTGGATCTGGATTGTTTTGCCAAAAAGGTGTAGACTCCCCATCAGATTTGGAGGATGTGACCCTATGATTTCACTGGAAAACCTAAAAAAAGAATTTAATAAACTTTTCCAACCTGATTTTTTACAAAACGAGATCAATCGCCTGAAAAAGGAGATAATGGAGCTCGAAGCCTATAAAAAAATTCAAGAACCAACCCAGCAGCACTTGAACCAGCTCGAGAAACAATACCGTGGCTTTTCAAAGAAAATCACCACCAAACAGAAAGAACTGGATAAAGAGTTCAACTCGGCCGTTCGCGCTCTTAAAAGACGGCGAAATGAGGCGGAGGGCCACATTAAGGATCTGCAAAAACTCGCTCTGAACCAAAAAAAGTCCATTGAAAAGTTGATTCGTGAGCAGATGAAAACTCTTGGGATTACGAACTCTGCCAAAAAGAAAAAGAAGAAGAAAAAGAAGACAGCGGTAAAGAAGGAAACCACGAGTAAAAAGAAGGTTTCGACCAAGAAAAAGTCTTCAAAATCAAAAACAAAAGCGAGCAAAAAGAAGACAAAATAAGACCCCTGTGCTAGAACCTCCCCATCAATTGTTTAGTGGAGGATCCAAGCATGAACTCAGTTCCAGGCTTTACCCATCGACACATCGGCCCCAACTCCGAGGAGCAGGCTAAGATGTTAGAATCGTTGAACTTGTCAAATTTCGATGATTTAATTTACGAAACCATTCCTGATAATATTCGGCAAAAGGGCCAACTCAACTTGCCCGCCCCGCTGACAGAAGCTGAAGTCCTACAAAAAGCCAAAAGCTTGGCTGCACAAAATAAGATTTTTAAATCCTTTATTGGCATGGGATACTACGGAACCCACACCCCCAGCGTGATTCAAAGATCCATTCTCGAAAATCCCGGTTGGTACACAGCCTACACCCCTTACCAACCCGAAATATCTCAAGGGCGCCTTGAAGCCTTGATCAACTTTCAAACGATGGTACAAGACCTCACCGGCATGGAGATCGCAAATGCTTCTCTATTAGACGAGGGAACAGCCATTGCCGAAGCCGTAACCATGGCTTTTCAAATTCAACGGCGTAAAAAGAATAAGGTTTTCGTTCTGGAACCCGTGTTCTCACAAAGCATGACCGTCTTGGCCACTCGCTGTGAACCACTGGAAATTGAAATTGAAACTGGAACAGAGCTCCCCAAACAACTTGATGACTACTGTGCTGTTGTCACCCAGTACCCTAATGGACTGGGCTCCATCAAAGATATTGAATCCCACTTAAAAACAGTGGCCGACTCACCAGCTCTTAGTATCGTTTCGGCTGACCTCTTGGCTCTTTGCCTACTTAAACCTCCAGGCGAAATGGGTGCCGATATCGTTGTCGGCTCGAGCCAACGATTTGGTGTACCCATGGGCTTCGGCGGCCCCCACGCAGGATATTTGGCAACCAAAGATCAACACAAACGATTGATCCCCGGAAGAATTGTGGGAGTGTCTAAAGACTCGCAAGGTCGCCCGGCCTACCGGCTGGCCCTGCAAACCCGCGAACAACATATTCGTCGCGAAAAGGCCACCAGTAATATTTGCACGGCTCAAGTTCTACTTGCCGTTATGGCTGGAATGTATGGCGTCTATCACGGCCCACAAGGCTTGAAAGCCATCGCCGAAAAGGTTCACTCTCAGGCCTGCCGTTTGGCCCAGACTCTCACCGGAGCTGGCTTCAAACTTCTCAGCCAAGAATTTTTCGATACTATTTTTGTGGAGGCCAGCGAAGACGAGGTCCAAAACCTACGCCTTGAAAGCAAAAAGGTTTCGTTTAACTTCAATTATTTCGAACAAGGTTATGTGGGCATTTCGGTGGATGAGACCACCACAGAAAATGATCTTGAACACATCGTAAATATTTTCAGCAGTGTAAAAGAGAAAAAAACAACCTTAAAAAAGAAGGCTGAATTCCTTGCTGACTTTCAACTGCGCGACACTGAGTTTATGACTCATCCTGTGTTCAATCGCTTCCATTCTGAAACAGAAATCATGCGATACATTCAGAAGCTCGAAAGACGTGACCTGACTCTTGCCGATGCGATGATTCCCCTTGGCTCCTGCACCATGAAGCTGAATGCCGCAACCGAACTGATGCCCATAACTTGGCCGGAGTTTGCCAACCTTCATCCTTTCTGCCCGATGGATCAAGCCCAAGGCACACTCCAGCTGATCAAAGAATTAAAAAACTTTTTGGCAGAAATCACAGGCTTTGCCGAGATTTCACTGCAACCCAACGCCGGCTCTCAGGGAGAGTACGCTGGGTTGTTGGCGATTCGCAAATATCATGAAAGCAATGGAAATGTAGAGCGAAACATTTGCCTGATTCCCAGCTCTGCCCACGGAACCAATCCCGCTAGTGCGGTGATGGCCGGAATGAAAGTCGTCATCGTGAAATGTGATGAGCAAGGGAACATTGATTTGGTCGACTTGTTAGAGAAGGCTAAAGCTCACAAAAACTCTTTGTCCGCATTGATGATCACCTACCCATCCACCCATGGAGTGTTCGAGGCGGAGGTGAAAAAGATTTGTGAAATTATCCATGATCATGGTGGTCAGGTGTATATGGATGGAGCCAATCTCAATGCAATGGTCGGACTGTGCCAACCAGGACAGTTTGGCCCCGATGTGAGCCACCTAAACCTGCATAAGACTTTTTGCATTCCCCATGGTGGCGGTGGACCTGGAGTCGGCCCCATTGGAGTGGCCGAGCATTTGCGACCTTTTTTACCCAAACACAATTTGAATAAATTAGCTGGCCCAGAAACTGGCCCTGCGAATATCAGTGCGGCCCCATGGGGAAGCGCTTTGATTTTACCGATCCCATGGGCTTTTATTGCTATGATGGGCGCCGAGGGCTTGAAGCAAGCCACCCAAGTGGCGATTTTAAATGCCAATTACATCGCCAACCGCCTGAAAGACCACTTTCCCATTTTGTACACAGGCTCTCTGGGCCGTGTGGCTCATGAATGCATTATCGATTTGCGCCCCATTAAGGAGACAACAGGGATCACGGTGGACGATATTGCAAAACGTTTGATGGATTATGGCTTTCACGCACCCACAATGTCTTGGCCTGTGATTAACACTATGATGATTGAGCCCACCGAAAGCGAAAGCTTAGAAGAGTTGGATCGCTTTTGTGACGCTATGATATCAATTTGTGAAGAAGTTAAAAAGATCGAAGCAGGAACATGGACCAAAGAGGACAACCCATTGGTGATGGCCCCTCATACGGTGGAAAACCTTATAGAAGACTGGAGTCACTCTTACTCAAAAGAGTTGGCCTTCTATCCTCTGAACAATTCAAGAGATGGAAAGTTTTGGCCTTCCGTAAACCGTATTGACCATGTTTATGGAGACAAGAACCTTTTCTGCTCTTGCATCCCAGTCGAAGAATACGAATCGAACGCTTAAAACAGCTCTTTCAGACGTCCGGCCTTGAGGTCGGACTGTGTGATAACATGCTGATCCACCACCATCCCGGTCAGTAAATCCACTGGAGTCACATCAAAGGCAGGGTTGTAGGTCCTAGCACCCTTGGGCGCCCAGCGCACGTCTCCAAAAGTTCCGAAAACGCCCCTCACTTCACTGTCTTTTCGCATTTCAACAGGAATCCCAGCTCCCGACTCACATTGGGTGTCGACAGTGGTTTTTGGGGCGACAGTGTAAAAAGGCACTTGGTGATAGGCACAAAGAACCGCTAAATTATAAGTTCCAATTTTATTGGCAAAGTCTCCGTTCATAGCAATACGATCCGAACCAAGGAAGACTTTAGAAATCTTACCTTGCGCCATTAAACTTCCGCTCATATTGTCGCAAATCAAGGTGTATGGAACTCCGGCTTTCTCCAACTCCCAGGTGGTCAACCGACCGCC
>CBDUOS010000035.1:0-25685 GCA_965368905.1 uncultured Bdellovibrionales bacterium | reverse complement strand
CCAAGTTTAATCAATCCAATTTTTTAAATTTGTCTAATTCAAAGCGGATGTCATCACCCCGCTTTTCGAAAACATCCAATTGAACTCGGTCACCACGATAAATTTTTGGAGCCTCGCCTTGGCGCTTTAGAAAGCTTAAAAATTCACGCTCAGGTCCCTGGCAAATCATCCAACGGGTTTTGCCTTTTTCAACCATAGCGTCACCGACTATGCGACCAAACTTAGGGCGCGGCAAAGCTGTGCGGCTGGCGAGCAAATAAGAAAATGTGAGAGAAGAGTTCTTGATTGGGAGTGCATTCTCAATCTTTTGGAACCACTCGGGTTGTTGCCAGTAAACGCGATCGTGGCACCAGTCTTTCTTTGAATTTGATAATGGGCATTGGTGAACATGTGAACAGGGAGCTACGATGTCATAGTTTTTTTCTAGTAAAGAATTACGCGCCTCCAACAGCTTTGGAAAAGCTTGTTTTGTTGAAGGTTCCAAAATCATGATTTTGTCGAAATTGAAAAGCCACGGAGGGAGATCAGACATTTCATTGAAGGCGTAGGAGGCCATTAGTAAACTGCCCCGTTCTTTGACTTTGGGAACTGAGCTACCAAAACTCAGATGAGTGGATTGGCCATGGGTTGTCAGATAGAGGGCTTTTAAATCGGAAAAGATATCGACGCCGTGGAAGCGGTCCACCGAAATGTCGGAATCAAGAAGCATTGCCTTTGTACTTGTTCCGGGGCCACAGCCAAAGTCCACCACTTGTTCGATGTCATTGAAGAATCCCCATTTTTTTCCCTCATCCAACACTTTCAGTGTGCGGATGTAATTGAGTGGAAAAAAGTAGGAGAGGTAGGCCGCATAAGTTCTGGTGTCCTTCCAAGGTGTCGTCGAGGAAACCTCTTGGTAGTCATTGGAGACTTGCAAAATCGCTTTAGCGAGTTGTTGGCTTTGGTTGATATTGAACCCGAGGGCTCTCAGCTGCTGATCGATCCAATTTGAGAGGGCTGTAGGAAACTGATAAACTTTCATAAACCACTTCAGTATAGGCCAAAGAAGCGCCTCGTCAACTGGTGATAATTCAAGCCAATATCGACTAGGATTGGAACTTCACAATCCATTGGCCAGAGGAGGTTTTCATGCCAACAAAAACAGCCGCATTGGGTAAAAAAGTGCCCGCATTTAAGTTGCCAGCCACTGGTGAGACACAGGTTCAATTGACTAAACTTAAGGGGAAGAAGATCGTTTTGTATTTTTACCCCAAAGACAGCACGCCAGGCTGTACGAAAGAGGGCGAAGACTTTCGTGATAACTACAAAAAATTTAAACGACAGGGCGTTGAAATTTTTGGTATTTCTCGGGACTCGTTAAAATCCCACGAAAAATTTAAAGACAAATACAAATTTCCATTTGAATTGATCAGTGATGAAGATGAAGAGCTTTGTAGTATCTTTGACGTCATTAAAGAAAAGAACCTTTATGGAAAAAAACATATGGGAATTGTTCGCAGCACTTTTGTGATTGATGAAAAGGGCAAACTTGTTAAAGAGTGGCGCAAGATCAAAGTGCCGGGACATGTGGAAGAGGTTCTCGAATTTGTTAAAGGTATGGAATGAAATTGATTGATATCAGTCCAGAGATCTCGGCTGATTTGGATGTGTGGCCCGGTGACACGCCTTTTTCGCGAGAAGTGAGCATGGACACCGACAAAGGTGACCATCTTGGTCTGTCCAAAGTGCAAACAACCCTACACTTGGGAGCGCATACCGATGCTCCCAACCACTACGCAAAAAAAGCCGAAGGGATTGGGGATCGATCTCTTCACTATTATTGGGGTTCTTGCCAAGTGATTACAACCTCCACCAAAAAAGGTGAGAGAATTCAGTGGAGTGACTTAAAGTCTCAAGACATTCAAGCACCTCGAGTTTTATTGAAAACATCGAGTTTTCCTGACCCCAACCAGTGGAACAATGACTTTTCCGCTTTGTCTGTTGAGTTGGTGAACCAGTTGGCGAAACACAATGTGATTCTGGTTGGGATAGATACTCCTTCTGTTGACCTGTTTGATTGCAAAGAGCTGCAAGCTCATCAGCAGATTTTTAAATACAATATGGCGATCCTTGAAGGCATTGTCTTAAACCAGATCGATGATGGGGTTTATCATTTGTCCTGCCTGCCTCTCAAAATAAGACATGGAGATGCCTCTCCGGTGCGAGCCGTCCTTGCAGATACTGATTTCACAAGTGATTACAATAACTTAAAAAAGTAAAGGAAAACGCAACTTTTTTGCTTCCTCTCCGTTATCTCTGTGAAGGTCAACAGACCATAGAGTTTAAACAGAAAATATTTAAGAGGAGCCCACAATGAAAAAATGGAAAAGTCTTTTACTAGTAGCCATAATTGCCACTGGATGTGGATTGAGAGATAACACCGATACAGCTGCTGATGAAGAGCTGACGGCCTCAGTTGAGGATGCAGTGACAACCATGAGTGCCATTATGGATGACCAAGAGGGAGAGTCCTATTCGGTCAACAGTCAAAAATCTTACCCTGAAATGATTGAAGAGATCTTACTTCCAAAAGCTTATGCGGCCGGATGTATTCGTCCTGCAATTAAGGTTTGCGACAATGGAGTTAAGACCTCCACATTTTCAGACTGCTCCGGTTATCGTGGACTGGTTACGGCCAGTGGTGAGATCACTCTGAATTTCAGTGAAAATGATTGTTCTATGGACACAGCCGGGGACAATGTGAATCGCACTTACAGCTACACTTTTGATCTCCCGCGCGGTGGACAGCTGGAAGTTTCGAGTGCTGACGGAGAAGATTATTCAGGAGATGTGATTGGTGGTGGAGCCCTTTTGACCAAAACTGTCGGAGGTTTTGAATTGGATATTTTAGGGAAACATAAGGTTTACACGCGAAATGATCGAGTACGTTTAAATCGTAGCGTCAAGACTTTGCAACCACTGCAAATTATTGGTGGATTGAGACGATCTGTGCGACGAGTGACTGATGGACAGGTACAAGTGAGCCATAATTTGGCAGAATTCAAAGCGGTTTACACTGCGGATAGTCTGGAATGGTCTAGCTCATGCTGTCATCCCGTGTCAGGTACTCTTTCTGTTGATTATACTGGAAGTCGTGAAGGTTCTGGAACAGTGACTTTTGGAAGCTGTGGAACAGCCACCTTGGATAAGGATGGAGAAACCCATGAGATTCAGTTTAGCTACTGCGAATAGTACAAAGTCTTGGGCTGGTGAGTTTGAACTCACCGCCCGGTCTCTTCCAAATTTTAAACTGGGAGAGTTTTGGAGCGACTTGATCAATGTGTTTCATAAATCACTCACATCGATGGCTCTGAAAGAATTGACTGACGACCAGTGTATAAAAAGATTGGCCGTTGGAGAAGAGGAGCCCTTTCAAGTCCTTTTCGAAAGATACGGAGATCTGGTTTTTGGATACTGTGTGAAACTTTTGAAGGATAAAGAAAGAGCTGAAGACGCCAGCCAAGATGTTTGGATTAAGGTGATCAAAAATGCTGAGAAGTACAAAAGCCAAGGAAAGTTTCGAGCATGGCTTTTACAAATTGCCCGTAACACATGTTTTTCATTGTTTCGGGAACTGAAGAAGAACTTCGGTGACGACATTGGCGAAGATGAGGTGGAGGATGTCTCAAAAGAAAATATCCTCGACTTGATAAGCGCTGAGCAAGACAAAGCGAAGCTGAAGGAATGTATAGGAAAGTTACCTGAAAACCAAAGAGTGGCTTTGGTGGTTTGGATGACAGAAGATAAATCCTACGAAGAAATAGCCGAGCAAATGGAGACTACGGTTTCCGCGGTAAAATCGCTGCTGTTTCGAGGTAGACAATGTTTAAAGGAAATGATGGGTGAAGCCCGTGAATAGGAAAGACTGGGATGACATTGTAAAAGAGCCGATGAGTGAGGGCCTAAAAGCTCGCACCATGGCTCGCGCCCGGCAAGAGTTGGACGGTTTAAAGGAGCAAAAGACCCGCTTCAGTTGGGTTTGGTTATTGCCGATTTTGCCAGCTCTAGGAGCCTTGGTGCTATTCATTCGCCAACGACAAGAGGATGAATCGGTCGGACCACAGATAGCTGAGACCGAATACTTTGATGAATTGACCGACCTAACCGGAGATGAATTGGATGGCCTGGACCATGAGTTACTTGTTGATTTAGAACTACTGGATGACTTGGATGTATTGGAGGAGTGGGATGGCACAACAGAATCCTGATGACAATTCGAACAACAATGTTGATCCGGAAATGTTGAAGAACCTAGAACTCCTCATTAATATGGATGTTCTTGAAAATGAAGAAGATTGGGATAGCATTGAGAACTTGGACGAGAACCAAGATATCCTGAACAAGGAGAGAGACGATGAAGCGTAGGCTTTTTTTAAAATCCACAGGCTTGCTAGTCACCGCAGGGTGGGTGCAGTGTCTCTCGCTCTCGAAAGCCCATGGACAATCCAAAAATCAACTGAAGACATGGAACAAGCTGAATGATCGGCAAAAAGCTATTATTAAAAAGCGCTGGGAGAAACTTCAGTCGATGACGCCGGAGCAGCGTGATCGTTTGAAGAAGGCTTTTAAACGCTATCGTGAGATGCCTCCGGAGCGTCGCAAACGACTTCGTAAAAATTTGAAACGTTGGCGCCGCATGAAACCTGAGCAACGACGCAATATTCGTGACCGACGTCGCCGTTTTCGCAACATGAGTGCAACCCAGAGACAACAACTGAGAGATCGATTTAAAAAATGGCAAAGACTGAACCCAACCCAACGCCGACGCCTGCGTCGTCGCTTGCGCGAAAATTAATAACTCTTGTTGGTTTATTGGTTGGGGTCTGTTTACTGAGTCGCCCCGCCATGGCTTACAAACTCCCTTCCAGCATTGGGGTCTCCCAAAGCTTCGATAATGATGAAAACCGTCTAACCGCTTTGGACTTCAATGTCGGAACCAATTTTTATGCCATGTTGTCGGCGGGCGCTTCTTTTTCTAAAATGAAGTACGACGATGACAATGACGGGCAGATCAATTCCTACTATGTGGGCATTCAGAGTAACCCACTGCGCGATTGGATTTTTGGCACCCAGTTTCAATACACTCGAGTCTCAGACCAAATGCGTATCTTCAATCCATCGGTGTCTGTGCAAAGGTATTTCAATCGTTTCGATATCAAATTAGATGTCGGATATCGAATCATTGAATCGGAATTAACCCCGGCATTGATGTTCTTTCTCCAGTCAGGGGACGATAATGTGGAGGATGAAAATTTTTGGTGGAATCTGTCGACTCACATTGAGCCTTTTAGAGATTTCGTAGTCGGTATCAGCTATTTACAATATCAATACTCCACACCCTTTGAGTTTTTTACGCGACCTACAGCACAGGTCTTGGGGTACACTTTGGACACTATCAATTACGGTTCCAGCTTTGCTGACTACATCTATTCGGTGAACGGCACCTTTTATCGAAACCGTTGGGACTTTACCTTGGACTACACCTATGTAAAAAACCAGTTCGAAGAAGCAGCCACTTACACATGGACTCCCTCTGTAGGGTTTCACTTGAACAAACGATGGTTCTTTAGCGCCAGTATGGGATTAAGCCGTGGTGTGACCGAGGGGGAAGAGGATCGAACGGGTGGCTTTCTCACTCTTGGCACAACCTTTAGTTTTTAAATTTATTTGAGGCGCGTAGGAATCGGCACGTTACAAACGGACACGCGTCCACCGCGATAGTGAAACCAAGATTCCTGGCGAAACTTACGGGCACCAATCAACTGCTTAAATAAAGGGGTGTCGGTTCGCATCACTTCCACAAACTTTTGCTGTTTGCGTGGAAGTTGGGTTCCCATGCGGATGGATTTGATTTTCATTCCTTTGTTTTTGTCTTTGTAAAACCCCATGGGACCTTGCCCACGGTTCAGGGACGATAGGTGCTCCATCCCGTGGCGCACTTTTCCCACCAGCGTGATGTTCAAATCCAAGTGGCGAGGGGAGTGGCCAATAACAACATAGAGTTCGGTTCCGTTACCGCTGTCAAAGGCCTCATCACGACCCACACCTAAGGCTCCGTAGCAATGGAGCATCCAAGTTTTCTCACTGTAATAACCGACGGGAAAACCGTCGAGGAATCCTACATATTTGTTGTAGACATCTTTGTCGTCCAAGTCGGTCACGGTGTCGTCGTCGATTGCGGCGGAGTAGTACTCTCCATCGAGTTTTAGTTTCACCTTTTTCAGTTTGTGTTTACTTTTTTCCTCGCCGCCCCATTGGACCACATAGTTGTCTTGGACTCGTGAAATTCGCTGGTTATCCCAATACTTGTTTTCAGCCATTTGCTTGATATTTAAAACGTGGTTAGGGGCAAATTTGTTGTTGAGCTCAATTAGAACCAGCCCACTTTGCAACTGCAGGTAAAGTAAATTTCTTTGTGGAACAGTTCGCCAATCTTTTGCTTTGGAGTTTTCAATAAGGTCGCCGGTGAGTAAGGCCGGAATGTTCTTGGGGACGGGGTCCATGGCTAAAAGCAATGTAAAAAATAAATTGAATAGCATGGGGGCGCCTTTACTTTAGTAGTTAAATCCAAGTTTCTGCAAAATTGGTTCCGGTAACTCAGGTAAGGCCGATTTTGGGATAAAGAAAGTGGCCAAGTTGTTTAGATCCTGAAATATTTTATGTTTATCGCTGGCCGCTCGTAGGTATTGATGTCCACTGGATCCGCCAGTGCCCATTTTGATTCCGATCATTCGATGAACCATAAGGGCATGTCGATAACGCCATTGGGTAAAATTCTCATCAATGGTTTGTAGGCTTTGCATCATGTTAAATGGGAGCTGCAAGATGGGTTCGTCACGGTAAAGGTAAATAAACAGAGCCGCAGCGAGGGCATTGTGACTCAAGCGCCATGCGCCCTCCTCTTGCATTTTTTTGTACTGAGCTTCATCAAAAATAGATTGAAAGCTTTTCTCCATTTGTTCAATATTTTGTTGCTGTTTTTCTTCGACGTCCTGTTCGAGCCCGGCTTTGGCCAGTTTTTGCCGCGTTTTTTCGATTTGTGTTTCAACAGCCTTGCGGTAGTCCTTCCAGAAATTAAAATTCTCATCGGAGAGAAAAGGAGTGCGCTCGAGCCACTTCTCAAGGAGAACAAAGAGAGACGGAGTTGTTTCGCTGGATTCCGCTCGCTGTTTGTCACCTTCATTCAACGAAGTCTTGTAGTCCTTGTTGTTATAGGTGAGGCGCTGATCTAAGCCTAGTTTGTTTTCAATCAAGCGAAACTGACCACTTTGGAAGCCCGATGCGGGATAAAGGAAATCACGGAACTCCAGGAAATCCATGGGCGTCATAGTTTCGATAACGTCGACCTGAGCAATTAGAACTTTCTGAATTTCAATGATGCGCCCTAAGCGATTGTTGATGGCCAGCATCTCTCGCTCGTCGACTTTCGGTTGTGAAAAGCTGTCGATGGCAGAGTCCAGTTCAAAAAGAATCTGTTTGAACCAAAGTTCGTAAACCTGGTGAATGATGATAAATAGCATCTCATCATGAGCTGGCTGACCGAATTCTTCGCTGCGGCGGTTTTGAATATTTAAAAGTTTGTCGACATTTAAGTAGTCTGAATAATGAATGGGTGGATACGTACTCATAGTGAATCCTTCTTCTTTGTTAAATTGTGAATTTCATCGGTCAGTTGTTTGATCTCTTCGGTCGTTGTGGAGAAACTGGTCATCAGTCGAACTTCAAACGTGTTTTCATCCCACACGTAAAAGAAAAACTTTTTACGTAAAGGTTTAATAATGGATTTTGGGAGTTTGCAAAATACGGCATTGGATTGCACCGGGCGAGTGATCTCAACACCTTCGATGTCGGCAAGCCCTGATTTTAAAAGTTGAGCCATGCTGTTCTCATGTTGGGCGATTTCTTTCCAAAAGGAGTTTTCTAAATATTTTAAAAAAGGTGCAGTTAAAAAGCGGGTTTTCGCTGGAAGTTGCAAAGATTGCTTGCGGTAGTATTTCAACCCTTCAGCGAGAGCCGGGTTGCGTACCACCACAAATTCTCCAAGCATCACCCCATTTTTGGCGCCACCAAAAGACAGCAAGTCGACGGACTCAACCAGTTTTAGCAATTCACAGTCTAGGGTGGTGGCGGCATTGGCCAAACGTGCGCCATCCATGTGCAGGTACAAATTGTGTTGCCGGCAAATTTCGGCTATGTATTGAATCTCTTCAAAACTGTAGAGTGTGCCATACTCAGTGGGCTGGGTGATCGAGATCATCCGAATTTGTGAGTGGTGCTGGTCCCCTTTGCGAACAATGGCTGGTTCAATTTCATCCAGCAAGATTTTTCCATCTTGGGTGGGGAGTCCAATCAATTTGACTCCCGCAATTTTTTCGGGGGCTCCACACTCATCTAAAATCAAGTGTGAGGACTCGGCACAAAGGACGGCCTCATAAGACTTCAAACCCAATTGGAGGCAGACCACATTGGCGGCGGTGCCATTAAAAACCAGGGCGCTGTCGACAGCAACGAAGCTGTTCTTGATAACTTTTTTTAATTCCTGACTCCAGGTATCTTGTTCATAACTGGGCGCATAGCCCTCATTCACCTTCGCCATTTCGGCAAACAGCAAGGGGTGCACACCCGAGTGGTTGTCACTGCCGAAACTAATCAAGCTCATCGGGGCACTCCTGTAAACTGATGGATCAACTGGCTGGCAAGTTTAACGGTGGCCTCGTCATGGTCAAGGGGAGGAGAGACTTCATAGATTCCCAAAACTTGCACATCCAGTCGGCTGTACAACAAATTGAGAACGGGAAGAACATCATTGGGGCTAAAGCCGGTGGGCCAAGCCTGACTGCACCCCATGGCAAAAGCCGTCGAGAAGCAATCAATGTCGATGCTAACGAAGGTGGGACGAGGCTTCACCATCAGTTCAGCAAAGGTTTCGGCCAAACTGTGTGAAAAGTTTTTCCCTGACATCATTAGATCTTCTAAAAACACAATGTGGGCCCCTTTGTCTCGGACCCATTGAATATGGCTTTGCGAATTGCATTGGCGTTGAATTCCCACTTCATAAAAATCAAAATCCGGAAGCCCTTTTTCGGTGAGCAACCGATAGAAGGGGGTTCCACTGGATAAACCTTTATCAAGTGGACGGACATCTAGGTGCGCATCGAAGTTAATTATCAGAGGTTTCAGCGAATTGTCGGCATTGGCCTTTAAAAAACCGGCGCCATCGGGATAGCCATAGTCGTGGCCACCACCCAAGCCAATCCACTTCGCCTTTTTACGCAGTACCTGTTCGCAGGCCTGAGCTCCAGATTGGTGGCGATCTGCCAAAGAAATTTCAGTGCTCAAGTTTCCTAAGTCCATCAGTTTGAAGTTGGTGCTTTGGAACTCTCCTATAGATGTTTTGTAAAAGCGGCAACGAATGGCATCAGGGCCTTGCTTGGCCCCAAGGCGTCCCGAGTTCAGAGAGATCCCTTCGTCATCGGGGTATCCAGCCAACACATAATGATCGGCCGTCAGCTGGTCTTCATTAAAAGAAAGGGAGATCTCACCCATGCGTGGATCTCCCGTTTTTTGCGATTGAAAAAATAAATCGCGATGGGCAGGTTTAAAGTCTTCTAACCCGCGCAAAATTTTATCCCAAGTTCTTGTTGGCAAAGTCCCAGTTCACCAAGCTCCAAAAAGCTTTGATGTAATCAGGGCGAGCATTGCGATAATCAATATAGTAAGCATGCTCCCAAACGTCGCAAGTCAAGAGTGGTGTTTTACCTTCGGTCAAAGGACAGCCCGCATTTTGCGTCTGTTCGATACTCAGCGAACCATCTTTGTTTTTCACCAACCACGTCCAACCACTACCAAAAAGCGTGGCGGCGGCGGCGGTGAATTTTTCTTGGAAGTCAGCGAAAGATCCGAATTGACTGTTGATGGCATCGGCAATGGCGCCTGTGGGTTCACCACCACCATTGGGGTTCAAAGAGTTCCAGTAAAAAGTATGATTCCAAGTTTGAGCGGCGTTGTTAAAAACGCCACCTTCAGAAGAGGTGATGATTTCTTCGAGTGTCTTTTCAGCCATTGGAGTTCCCTCAATGGCCGCATTGAGTTTTTTAACATAGCCAGCGTGATGCTTGCCATAATGGAAGTCCAAGGTTTCAGGAGAGATGTGTGGAGCGAGAGCGTCTGACGAATAGGGTAAATCAGGTAGTTGAATAGCCATATCTGGCCTCCTTTCGGGGTTCAATTTCAAATTGTTTGCATTATATAGACGGTGAAGAGGGGTGTCTATGGCAGTGCCAATCGACTCGCAATATCATTACCCTTTCAACTGATTCAGTGCCCACTGGGCTAACTCTCCCAAACTTTCATGGTCTCGGTAGGATTCGACAAGTGGAGTCAGTGGCTTCAGTTTGAGATTGGCAATCACAATTAGAGCATTGCGTTTGAGACCACGGCCACCGGCACGGCTCAGGGGGGAGTCCTTCACCTGTTTCATTAAAGCCTTGTTGGAGCTTGTGAGGATCTGAGTTAAGTCTTCTATCATGTCGTTTTCTGTGCCGGCTTGCTGTTGAAAGTCATTGTCTTCTTTAAAAAGTTTCAAGTTCCAAGGGCAGACTGTTTGGCAAATGTCGCATCCAAAAAACCAGCCTTCCATTTTTTCTCGTATTATAACGGGAGGAACATTTCGGCTTTCGATGTTCCAATGGGCTAAACATTTATTGGAGTCCAAGACTCGCGGCGTGGACAGAGCATCGGTGGGGCAGGCATCGATGCAAGCTCGACAACTCCCGCAAAAATCGTGCATGGGTAAAAAGCTTTGTTCACATGAAAAGCTGCATAATATTTCACCTATAAAAAACAAACTGCCTCGTTTTGGGTGAATCACACAAGTGTTTTTTCCAACCCATCCCAATCCAGCTTGCACCGCATGGTCTCTTTCTAAAAGAGGGACAGCATCAGTGAATGACAGATAGCTTTCTTCAGGCCATTTTTCTTTTAAAACAGTTATCAACTGATTTAATTTTTCGCGAAACCAAAGATGATAGTCTTTGCTACGTGCGTAGTGAGCAATTTTCAGACTTTTAAAGTGGCGATCGGGTTTGTGTTCAGGAGGATAATAGGATTGACTAAAAACAATCATGGAGCGCATCGGAACAAAGTGATGAGCCGGGTCTTTGCGAATCTCACTGTTTTTTTTCATATAATCCATTTCGCCATATTGCTGATCGGTAAGCCACTTTTGGTACTGCTCGAAACTGAGGGGCTGCTGAAGAGGAATCACCTCAAATGCCTCCACGTCGGCCTGTTTCAGAACTTGTTTGATCTCATCGGGGCTAGGAATGGACAGATCTCCTTTTTTCGTTTTTAATATCGGAGTGACATCGTTTGAAAATCACCCCCAGTGGGCCGCCATTAAGAAAATTCACCAAACTTTAGTATCAGAGGGCTACCGCACTCTGATTGCCGGTGGTGCCGTTCGAGACCTTCTTTTAGGGCGCACTCCGCAAGATATTGATATTGCCACGAAGGCCACACCAGAGCAAGTTGAGCAGCTTTTTGAAAAAACTGTAATGGTGGGTAAAGAATTCGGGGTGGCTCGAGTGATCATCGATGGGTGTGACGTCGAAGTGGCCACCTTTCGTAAAGATGGCCCTTATTCCGATGGTCGTAAACCCGATTCTGTGGAGTACTCCGATGAAAAGGAGGATGCCGAGCGCCGAGACTTTACAATCAATGCCATGTTTTATGATTTGGAGAACAAAGAAGTCATCGATTTCGTGGGCGGTCAGAAAGATTTAATGCGCAAAGTGCTTCGCACAGTAGGTGATCCTGAGAAACGGTTTGAAGAAGATAAGTTAAGAATTCTACGGGCGGTTCGGTTTCACGCTCAGTTGGGATTCACCATTGATTCGACGACGGCCGAGTCTATTCGCAAACACAGTATTCAAATTCATCAAGTCTCAATGGAGAGAATTCGTGATGAATGGCAAAAGATAATGTTGGCCGAGAATGCCTTGAGCGGAATCCAGAGAACCTATGACTTGGCCCTATGGGCGCCTTTGTTCGGATCTTGGAAATTTCAGAGCGATGAATACAAGAAACATTTTAGTATTCCAACAGCGGACATCGACAAGCTATGGATCCTTTGGTTTCTCATTCACTGCCAAGAGTCTTCTGAAAAAATTGCTGAACTAGGAATGCATTGGAAGCTTCCTAAAAAGAGAATTCAATCGGCGGTTTATTGTTTACAAAGTTTAAGTCAGTTGAGAAATATTCAGAACGTGGAGCCAGTGGATTTGGCCATTTTCTTAAGTAAACCCAATGGACGGCTCGCCATTGAGATTTATCAAATGTTGCATCAAGGGCGAATCAAAGACCACTTTTTCGATAAATTCAAAGCCGCTGAGACCTTTTTTAACCAAGGAAGGTTGCCAGAGCTACTTGTGAACGGAGACGATTTGATTGGTTATGGGGTGGCTCCTGGTCCAGATATAGCAAAGCAAATGAAGAAACTGTATCGAATTCAGCTACAGGAAAATATCACTCATAAAGAAGATTTAATGAAAAAGATCGAGCACTAGGGTGCTTTGGTTTTTGGGTTGTCACCAGGTGCTATGTGAGTGCGACCAGTGTGATGTCGCCAATCGTATTTGGGGTTTTCAGCCAGGCGGTTGTTCCACGCATCCCATTTTTGAGAATCAAATTTATGCTCAACTCGGCCTTTTTTATTGAAAATATTGGTTTGTTTTCCAAATAGGAATCCAAGTATGGATTTCAACATGGCTCAACCTCCGATTTCTCTATCTATCCTAAATTCCTCACCCTCTGTCCACGGATTTGCCCAATGACAAAGGGTGCCAGGCCCTGTTCCTGCACGCACCGCGTGCAGGAACAGGGCCTGGCACCCAAAAAAAAAGCCCAGTGCGAAGTCTGGGCTTTTTAAGGGTTATGGGTTCTAAGGTGTTAGATGCACTTGATGCTGTTCACACAAGATTCGGCAAATTTGATTTGGCGATCTTGATCGGGCTGCATTTTACGGTTTTTTACAAAAAGCTGAGTTCGTCGCTGAAAACATTCGTCGGTGACTTTTGAAAATGCGTCTTCGTAGCTATGACCTTTGTATTTTAATTTTCCTATATCGCCAGCCTGGATCATGCAGATGTTTTGGGTCTTCTTTGGTGTTGCCTTTTGCAAGGCGACTTCCGAAGCCGGAGCACGATCATTCATCGGTGTGAAGTGTATCGCTTTGGCTTGGTATCCAATCATCACATACAAGCTAATCATCATTAATTTTCTAAGCATGGGTCCCCCCTGAGTTTTGTTCTGTTTGACTTTATATAGGGCAATATCAAGGCCAAGTGCCAGTTCAACGAAAAACTGTAAATACCTGTATTTATATGGTTTTATGACTGTCTCATTGTGAGACAGGGTGTTTATCTCAAGAGGAAGAGCCAATTTCCGTCACTTGTGGTAGGGGAGTGGTATGAAATGGCTTTATGAACAGAAAGGCGAAATTGCTCCTGTTTTATCTGAGAAAGCAGTGGATTGCATGAATTGCTCCGTTCAGCCTCCTTTGACCCGTGCAATGGAGTACACTGTCGAAACCAAATGTTGTGAGTTCTCACCATTTCTAAGTGCGTTTGCCGCAGGAGCCCTTTTACACGAAGGCGCCGACTTAGAGAGGTTTTACTCGCAGGCTCAAGGGGAATTGGTGCTGACCCGTTTGGGAATCCTGCACAACCTTCAGCATCGAAAAAAACGTCGGCTCTGTGCCTTTTACAACAAGCCTCAAAGAAGTTGTCAGATTTGGCATCATCGTCCAGCCACCTGTTTCACATTTTTCTGTGTTACCGAGAAAACGAAACGGTGGGAGTCGATTGAAATCGAACTCTTAGAATCTGAGGCGGATTGGCTCCACCACTGGCATGTGCACAAAAAGGGGAGTGCTGATGATTGGGCACGCTGGGGCCTGGTTATGGAAGAGCAACCTGTGATTGAAATTCCAGAGACCTTACTGATACGACAGTGGGACCAAGCGGAGCCCTATTTTCGCGAAGCCTACCGGTGGCTCAAAGAAAATCCTGCAGAGATTAGCGAGACGCTGTGAGATATGTTAGTTTCGGTGCTCACATATTAATCGAGAACAAATGGACTTCGGATGGAAAACAAGGCATTGCAAAAACAACGAGAGATTGTCGAAGAGTTTCAGCAGATGGGCGGTTGGGAAGACCGTTACAAGCATATTATTAAAGTTGGCAAAGACCTGCCAAAGCTGTCCGAGGACCTTTACCAAGAAAAGTTTTTGGTGAAGGGCTGCCAATCTCAGGTCTGGCTACACGCCCAGTTGAATGAGCAGGGTCAAATGATCTTACAGGCCGATAGTGACGCAATGATTGTCAAAGGATTGGTGAGTTTATTGTTGCGGGCTTACTCGGGCCTCACTCCTAAAGAAGTCTTGGCGGCACCCCCCACTTTCATTGAAGAGCTGGGTTTTAAAGAATCCCTTTCTCCGAGTCGCGCCAACGGATTTCTATCAATGGTAAAGCAGATTATGCTTTACGCTCAAGCCTTTGCATTGACCTCAAAGGGTTGAGTGAATTCTTGACGTGTCGTCGTTATCGTCGAGGGCGTCCAAAAACTCGTAAACCTCTTTTTTCTGTTCTTCGCTAAGGTCGGTGGTTTTGTTTTTCGGAAGATAAGACAACTCGCATGTTTTGACTTCCCAACCACGCTCCTGCAGCGCTTTTTGTGAGGCATCTAAATCATCGGGAGCTGTGTAGAAGGCAAAAAGTTTCTCTTCTCCCTCCACTTTTTCCACATCGTTGGCGCCAGCTTCAATGGCTTCCTCTTCAGCATCAAATTCTTTGTCGGCCGGACCTTCTGCCTCTAGCAAGCCCACACGATCGAACATCCAGGCGACACTGCCTTGTTCTCCCATCTGGCCTTGGTGTTTTTTGAAAATATAGCGGATGTCTGGAGCGGTGCGGGCGCGATTGTCGGTTTGGCATTCCACCAGGACACCCACTTGGTGTGGTCCGTATCCCTCATACATGACCTCTTCGATGATTTTTCCGTCATCGAGTTCGCCGGTTCCCTTTTTAATGGCTCTTTCAATGGTGTCTTTAGGCACGGATTCGGCACGGGCACTGTTGATGGCCAAGCGCAAACGGGCGTTGGTATCGGGATCACCTCCACCCAATTTGGCGGCGACAGAGATCTCTTTAGCCAGCTTTGAAATTTGTGCCCCTTTTTTGGCGGCATTGGCTTGTTTAAAAGGGTTTTTCCAGCTTTTTCCCATGGTTCAATCCTTTGCAGAGCGGTCTTTATTGGGTCAATTTAAATGGGCACTTAAAGTCTGTCCATCGCTCTAAGGCCTTGCCCAGATGCGCCATAGGGAAAGGCTTGATGAATGGGCCAGGCTTCAATAGGGACAAGTCATGATTCTTAATACAGCTGATATTTGGAACAAAATGGCTGCTTTGCCAGAAACTTTGCAAGCTCTGAGTCAAAAGCGAAAGACCTCGGTTCCTGACTTGCCGGCTCGGGATGTGGAGTACCTGCCAATTTCTTTGTTGCCGAGCAAGAAGGGTCTGTCCACCTTGGTGGGGCAGCAAAAACTTCTCCACGACCTGGCGAATATCGAACTGCAAGCCATGGAGTTGGGGGTCAGAAGCTTGATTGAGTTCCCCGATGCTCACCCCGAACTGCGTGAACAGTTGATAGAGATTGTTTGCGAAGAGGCCAGGCATTTAAAAATATGTTTACAAGCCTTGGAGCAACGGGGAGGCCACTGGGGACAGTTCCCAGTGCACTTAGGCTTGTGGAATGCCACCCACTCGAAAGACAGTTTGTTGGAAAGACTGTTCATTGTGCATCGGTATCTGGAAGGGTCCGGGCTGGACTCGGGAGACACTTTGCTACGGCGCCTCAGTGGGGTGAACGATCGTCTTTTAAATGAGGTGGTGAAAACAATCGTCGATGAAGAAGTTGGACATGTTGAGTTTGGCTCACGCTGGTTTCGCCATTACGCCGAGGCGCAAAAGGTGGACGCCCAACAGTTCTTCAAAAGGATGCTGCCACTACTGCAGAAGCGTCATCCCCGCAACGATAAAATCAGTGAAGAGCGGCGTCAGCAAGCAGGATTTTCAGAAGTTGAGATTGAATGTTTACAAGACGATCGTCGCCGGCGATTGGGTTAGGTGACTTTTTCGTTGTGCTTCATGAGGCGCCATTTTCCGACCGGCAGTTTTCCTAAGCTGAGCTTACCGATGCGAATGCGTTTAAGCGAGGTCACTTGCAGATCGACCTGCTCACACATGCGACGAATTTGTCGTTTGCGCCCCTCTCTTAAAATGAAGCGTAGTTTGTTCTTTCCGTCTTGGGTCACATTTGCTTTTTTGAGTTTCTTGCCGTCCAGGCTTAAACCGTAGCAGAGTTTTTTTATCTTCTCTGCGGTCAGCTCTCCCTTAACAAAAACAATGTACTCTTTTTCTACATTGGAGTCGGGAGCGATAATTTGTTTGGCCAACTGACCATTTTGCGTCAGCACAAGGAGGCCTGTCGAGTCGATATCCAAGCGACCCGCTGGGGCAAAGCCTTGGTATTGAATTCTTGGGGCTTGGGCGCCGTAAAAATTCTTTGGCTTCGCCAAGCGAATCGCAGGTTGGTAGTCGCCTTCGGCTTGGGCCGAGACATAGCCCAAAGGTTTGTTGATCAAGATGGTCACTTTTTTGTTGAGATGTTTAAGAGCCCTTTGATCAATATCCACTTTGTCTTTCGGTTGCACTCGGTAAGACAAATCTTTTAGAACTTCCCCATTGATCTTCACCCAACCCTTCTCAATAAGAACTTCGGCTTCTCGCCGCGAACACAATCCACGGTCAGAGAGATATTTATTGATTCTTTTAAGTTTAGGAGCCGGTGTCGTCATTCTCTAGTACCTGTAGGATTTTCTTCGTCTTAGTTTCGGAAGGGGAAATCAGTTTGGGTTGAATTTCTAGTTTTACCACCAAACCGTCAGAAGTCACCTCTGCATGCAAATGGTAAAAACTTCCAAACTCAAAAAGGGACGGTGACTGGCTGATGAGATATTTCTGATTGGTTTTTTCTAAAATGAGCAACTCGGGGTGCTCTTGCACCAGTTTTTCAACCCGACGGTGAAAACTTGGCAAGTTTCCTGAGAAATTTTTCGTCCATCCGAAACGAGAGGGAGTCTCCGGCCGTGTGCGACGGGCCCAAAAATGGCTGAACATCAAAGTCAGCAAGGTGACAATAAAAAAGAAGAAACTCATAAACATCTCAAACACTTATCGGTGAATCTGTCTCAGAAATAAACAGTCTTTAGGATGGTGTTTAGCTGTTGAGTAGGATGCCACCGTCAATATTGAAAAGAGTTCCAGTGACCCACTGGGCCTCGGGCTGGCAAAAGTGATAGGCCATAGCTGCCACGTCTTCGGGTTTTCCAGTGCGTCCAAGGGGTTGGGCCTTTTGGACTTGCTTGTAAGTTTTAGGGTCTTTGACCTGGTTTTCGTCCATGTAAGAGTGAATGGGAGTGTCGATAATTCCCGGGCAAATCGCATTGGCGCGAACACCATGGGGAGCTCCCTCAATGGCCAGAGCTTGAGTCCAGTTGTTCATGGCTGCTTTCGACGCCGAATAGGCGGCCGTGTTGGCGATCGGTCGAATTCCCAATGTGGACGAGATATTTAGTACGCAACCTTTGGAGTCTTTCAGTTGGGGCCAAACCACCCGGGTTAGGCGAACAGCACTCATAAGGTTGCTATTCCATTGGTCTTGCCAAACACTGTCTTCATCGTCGTCGAGTGAAAGAGGTTTGAAAATTCCGGCATTGTTGACAAGAGCTTGAATTGATTCACCTTGGAGCTTTTTACCAAGAGATAAAATGTCTTCCGGGTCTGAGAGGTCACAAGAGAATCCTTTGGCGTTGGCCCACTTGGCGCAGAGGGCCTCTAACTTTTCAGTCCGTCGACCGATCATGGTCAGTGACCAATTGTTTTCAGTAAACTTTTTGCAAATGGATTCACCTATGCCGGAAGTCGCTCCGGTAACAACAGCATGATTCATAAATCCCTTGTACCACCAGAAAATGGTTCCAGGCACCTTTTGCTTTGCGCGCTGGGTAAAGAATGATTTTAGGAGGCTTTTTTGTGGGTTCCCAAAGTGGCGTTGTGAAAAACCCCAGCTTCAATAAAGATTTTAAGAAGGTACCCGTCGACTTTGCCGGCTCGGGCGTCTTTGATTAAAATCTCAAGAGCTCGTGCTGGAGTGACAGACTTTTTATAAGGACGATCGAAGGCGGTGAGAGCGTCATAAATATCTGCAATAGTCATCATTCGCGATTGAATAGGGATTTGGTCCCCTTTGATTCTTCTTGGATAACCAGTGCCATCCATTTTCTCGTGGTGACAATGAGCGATGGTGGTCACATGACTCAAGTTATCCGTCCAGGCGATCTGCTTTAAGAACTCATAGGTATGAGACACGTGAGATTCAATTTCTTTTCTCTCTATTTGATTTAAACTTCCGCGAGGAATAGATAGAGTCTTGATTTCATCCATGGTCAAAACAGCGTTATTGAAGTGTTCATTGGCGCGAGTGATTTTTGAAACCAAAACATCGATATCAAAATCATCACTCATGACTTGGGGTTCATTGGCTGTTATTACGTTACTTCGCATGGTGTTGATGCGGTACTTAAGCATTTCAATTTCTTTACTGGCATTCTTTAAAGCTTGGTCGGCGTCGAAGCGGCTGGTGGATTGGTTTCGTTGCGCTTCGATCATTCGTTCACACAGGTTTTTCCAAATTCGTGTTTCTTCATGATTGCCAAGAGTGTCAAATCTTAAAAGGACTGACTCCAGTTCACGATCTGCCAGTTTTTTCTTTTTCAAGAGGATCTGTTCAGTGACTCCAATTTTTCCAAAATCGTGGAGAAGAGAGGCGTAGCGAATTTCTTTAATCTGTTCTTCAGAGAAGCGTACATTTTTAAAAGGTCCTTCGCCAATTTTGTGTGTGGCCAATGCCAGTTCCACAGTCATCATGGCCACGCGATCACTGTGACCGCTGGTTGTAGGATCTCGAGCCTCAATGGCTTTGATAGACGCTCGCACAAAGCTTTCAAAAAGGTTTTCAATACTTTCTGTCAATTGGGAGTTTTCCAGAGCAATAGCAGAGTAGCTGGCAAACACTCGCATCAGTTCTTGGTCTTCCTGTGAGAATTCAATAATATTTTTGTTACCAGGAGCTTTGCCATCCTCAACTTTTTCGAGTCCTTCATCGGTTAATTTATTCACTAATTGTAGAACGCCTCGCACTTTACCATCAGCAGTTATCATGGGAATTGTTAACATAGATTTGGTTTTATAGTTGGAGTCTTGGTCGTATGATTTGTTAAACTTGTAGGGTGCGTCCTCAGGAATCTTGTAACAATCATTGACGATCAAAATATCTTTTGTCATTGCGACAAAGCCCGCTATCGATGTCTCATCGATTGGGAGAACCCCAGATCTGTCTTTTTGCCCCTCTCTGCGATTGGTGGACTTCAGGAAACGTAAAACGGATTCTTTTTGTAGTGACACCACATTGTTCATTTCTTGTTTGGCTTTTTCTTGAAAAAGATAAATGCTTGCGCCCTCAGCCTCTGTGACATAAATGGCTTTTTCTAAAATAACAGATAGAAGTCGATTTAACTCCTTTTCAGAAGAAAGGGCCACACCAATCTCGATGAGACTGCGCAGTCGTTTCATATAATCACTTTTAGTCTGCTTTTTCATAAGTATCTCCAATACTTGTCGGCAGCTTGGAGATAAATATTAAAACTATTCAGAGGGGTGGACTTGGCTCAAGTCCAGCTGATTCATTCCATTGAGGGTCCAGCCCTCATACTTTGGTGAGGCCATTATCGTAAAATGCATCTCTCCGAGTGGGATGACGATGTGATTGTCTAAAAGGTAGTTCGTGGCCGTTTGACAGACCTTGATATAGTTTTGTGACCCCACATCGTATTGGCCCATCTTCTGGACCCATCGATTGTACTGGGAGTCTTTTAAATCAATAAAATTTTGTCGACTGTCTTCAGCAAAGGTCTCGAGAGCATTCATGCAGGTGGGGCGATCCATTCCCACCCCCTTGCGAAAAATATCGGGGGGAGAGGTGCGGAGTTCTGCTAGAAAGGTTTTCTGCTCGACTTGGTTAATTTGAATATTCAAACCCAGGTTTCTTTGCCATTGGTTTTGTAGAAATTCGGCTTGTTTTTTAATATCATTACCACCCAATTGACTGACCTTTAATTGGTAGGTTTGCTCACGATATTTTTTTTCAACCTTTTCTAATGCCACACGGGCCTTTTTCAAATCAAAATTGTAGCACTGTTGATTCACCAGCCATGACTTGGGAATGCTAGGGCAGCCAGGGCGTTCCAGGGCTCCCAGTAAAATTTTGAGCTTTTGATAGTTCACAGCCTGCACCATCGCTTCGCGCAGGTGAGGTTGCGACATAATGGATTCGCCGAACCCAATGTAATCAAACCGTAACATCGGTTGCTGGTAGAAGTCCTCGCGCTCTTTCAGTAAAGAGATGAGTTGCGAAGGGACTCTGCGCAAAAACGTGAGTTTCCCTTTTTCATACAAGCGATAAGCGGTGAGCTCGTCATCAATAAAGTGAATATCAAGGGCTGGGCGTTTCGAGTGCCCTCTTGTGTAATTTGGGTTGGGTTCTAGTTGCAGCAACTTTCCGGGCTGCCAATCTTTGACTTTGTAGGGGCCATTGACCACAAACTCGTTGAAAGCCTTTTTGTTGGGGTCATGGTCTTTATGAGTGGGGTAAAGTGCGGTGCTCGCCAATTTGTAAAAAAACTCTCGATCTCTTCTTGAAAATTCAATAAGCAGTTTAAGGGGGCCTTGGGAGCGAACACCCAGTGCTTCGACGGCAAGGTCTCCAGTCAGAATTTGTTTTGCATTTTTAATGTTCTTGAGAAGGTGGGAGCGAGGTGATGCCGTCTCTGGGTCGATCACATGGCGAAAAACACGCACGTAATCGTCAGCGGTCACGGGGTCGCCGTTGGACCACTGGTCGGCTTTCAAAGTGCAAGTAAGAAGAGTGTCAGAATACCATAAGCAAAGGCCCCCTTCTGGTTCGGGCTGGTTGTGGGCATTGATTTTATATAGTCCACGAAGGGTGTTGTAAAAAAAATAACTGGCGGAGGAGGCTCGCGAGCGTGCGGGATCCAGGTGTTGCGGTTCCATAAAAAGGTGAAAACTAAAGGCGGAGGCCACCTTTTCAGATTCCGTGCAATTCGCCAAAACCACGATGAGTAAAGTAAAAACCAGTCTGCGTATCATTTTGAGACTCTGTATATCCTAAAATTCCTCACAGAGGTAACACTCTTTGAAATCATTCGATTTTTTCAGCAAAAATGACGATAATAAGGGGGTATGGGGGAATATTGAAAGTTATATCAATTCTAGTATTTTTAACTGCCATCATCTTAACTTTCCAAAACTGTGGAGAGACGGCGCGCAATACGGGGATTTTGCAACAAACCTCTGATACTTTGCAGTCAGAAGCTTGTGCTAACGACTCTTGTGTAAATTCTGCTGACTATCTGTGGTTGAGTATTCGCGAATACGAACCCTACAAAATTGAAATAGCAACCCTCAACGTAGGCCACTTCAACGTAGGAGGCCTGTGTGGAGCGGGCGATTTCGCCACCCATAGTTTTATTTGGGAACTCGTGGAAGGGTTTGGTCAACAAAGGCTTGTTGGTCAAGGATTTGAAGATGATCGCTGTGTGAATGGTCGCTTTATTGTTCCGATCGTTCCCAACGGCAATGTGACGATCATGCCCGATCAGCGGTACACACTCACCTTAGAGCTTGTTGGAATTACTGAAACCAATGAAGAAGTAAGCAATCCTATGCCCAACAATCAAGGGTCTTTGGATATTTTATTTACCTCAACTCCACCAAATTAAATTTATTTTAGAAGATTAGGGGATTCGTTGCAGGGTTTGGGCTTCGCTTTCAAATTCAGCATCGGCAAACTCGACAACGCAAACGATATCACCGTCTGTGGGAGGGTTGTATTCGGCAAAGGTAAAATCCGCTTCGTTTTCTAGCATCGTGCGCTCGATTTCTGTCCCCTGGTATTCGAGGAAAATGGGAACCTGCACGCCGGGAGAGATCAAAGCATCATTCAACTCACAAGTGACAATTGAGCCAGATGCCGTTACCGTAACATTAGTAATGAAAACGGCACGCTCCGCTTCGGACGATGGAGCTGCATCGGAAGGAACAGTCGATTCGATTCCACAGCTGCATAGAATGAGTGCTCCCAAAAGGGAGTATAAATAGGTGTTCACACGCACAAATGATCCTCAAAAACTTATCGGCATCAATATGCGCACAATTGATTGGTTTTTTTAGAAAAAAAATAAGGCCACATAAAGTGGCCCTAGTTTAGAGATCAGAAGACGGGGTTAAAAAAACAGTTTCCGTCAGCATGAGTTGTCTATTTACGAGACAACCTGAGGACTTTTGACTACTTCAGTCCTGCTGGGTCAAAAGTGATTTCTACGACCGAGTCGGCATTTGGAACCGAAGATCCGTGAAAGCTCACGATCATAGAGTCAGCGTCATAGGTCCATCCATTCACAGGGTCATTAGGAATTTCGACGCCATCAATTTTTACCAACATGGTATCAAGAGCGGGTTCGCGGTCCAATTTAAAACCTGTTGATTTCTCAATAATCAAGTCTGAAATTCCAGACATCACATCAGAGAAGTCATCGCAAAGGCTTCCTTTGTAACCACCCGTGAGATCCGACATGGCTATATTACGAGCGGCGATTCCACGACCAGAAAATTGCGTTTCTGTGGTGTTGAGGTAGTCCAAGCAAGTTTGATCAAGAATTCCGATTGTGTTGAACATAAAGTTTAAATTGTCGTCGGTGCTTCCGGTAAGGTTTGCTAAGAAGTCATAGTAGTCTTTGTCCTGGAACCATTCAGGGTCGCCACCAGGGTCAGCAGCGATTACAGAGCCGTCGGCCTCATCCGTAAGCACGATCACAGCCAGTAGGGCGTCGGCGCGTGGAAAAGGTTCGTTAAGGTTGTCGTCTAAAGTTAAAGCCGTTTGTAAACTTTGTAAACTTCTCTCATCACCACTTCCATGAATTCCTTGGAGCATATTTGTGATGAAAGTGTTAGACAAATCTGGAGTGTCACGTGTGATCACGGTGACACCCGTATGAGATGTAGCATCAGTGCCGTCCCGGAACCGAGCTAGGTCATAGGCATCGTCAGGGTCAGCCACGATATCGGCTCGATAGGCATCAGTGGCCGTAACAGCCATTTGAAAGTCAAAATTGGTGTCTTGAAACTTATCTATAAATGACTGAAAGTTTGCAGCCACATTGTTTTGGGAGTTTTCCATGGACCCCGAGTTATCAATCACCCATAAGATATCCACTTTAACCTGGGTGCGTGTCACATTTTGTCGAAACACGTTTTGTTCACTGTCCAGTTTAAAGCCAGTATCTGATCCACAGCCTGTTAAAAAGCCAGCTATGCCGAGTACGAAAATCCATTCAAGTCTCACTAACGTTTGCATAAAATCCCTCGTCCCTTCTAGTAGAAGGCCTTTGTTCCCTATCTCTAGGCTTTATTTTAGTATGAGAGTGAGAGGATCTAAAATCGGGCCAAGCCCCGAGAAACACCGACCTTATCCCAGTTTGCCTCGAATTGGAGCGATCCAAGTTATTGAAATTGTTGGCAAAAGCTTTTTTTTTGAATTTTTTTATTTTTTATCTTTGTCAACTTTTTAAATAATACCTGCTGATTATTGATTCTTTTGAGATGAATGTTAAACCTTGTCGAAAAAGTTATAAACACTTTATAAAGAAATGACTTTTTTTGTCGAACTTTTGACTGGGCTTTATTAAGCACCAAAATGGGAAAATATGATCCTAGATAATATCAATCTTAACTATTTAAGAATTTTTGAATCTGTTTATAGAACTCGAAGTATGACCCAAGCGGCTCAAGAACTGCATTTAACCCAGTCTGGAATCAGTCAGCACATCCGTTCCTTAGAAGACTCTTTAGAGATCAAACTATTCGATCGAATCAAACAGAAGCTCATCCCAACCGCTGCAGGAAAAAAGTTGTATGAGAATATTTCTCCTCAGCTGAAAAACTTGGAACAGGCCCTGCATAGTGTGACTGATAAAGATCATATGCTTCGCGGAGAAGTGACTATTGGGATGCCGGTTGTTTTCGGTTTGAACTTGGTTCAACCCCTATTGAAAGATTTTGCAGAGATGCACCCCGAGTTGCGATTCAATGTGAAGTTTGAATTGGGGCAAACTTTGAACTCTATGCTTCTGAGTGGAGAAGTGGACTTTGCTTTTGTGGATGACTTCAATATGGATAGCCAAATCAAAACAGAAAAAGTCTACGATGAGGTCTTGAGACTTTACTGTTCAGAAGACTACTACAAGCGAAAAAAGAAGGATGTGGCTGGCCTTAAAGGTAAACAGTTGTATGAATCCTTTGATTATATCGCTTATGAAAAGGGAGAACCTATTATTCGGCATTGGTTGAAACAACATCTCAAAGCTGGTCAAATCCAACTGAACGTACGCGCCTATGTTGCCGATGCTTTGGGGATTTCTCGATTTATTACGTCGGGCCTTGGGGTTGGGGTTCTTCCTGGTCACCATGGTGCCAAATTGTTAGAGCAAGGTTATAAATTGCATGAGTATGATTCGAAAGGAAAAGAGTCTCATAATAAAATCAGTATTGCTTCGGTACAAAACCGAACGCACTCAACCCCTGTACAAAAGACTTTGGAATTCTTACTTGCTAAATTTGATTAATATGAAAACGTTTTTTTTTCTATTTGCCCTTTTTGTTTTTGGGTCTTGTGCGATTGGACCCCAAACCCAATATGAGACTCACGACCACGGAGCCGTGGCGGTCATGCAAGGCGCCACATCGAGCACTGAGGCGCAGTTTGTAGTGGCTCTGCCAAAAAATGAAGATCTTCAGATCGAAGTGCTATCAACGGCGACAGGCAAGGTTTTATTGAAGACGATTGGGAAACCGATTCAATACGATCATTCGGGTTGGAAGCTGGTTCAATTTCGACTGTCTGATTTGCAACCGGCTAGAACTTATCAGTTGCGACTTAAAGGATCTTCCGGAAACTGGGTTGATCGTCGATTGTTTCATACTTTTAAGATAAACCCTAAAAATATCAAAATCGGTGTGGTGTCTTGTGCCCGTGATGACCTCAAGGGATTTCAAGAGATCTGGCATCAATTGAAAAAAGAGAATATCGAAACCTTGTTGATGATCGGCGATAATACATATGCTGATTTGGGGCTCAAGGGAATGATGTCAAAAATGACGGTGGAGAGACTGTGGGATCGCCATATGGAGACTCGCAACAAGCTACCATTCTTTCGCTGGAAAAAATTGGTTCCTGTTTTTGCAACATGGGATGATCATGATTACGGCTCGAACAATGGTGGGCGAGATTTCTCACTGAAACAGGCGAGTGCGAAAATTTTTAGTTCCTTCTTTCCTATGAAGTTAACAACGGCCGATTTTTCGAAAGGCCCTGGTGTGTCTCGCGCCATGAGT
>CBDUOS010000034.1:0-26160 GCA_965368905.1 uncultured Bdellovibrionales bacterium | reverse complement strand
AAGATAAGTGTAAAGAATTTGATTCTCTTGTAAAAGTTCATACTCATCGGGAAGAGGCTCCTTCACTTTAATAATCATTTCGGCTGTTTCGTAAATTTCTTTGGCTGTATCAAGCAAAGTGGCCCCAGCTTCGACATAGGCTTCATTGGGTATCATACAACCCACACCGGCATCTTTTTGCACGCACACCTTGTGGCCTTCTAATACCAATTGACGAACTCCTGCCTCAGTGAGACCGACGCGATTCTCGCTAATTTTGATTTCTTTTGGCACTCCAATGATCATATCGACTCCCCGTCGTGATGGTTCCTGAAAACCTTAAAATTCCACAATTTTTTAATGATCAGGAATTACCTTTGACCGCAGAATGGGTCAAGCTCTTCCACCGAATGGGACCTCAAAAGTCTCATGTTGAGGGACCTCGCCGCCCAGTTCAATCTCTTGATAACACTCTGGAGAGTCCAGAATCTTACGCACCAGTTGGTTGAGCAGGTCATGACCGGCCTTGAAGAGTACGACATGCCCCATCAGCGGGCGCCCCAAAGTCATTAGGTCTCCCAAAGCATCCATCGCCTTATGGCGCACAAATTCGTTTTCGTAGCGCAAACCTTCTGGATTGACGATTTTATCACCCTCAATTCCGATGGCGTTTTCAAGGGAGGCTCCCATTGCCAGACCCATCTGACGCATTTTTTCGATATCCTTCACGAACCCAAAAGTACGCGCTCCGGCGAGCTCGCTAGCAAAAGTCTGCTCGTTGATGTCCACATCCACAAATTGCTGACCGATGGCTTTGGTTTCAAAATCGATAGTACAACTCAGCCGAAGCCCATTGTAGGGAACCACATAGGCATGTTTCTCTTCTGTTCCACAATAAATTGGCTTGGTGATATAGATATACTTTCGTGGCTCCGATTGCTCGATAGTGCCCACTTTATGAATCTCATCCATAAAAATTTTGGCACTTCCATCTCCAATTGGAACTTCGCTACCCTTAAGCTCCAAATAGACATTGTCGATTCGGAAGGCTGCCAGTGTGGACAAACAGTGCTCGACCGTCGAAACGGCAAAACGCTCGGTGCCGATCGTTGTGGCCAACGCAGTGGCCTTCACATGGTCGACATGAATCGGAACCGAGGGGCACCCCTCTAAGTCTGTTCGCACCAAGTGGATCCCTGCGTTCACGGGAGCCGGGCAAAAAGATAAGGTGGTTTCAATTCCTTTATGTAGACCAACCCCTTTGATCACAGCCTTGTTCTTTAAAGTTTTTTGTAAAAACAAATGACAACCTATTCAAGCGAGCGAAAATGTCGCTTACCCAGTTCCGTAATTATCCGTCCACGAGGGGTTTTTTGAATCAAACCCTCCTGGATCAAATAAGGTTCATACACCTCTTCGAGGGTTCCTTTATCTTCCGAAAGGCCCGCGGCCAGGGTTTCAATTCCTACCGGCCCTCCCTCGAATTTGTCCAGAATGATACCTAGAACTTTTCGGTCCATATCGTCAAGGCCAAGGTGATCCACTTCCATGCGATCAAGGGCTTTTTCAGCCAACTCCGAGGTGATGACCCCTTGGTTCTCCACTTCAGCGAAATCTCTCACCCGTTTTAAGAGCCGATTGGCTATTCGAGGAGTTCCACGCGAGCGTCGAGCCAATTCAACGGCTCCCTCTTTATGCAGGTCGACCTTCAGTAGACCAGCTGAACGATTTAAAATTTTTACAAGTTCATCCTTTTCATAAGGGACCAAGCGCTCCACAATTCCAAAACGATCCCGAAAAGGGCCATTCAACAGGCCAGCCCGAGTGGTGGCACCGATCAGAGTGAAGGGCGCCAGTTGGAATTTCATGGAGCGTGCTCCCAGTCCCTCACCTGCCATTATATCCAGATAGTAGTCTTCCATGGCACTGTACAGATACTCTTCCACATTGCGATTCAAACGATGGATTTCATCGATGAACAAAATAGAGTTTTCAGGAAGACTGGTCAGAATGGCTGCCAAGTCCCCTTTTTTATCAAGGGCGGGACCTGACGTGGTCTTTATGTCCACTCCCATTTCTTGAGCTAACAAAAAAGCCAGTGTTGTCTTTCCCAGTCCAGGCGGTCCCGACAGCAATACATGGTCAATCGGCTCTTTTCTTTTTGTGGCAGCCTGGATGTAGACCTTCAATTTTCCTACAATCTTGGTTTGCCCAGGAAATTCGTCAAAACGACTGGGGCGTAACCGATTTTCCCAATGAGATTCGGCAGTGCCTTCGGCGTTGGATAATATTTCGTTATGTCTGTCGGTTATTTCCATAAATACTTATCTTGAGAGTAAACGTAAACTTTCTCTTACACCTTGTTCAAAATCGATATCTTTCGGTAGGCCATACACAACCTCTTCGATTTCATTGGCACGAAAACCAAGATTGGTCAGGGCTGATAAAATTTCTTTATGAGGCCGCACCGTCTCTATATGCTTTTTCTCTTTTTTATTATCGATGACCAATGCCCCTTTAAGGGTCAAAATCATTTGTTCCGCTGTTTTCTTACCAACACGAGGCAAAGCTGTCAGAGCCTTAACATCTTTAGCTTCGATGGCATCAATGATGTGATCCAACGAAGCGCCAGACAAAACTTGCACAGCCAACTTAGGACCGATTCCGTTGACCTTAATCAAACTCAAGAAAAGTCGCTTTTCAATTTTGCTTGAAAAACCAAACAATTGAAATTGATCTTCTCGCACATGGGTGTGAATCCAAAGCTGCACCACCTTACGGTCTTCGATGTCGCCCATCGTATTGGTCGAGCAAGTCACCTCGTAACCCACTCCGCGGCAGAGAAGCGTGATCACGCCCTCGTCATTGTCGATCACCTGTCCAGATAAAAAAGAAATCATCGTAGTGTCATCCCCCTGTGTTTCGCCTTCATACTATGGTTCAAAAAATGACAAAATGCGAGAGCTAATGCATCGGTCGCATCGAGGCTGGCTGAGGCATCACGAACCCCCAATTGCTGATAAAGAAACTGGCGGACAACGGTTTTGTCGGCACCTCCCGAGCCCGTGATTTGCATTTTAACAGTTCGCGGACTGTACTCGACGATTTCCGCTCCCTGGCCCTGACAGCGCGCTGCGCAAATACCGCGGATATGTCCTAGTTTGAAAGCACTATCCACACTTTTTCCCAAAAAGATTTTTTCTATTACGGCGAAGTCCGGAGAGACCTCTTTGATAATTTCGCTCAATTGTTCATCAAGGCTTAAAAGTCTTTCATAAAAAGGCATTTTTTGAGGCACGTGCAAACTACCATGTTCGACTCGTTGCCAGTGTTTCCCGTCTTTTGATTCAAGGAAACCCCAGCCCAGATTGAGCGTCCCCGGATCGATTCCTAACACCTTCATGATCAAGACTCCTTTGTCTATCACCCTCCCACAACGCAATTGCAATCACACCCAAATAGTGAAAAAATCGTGCTACGGGTCAACACCCACGTTATAAAATTGAAAAACATCTGACAAAGGGAAAATTGGGATGAGTCAGTACGACCCCAAGAGAATCGAAGAACTGCAAATGGTTTTACTAAAAGACCCCCGCTCCCCCGTTTTTGCCAGTTTGGCTGAGGCCTATCGACAAATGGGGTTGATCGAAGAGGCCCTAGAGGTCACAACCAAAGGGGTAAAGCACAACCCTGAATACGTCTCCGGCTTGGTGGCACATGCCAAAGTTTTGTTTGAACTCAAAGATTTTCGACAAGCCGCCAAATTTTTAGTGAAGGCCACCGCGCTCAAGCCAGAGAACATTCTGGCACTCACTATTTTAGGGCACTGCTTTTTAAAAATGCGCAAACACCCAGCGGCCCTTAAAACTTTTAAAAAACTTCTTATACTAAAACCCAACGACGAAAAGGTTATTGATATCGTCAAAAAGTGGGAGTTTTTAGACAACATTCCGACCGAAGCGGGACCAGAAACTTTTACTGTGGATGGCTATGATCATTGGGTGCACAAACTGCCCTCAGAAGAGGATGCTCTTCACCTTGTTGAAAGCTTTATAAATTACGGTGACCGAGAAAATGCCCTAGAGATCGCAACAGCAGCACTGCTCCAGTGGCCAGACTCAGAAGCTCTACTGAAAAGACAATCGATCCTCATGAGAGCACTGGGTGACCCAGGACAAGACACCGACCACGAGGCTGAAAACCCCGCACTGGCCTTCCTTCGCCTCAAGAAAGAATTCTATCAAAAATGGCTGCAACGCATTGAACATCGCAAGAGGATTGACCCTTAAACTGGGAATTGACAGACTCGGAACAATTTTAAGAGGTCCCTATGTATTCAACGTCTGATTTTAAAAAAGGCTTAAAAGTTTTAATCGATGATCAACCCTATTCCATTGTTGACTTTCAACATGTGAAGCCCGGAAAAGGGAATCAATTTACAAGAACCAAACTTAAAAACATGCTAACCGGATCGAATTTAGAAAAAACTTTTAAGTCCGGTGAAAAATTTGGAGTCCCAGATGTGATGACTCGTGATTGCCAATATCTCTACGCTGACGAGAACGGTTACCACTTTATGGACAAGGAAAACTACGAACAACACCAAATGCACGAAGACGATATTGGTGATGCCAAAAGTTACCTCATTGAGAATTTGGAAATCACAATGATGTTCTTTAATGGTCGAGCTATTGGTGTTGATGTCCCCAACACAGTGAACTTGAAAGTTGCGCAAACTGACCCTGGACTTAAAGGCAGCACTGTCACCGGCGGAACGAAGCCTGCGACCTTAGAAACTGGACTTACAGTAAACGTTCCCCTGCATATCAATGAGGGTGATGTTTTAAAAATAGACTCTCGAACAGGCGACTACCTAGAACGAGTCAATTCTTAAGTCCGCTATCAAAAAGACCTAAGACCTTTAACAGAGTGACCAAAGCCCACATTGACGCGCAATAGCAGACAACGCGTCCCTTTGCTTTCATAATATAGATAGTCCCCACCGGGAATTAGCAACCTGAGGTACAACTTTGTCGACTGTTTGGAAACAAGCCATAAAAGACTTTCTGAGAACTAAAAATGAGAAAGATCTTCGCACTCACCTTCGAAAAGAGTGGATCGATATTTACCCCGAGCAAAAGGAAGAGATTTACAACTTTCTATACCTGGCTCGACAACACAAACTTTTTTTGTATTTATTCGCTGTCGATTTGCAAAGTCATATTTTGGACATTCCGTGGATTCAAGCCTTGAGCATCCTCACCCATTCTCGGGTCAGTGTTTCAAGTGACCTTTTTGATGAAATGGTGGATAACTTCAAAAAGCAAAAATTTGTTTCCCGTCACCCCACATCAATGACAGACTTAATTACCGAACTGAAAGTTAAAGATCGACAACGCTTTATGCAAAAAATGCTACGCACCAAACAAGAATTGATGGCCTCTGCTCGAATTGCTCAATCTGAACGCCTCATGGAGCAACATGTTCAGTACATGAATGAACTCAAAAAAATATTTCCCAACGAATTCAATGTCGCCAGTCTCATTACTGACCAAGAGAAAAAGAAAGCCGGTCAAATACTTGCCAAGAATAGTAAAAACCGAAGAATCCACAAGATCAATGAAACACCCCCAGTCAGTCAGGATGAGCAGGCACTTTTGAAAGTTCTCTCAAAACAGGCCGAGGACTATTTGAAAGCAAACAAGGCCAAACCCAGTGACCTGGCTTTCTTATTTCGATCCATGGGTGAAAACCAGAAAGCCATCGAATTTATTTATCAAAATTCTGACGAAGAAAAAAAAGACTGGCAACTTTTGGATTACCTGTTTTCTGGCGAACAGTACGTGTCTTTGCTCGATCACTGCCAAATACTAAAAAAGAAATACGCTCAATACCCTGACGCTCTTTTTTCGATTTCATATGCTGAATCGGTTGCCTATTGGGAACTGGGAGAAAAAGATGTGGCTTTGGAGTTGATGAAACAAATCGCCTCCATGCGCCCCGACTTCAAGTCGGCCTCCGAAATACTGGCTCAGTGGCAGGAGGAAAGCTTTGAATAAAAGAAAAATCTTTCTTTATTCATTTTTGACAATCCTGATTGGTGGATTGATTTACCTCTATGTCTGGGAAAAACCAAAACTGGAGAAGTTTATTCAAAACACGGCTGAATCCTATGCAGCCGATCATTTGGGCTTTGGTGTAAAGTTTGAAAAAGTTAAAATATCGATCATTCCGTTACAAATCGAAGCTTACAATACTCAGATTTCAGATTTAGAAAAACTTAACCAAGTCGTGAAACCGGTCATCTTCAATAAGTTGCCTACCATCTACAAAATTGCCCTTCGCCCCAGCCTATTGGATGTGCTGGTTGGAAAATACTGGTTTAGCTTGCTCAGCGTTGAAGGCACAGAAGTCGATATTAAAATCGGTAAAACAAAAAGTTCTTCGGTGAAAAAGCCAAACCTTGAGTTTGATCTCGACATCATCTTGAAGAAGTTAATTTTATCTCGCCTACTCATAAAAAATGTTAAACTGTCTCTCAACTACGACGATGAAGTATACGTTTCGACCGATGATCTATTTGTTAAGGCTTTCAACGAAAAAAGTAGTCTTATATTAACCGTGAAAGACCCCAATGTGGGCATCAAAACAATCGCCAATGGCAAAAGACTAGAGTTTCTTACCGATTTTCAGGTCATGATGACACGAAATACTTTTTCACTATCAAAAATCAAACTGGTCAAAGACTCCTCATTCTTCTTAGCCTCTGGAAATATTATTTACAACAAGAGCCCAGAAAAAATCACCGAACTGAATGTGAATACTCGAGTCAATTCTAGCTTTGAAGAGTTGAAAGAGTGGAGCAACATTGTTTACAAGAACAGTTACTTCGACAAACTAAAAGGAAACCTTAAATCGGATATCACTTTTCTAAAGAAAAATCGTGGACAAGACATATCTGCAGAGATCGATGGAGAGCTTGAGGGCATTCAAATTGGAAAAGTTAAATTAGGGGATTTTTCAATTCAAGCAAAGGCTCCTACCAAGAAAAATATTGAAATCGCAGTGATCTCGGCAACACTCTCTGGAGATAATAAGGCTCTGATCTCGGATGCTAAAGTCAGCATCGGGAAGCGCACTGAGATTTCAGCAAACGTTAGTGTGGACAACGCTCAGTTACACAGCTTTCTTAGGGACTCAGGCATTGCCGATATCCCAGTATGGCTTCAAGTCAGCGGGCAACTCAAATGCAGTGGTTTTTACGAGAAAACACTCAAGGTGGATTGCCCTGGAGCTCTTACAATTAATAACCTCAAGATTAAAAATAAACAACGCAACAAAATGATCGTCGCTGCCAAGAAAGTCGATATTGCTGGAAGTGCGGTGATCACAGAGAAAAATATTTCCTACAAAGCAAAGGCAAAGCTGAATGATACCAAAGGCACATCCACCGGTGTGATCGACTTCGACAAGGGTTTTGATATCAAATACGATAGCCAAAACTTGGATCTATCTGAAGTCGGAAAGATTGCCGACCTCAAGTTCCTCGGCAAGGTCAACACCAAAGGATCGACCCAAGGGAACAGCGACTACGCTGTGTTCGGTATGGATATACAATCAGAGAATTTTGAATTCGAGGATTACTTTTTTGGCAACCTTAATACCAAGCTGAACTATAAGTCGGGAAGTCTCTATTTTACCCCCCTCGAAGGAAGCTTGGAGTCCACACGTTATAAAGGACAGCTTGAGGTCAATCTTACCAAGGAAATGATTATTGGTGATATCCAATTGCCATTTTTTAGAATGAGCGATGTGCAAACCTCAATCCTTAAGAAAGTGGACCTACAAGACCGTTTTTTGGGTTCTGGGTCGGGGCGCATTCAATTAAACACCCCTTTTGAAATTTCACAGCTTAATTTTAAACTCGATGCTCGACTTTTCAAAGGCTCAGCTTTTGGAGAGGATTACAACGAAGCACGCATCCAGGCTGAATCGGTCGATGGAATCATAATTATCCAAGAAGGCAAACTACTAAAAGAGAAAACCAAATTTCTCTTACGAGGAACATTAGACACAGAACTTGAAAGCAAGCTGTCATTTGTAGTCAATGAGGGATACCTACAACACTCCTCTCGCTTAAAGGACTATGGCATTCCCATCTCAGGAGAGTTCACAGGCAATGGCGAGGTTCTTGGCAATCTTGGGAAACCAACGATCAAAACATCAGCCAAAATCAAAAACCTTATCTTTAACAAAAAGAAGTACAGTGATGCCATCTTTAGTTATGACAACTCTAACAAGCAAACCAACTTGCAGTTCAATATCCCACAGAACTTGGAATTGCTTGTGCTTTTACCCGAGTCCAACTACGACTCTATTTTTGTTGACTTGAATGCCAATAATTTTGATGTGGCTCCTATTCTTGGCTATGTTGTCTCTGAAGAGGCCACTCGAAGCTACACCATTAGCACCTCTGGGGAACTGTCAGGCAAATTTGATACCAATGAGTTTTGGAACTCTGAATTCTCTTCGACCATTAAAAATGTGAAGTTTGAGTACAAGTCAAATAAGATGGAAACTACGATCCCCACAAACATCGAGTTAAAAAATGGAAAGCTTTTTCTCAACGAGATAAGTTTTCTAGGAAACCGACAGCACATAAAAGTTAATCAATCCTATGCTGAGAAGTTCCGCACAAAATTTGTCATTAACTCACGAATTAATATTGCCTTCTTCAAGATTTTTGCGCCTTTTATTGAGAAAGTGGATGGATACAGTACTGTACGCCTGGAACTGTCTCTCAATCATCACGACTTCAAACTGATCGGATCCAGCTACACCACGGATAGCTTTCTAAAATTCCCTGGGTTCCCCCATGCTTTCGAGAATCTTTCAGCGGATGTTCTTTTCAACCAAGATCGCGTACTTATCAACTCCCTCTCTGGTGAATTGGCTGGTGGGAATGTGATTGGAAATGGAGAGATCCGACTTCCAGGAGAAGGCAAGTATGATCTGTTCCTCAATACCCAAATGGAGAACGTCACTATCAACTTTCCAGACGGATTCAAGACCTCAGGCAATGGGTCCGTTAGCCTCTCTGGTGCCAAACCTCCATTTCTATTGGCAGGAGAATACAATGTGCTCAGTGGCTTGATCGACAGTAACTTCGATCATGGCAGCAGCGGCGAATCGACAGATCTCCTCGAAGAGTTGCTAAAAAAGGAAATCACCTCACCTTTGTTAATTAACCTCGACATACATACGAAAAATCCCGTGGAGGTTAGAAACAACCTGGTTGAGGGCTATATTTTGGGCGACATCAAGGTCTTTGACAAGATCAACTCCCCACGCATCAAGGGCGAAGCCCACTTTGATGAAAACGCTATCATTCGCTTTCGCGACCAAGAGTTTGAGGTGACATCATCAAGTTTTATTTTTGAAGGTCAAAATCCCATCAATCCGAAACTGTCACTGCGTTCTCAAACCCGTATGGAAGGTTACGACATTGAACTTTTTCTCCAGGGTCGGGCGGGTAAACCGTCTCTATCATGGAGCAGCCAGCCACCTCTGGCAGAGTCTCAGATCGTATCGATGTTGGCACTCGGAACTCTCCCCGATCAATTTGATCAAAACAACAATTCCTCCTCTGGAAACAGTAGTAATATTCAAAACTTTGAGGTCGGAACTTCTCTACTCAGTAACAATCCTCTAGGAAAAGAGCTGAAAGAACGCTATGACGTAGATGTTCAGTTTTCTTCATCGTTCGATGACCAGAACAATGTGGCCGTACCAAAAGTGACCTTGCGAAGAAAAGTGACTAAAAAATTACAGGTTTCAGTGTCAGCTTCCACTGGCAATACCAATCAACAAGAAGGGCGCGTGACCTATGAGTTGAACAAGGATATTTCCACGATCTTTCGCGTGACTAACCGCCCTGATGACTCGAACAATTTGAATAATAACAATACTGTGCAACAATCAAACCCATTCGGGGTCGATTTGGAATATCGAGTGGAGTTTGATTGATGGGTAGATTTAGCAGAACAATCCTCAGCCCCCTGATTTTTCTTATGGTTCTTTGGCCAACAAGCTTGCTTGCCCAGTACCGGCTACAGGATTCTGGAATTCCAATCATTGAACGCCTTACCGAAAGTTATAAAGGTCAGACTCTTTCACTGGCCACCCTTGATCAGATTGTAAAAGAAATCTCTCAAGACGGCCTCTTTCAAGTGGTCTATGTAGAGCAATTGGATAGCGACAAAGTTGTGATTCGCGCTCAACAATCAATCAAACTAAAAGAAATCCAAATCTCCGGAAACACCTCTTACAATAAACAAGAGCTTATGGAAACAATGGGAATTAAGACGGGCCAAGTGCTGAGTAATTTAGAAGTCGTACAAGCCATCGACAAGATTAAAAACGTATACCAAGGCTCTGGTTTCTACAATTTTAACCTGACATACGGTAAAGAGCTGACCAATGAAGGTATGATTCTCAAAATTGATATTAGTGAATCCGACTTTTGCATCATCGAAGACATCCAAGTTTTCTCGAAAAACAATTACCTCAACAAACGAATGAAAGAGTTTATTCCTGAGTTTCTCAACACAAACTATCAAAAAGAGTCCTCAGACGTGATTGAAAAGCGACTGAATGAACTCTTGCTAAAGAACCGATTCTTAACAGCCAAAGTGAAAAATACCTCCACCGTATTCAATCAAAATAAAACACGAGTTAAACTGAAGTTTACAGTATCAAATGCTGTTCAGTATGAGTTCGTTTTTCATGGCAACGAATTCTTCTCACATTTCGACCTTATTAAGGAGAGTGAAATTGGCAGTAAGTTTCTTTACCTCAGCGACTCGAGCTCTGAAATAGAAGAGACTGTCATCGACCTCTATTTGCAAAATGGATTCCCTCATGTCGAAGTGAAAAGTTCCCAAAGATATTTTGAGGAAAGCAAAAAAAGAGTTTTTGTTTTTGAAATCAATGAAGGCTCCCGCATTCGCATTGGTAACGTGGAAGTCGTGGGTAAAATCTCAAGAAACAAGTCTTTTTATATTGATCTCTTTAATGAATATTTAGCGGAAGAGGCTCACTCTGTGTTTTATGTGCAGAAAGACATCGAACATGCCGCTGAAGAGATGGTCACCCACCTAAAACGGCAGGGTCACCTTATGGCCGAGCTTCTTTCTGTAAATGCTGAGTTTTCACAACAACAAACAGCCAATGTAACAGTTCAGATCGATGAAGGAATTCTAACCTATGTTAGACAAATTCTATTCCGCGGCTCTAAATCCTTCAGCAACATCGAACTGAAAGAACGTGTGAAGATTGTCCCCAACAAACCTCTCAACTTAACAGAAGTCGAAAGTAGCTTCGATTTGTTAGAGAGTTTTTATCGCAAACGTGGTTATTTAGAATTTAAAATTCTCAATCGAAATGCAGCTGTCATTCAGTATAAAAAGGGGCAACCTTATGCCGACTTGGTTTATCAAGTAAAAGAAGGGCCCAAGATTCAAGTCAAATCGATAAGGGTTAGCGGTAACAAAAAGACAAAAACCTATGTGGTTATGCGTGAGCTGGATTTTAAAGAAGGTGATCTTCTTACGCTAGAAAGACTCACCAATTCATTGGATCGCCTTGAAAAAACAGGACTGTTTGGAAAGGTGAACATTCGATCCCTTGAACAGGACTCTCCCAATGGTGATCGAACCATCGTCGTTGAGGTAGAAGACCGGAAGCCAGGGTTATTCTCTTCAGGGGTCGGTGTTTTTAACGAAGGTTTATTAGGGGTTCGGGGTTACGTAGGAGCTCTATACAATAACCTTTGGGGAAAAGCCCGAGGCATCAGCTCTCGTGTCGATTTACGCTATGAGGACAGAGTTTTTTATGTACAAAATCGCATAGCACTCGCTTACTACGAGCCTTACCTGACAGAGAATCGTCTGCGTGGTCGAGTCTCAGTGGTTCGTGAGCAACAGCGACTTTCTTTTATTGATAACGAAGCTATTATTCGGTCTTCCAATGAGCTCCGTCTTTCTACGGAAAAGGAATTTTCAAAACATCTGCGTTTCACTTACAATGTCTGGGCTTTTATTAACCAGGAATCTTTTTTTGCCAACGACAGTAACCGCCAATCCGACCAAGTTGTAACCCAAAACATCGGGTTGACCGGACCTGTACTAGAACTGGATTACCGCAACGATCAGTTTTTACCTACGAAGGGCTGGTACACCCGTTTTGATTTGGAATACTCTGACCCCGTCATTGGAAGTTCTCGCGACAACCCAGGGGTCGAGGGAACTGCCACTAGCGATATCTCCGGTCTACAAGTCCCCGCCGATGCTCGCAATGAAATCAATTACTATCGAGCCACCTTCTCAACCACCAAATACACCCCCTTGACCAAAAGCAAACGCTGGGTGTGGGTCAACTCCCTTCGAGGAGGCTATTTGCGCAACGTGAGCTCAAGAGAAGATTCGGGAGTTCCGCAAGTGCGATCTTTCTTTCTTGGAGGAAGCTCCACCATTCGTGGATTTTCATTTGGTACCTCCGAGACTGTACCCGGCCAACGAGAACTTTGCATCAGACAGAACTTGATCAACTCAGGACAAGAGACCAAAGAGTGTCGAATCGACAATATTTATGTTCGAGACGATTCAGCCTACGTTCTCTTTAAATCTGAATTGAGATTTCCTATCTCGGGTGCTTTTGGAGGCGCAATTTTCTATGATGGAGGAGCCGTTGTTCATGGTGATTTTGGACTGGAAGACCCCTATCGTGACTCCATAGGCTTTGGCTTCACTTACGATACCCCAGTCGGATCATTCGTGATCGGGGTCGGCTATAAGCTGGATCGCAAAACCGCGAGTACCTATTACGATGACGAATCAGAAGTGGCCTTCCACTTAGCGATTGGTACTTTCTAATTTTTTTCCAAAAGAGCCATAAAGAAACCATCATAGCCTTTGCGGATAGGAAAAATCGTTCTCTGCTTTAAAAGTCGAAAATTAGAATTGTTTTCGAGAAATGTTTGAACTTGTTGTTGATTCTCCGAAGGAAGGACCGAGCATGTCGAATAGAGCAGCTGACCTCCGACCTTTAGAATTCCCGAGTAGTCTTGCAAAATTTTCTGCTGCAATACTTTGACTTCAGTAAGAGATTTCTCTGACAACTTCCATTTGGTATCAGGATTCCGACGCAAAACACCCAGGCCGGAGCAAGGGACATCTAGCAACAAGCGATCAGCGGCGTTTTTCAATCTCTTGATCGTCTTCGTGCCATCAATGGTCCGCATTTCAATATTAGAATAAGTGTTGCGACGAGCCCGCAACTTCAGCTGGTTCAACTTCCAATCATGAATGTCCAAACTAATTATTTTGCCTTTGTTATGCATCAAATCGGCAATGTGAAGAGTTTTTCCACCCGCTCCAGCACAAGCATCCACCACACGTTGGCCTGGTTCAATACCCAAATAAGGAGCCACCTGTTGGCTTGAACCATCTTGCACTTCAAAAAGACCCTTCTTAAAGAGTTCTGTACGGAAGACATTGGTTCGCTGATCAACGATAACTCCCGATTCGGTTCCCATGAGTGGCTGGCAAGGAATATCCAGCTTCACTAAGCTCTGCACCAACTCTTGTACCGAGTTCTTCTGTAAGTTGGCTCGCAAAACCAAAGCATTGGTTTTGTTAAAATAAGGAGCCAGATCATGCCAAGTATCCCCCAACTCTCTATGGATCAGATCGTACAACCACTCTGGGAAGGCCTGTTTCTCGTAAGGTTTTGTGATTTGCGCCTCGGCTTTTGCCAACTGTTCATAAGACACGTTTGTGTACTCGGGGAACTCCGGTTTGGTCAGATTGCGACGCCACAAACTGACTACCAGAAACTCAAGATCTGGCTGTTGCGGTTCTTTGTTTAAAATGGCCCAATCTTTTGTCCACCAGCGAACACAGTCGTAAACCGTTTCTGCAAAAAATCGACGATCGCGGCTGCCCCACTTCTTGTTGTTTCTTAAGTAGTACTCAATGCACTTATCGGCATAGCGATCTTCGTAGAAGATGGCATTGAGGGCATCAACGCAGCTCTGTAGTAAATGTCTATGGTATTTCAAAATGTGTAAGCCACTCCTGAGGAAACAAACCAACCTATAAATTGACCGTCACTTAGCACATTGACATGATTTTTAACACCACTTTGTACAAAATACTGACTGTGAGCTTGATTCAGTCGTAGCCCCAGGTAGGCTTTGTAGTCGAAAGCGAAATGGGATTCGTTCTCTTGTTGCTTTAAAAAATATCCCGGACCGGCAGCCACACCTATGAAAACTGGAAAGCTCAGGCGACGTGGAAAAGTGAGACTGTAAAGAAAAGAAAGTTTTGTCAGTTCCTCATCCGCGAGGGCAAACTTCTGCATCTCCAGGTGCACACCCTGCCCAAAGACTCCAGACCCCGCCCACTGATAAAAGGCTTCAACATTCCAACCCGGTGTGGACTCATCACCCCAGTTATAGGATTTGGTATTGATGAGGCTGCCTACGGCAACTGCTAGGATCTGATCCCCTTGCAGGCTTGATGAGGAACTCGAAGCTGGCCCACGAACCGAAGCCTGTCGTTTGGCATTGGGACTGAAGTATTTTAGAGCTGCCGATCGACCAGTATCGGCCGCCTGCCCCCATTGGGCAATTGAGCTCAGAAGAATGATCAAAAAGGTGCGACAACCAACCATTCCTATATTTTAAAGGCTGCCGCTGCGATTTGATAGCAAACCCAGTCAATCAAGGCCCTTAGCCGGGGTCGGCGGTGGTCCGAGACTTGACCAAACCCGGTGGATCTCATACTTTCGTCAGTGTGAAAAACCTGAATCTCGACACAAATCCATCGAGCTTAAGACAGAGGGACTTTTAATGAAATGCCCACATTGCCACTCATTGAACACCAAAGTTTTGGATACCCGCAGTCAAAAAGACGGTGAGTCCACACGCCGCCGTCGTGAGTGTGAAAAGTGTGCGGCTCGTTTTACCACCTTAGAAACCATCGTTATCAACTTGCCTATGGTGATAAAAAAAGATGGACGCCGCGAACCCTTCTCGCCTGAGAAACTTTTGGGAGGAATCAAAGCCGCCTGCCAGAAGCGACCAATTAGCTCTTCTCGAATTGAACAAATGGTCGAGAAAGTGACGAATTGGGTTGTTGAGCATGCGGACAAAGAAATGAGCACCGATATGATCGGCCACTTTGTAATGGAAGAGCTTAAAAAGGTGGACGAAGTGGCTTATATTCGTTTTGCCAGTGTCTATAAAACTTTTAAAGATGTCTCTGAATTTCTCGCTGACCTGTCTGACCCCAACCTAAACCCAAAAGATATCAATCTATGAAACCATTGCGCACGGCCCGTGAAGCGGCTCTCCAAGTCCTTTTTCAACAAAGCTTTCAAGAGAAAAGCACTGGTGAAGAACTTTTTAACTCATTCGCTGACAACTTCTCATTTGATAACCAAACCCGAGATTACGCCCTCTATTTGGTACAAGGGGTTCTTGATAACGAATCAGAAATCAATTCTCGTATCGAGGGCTTGAGCGACAATTGGTCTATTGAGCGAATCGCAATGATTGACAAAATTCTTCTGCAATTGGGAATTTTTGAACTTTGTTTTTCCGATCAAACACCAACGCCGCCTAAAGTTTGCATGTCAGATATCATCGACTTGGCTAAAAAATACAGTTCTATGGAATCAAAGAACTTTATCAATGGAATTCTTGATCAAGTCTACAACCAGGAACGACCCTCTTAAAAACAATGAGCGAACCCGAAGAGAATAAAGCCTTTATTTATATTATTTCAGATGGAACTGGAGAAACTGCCGCCATGATGACACGAGCGGCAGTGGTTCATTACTCAAAATTTGATTTTCACATATTGCGAAATAAGAATGTACGGACGGAGTCTCAAGTCGACAACGTCATCAACGAGGCCTTCAAAAGAGGGGCGATGATTGTTCACACCGTTGTAACTCCTAGCTTACGAGACTACCTTGCTGAAAAAGCGGCAGAGAAAAATCTCTTACAAGTGGATCTACTGGGCCCTCTTTTACGCAATTTGGATGAGTTTCTGCATGTAGAAAATAAAAACCGTGAAGCCGGTAAGCTTCGATCCGTTGACCAAAACTATTTTCGTCGAGTGGAAGCCATTGAGTTTTCTGTAAAACACGACGATGGCAAAATCTCGAACGATCTCGACAAAGCTGACATTATCTTGGTTGGTATTAGCCGCACCAGTAAAACACCACTCAGTTTGTTTTTGGGCCATAAGGGTTGGAAAGTGGCCAACATTCCTTTGGTTAAAGGCTCCCCCCTTCCAGAGCAACTGTTTGAAATCGATCAGCGTAAAATAGTGGGCCTCACCATCGACCCGAGTTCACTGCACAAGATTCGTAAAAATCGTCTAGAGAAGTTTGGTCAAGACCCAGGCAGCAGTTACGCTCGGCTCGATCATATTTACGAAGAGATCGAATACGCCAAAAGTATTTTCCAAAAATACAAACGCTGGCCCGTCTTAGACGTCACCGATCGTGCACTTGAAGAGACAGCTTCAGAGATCACTCGTATCGTTTGCCAGCGCATGGGCATCAAAAACAAAAACTACGTTTTTTAAGTCTTTTTTTCGAAAAATTATTTGTTTTGAATCTGCTGTAACAAGGCTCGATAAAACACATCAAACACTCGGGCCTGATCGGGATCACAGTCCTTTTTCGAATAGAACTGAACGTTCATTGGGTATTGAAAATCGACAATAGGAATGGCTGACATTCTGCCGGTTCGCACATGCTTGCGGATGCTATGGGCGGGTAAGAATCCCCATCCCAAACCAGACTCGATCACACGCTTGATGGTTCCGACGTTTGTGGTTTCAAAAACTGGAGTCACTTTTGGTTCAGTCGCTTCTAGCTGACTGTCCAAAGAGGCTTGAAAGCTTGGAAATTTTTCAGACAAACGAACCAGCGGCTTGCTGTTGATCTCGCGTAATTTGATATCTGTTGGAATTGACGTGTCTTTACTGGTTCCCACCAACCACATCTCATCTTTCATCAACATTTTTTTATCGGCGTTCTCTAAGGGAACTTGGTATTCCGCTAGCGCATCGGGAAGAATAATGACGTCCAACTGATCGTTTTTAAATTGATCAATCAAAGTGAGCCCATCTTCGTAGTTCAGTTTAATATTGAGTTTAGAGTTGTGTTTTAAAAACAAACCCACAACCGGACTGATAATATAAAGTCCTAATGAGTTGAGGGTTCCAATGCGCAAAGTCCCTTGAATCGCTTCGCCTATGGTTTGAATCGCCACTTGCGCCTGCTGATTCAAAGCAATAATTCTTTTCGCGTAATCGTAAAGGATCTGCCCTTGGGCTGTAGCTTTGGCTTGCCGGGAGCCACGGACCAAAAGTTCGACACTCAGCTCATCCTCTAAGTTACGTATCTGCTGGCTCACCGCCGGCTGTGTGAGATAAAGTTTTTCCGCTGCGGCTGTCATGCTGCCTTCGCTAAGAACCGTACAAAAAGTTGTGAGTTGCTGGAAATTCATAGTCCTCAAACCCTACCAATCTTTTCAAGAACTTACAACATTATAAGAAATGCTTATACCATCTCATAAAAAAGAAAACTTTACATAGTTCCTCGACCATGGTCTTGTGAGCGCAGTCTTGGGGAGAAGACTATCACAATCGGGGGGGGGAGAAGTGAATCGAATCACTTATTCGTTAGTAGTTTTAGTATCTTGGGTGTCGCTGACTGGATGCAGTAAACCCGCTTCATTAAATGCACCAACAAGCCAAGAAGAAGCAGAGTCCCGCTTTATTGTGCGTGGTTCAACGGAACAGATGGAAGCCGTGATCGCTAACGCCAGCGCTTATAGGGTGATCAGCAAGAAACACAATGTCTACGAAGTTTCCGGATTGAACTACTACCAAATCAAAGAGATTGCACCAAGTGCAAGTGCCGAACAAAACGATTACTTTGATGCCTTAGAAAACAAAGACCAAGTGAACCCCTACTCCGCTTTTATGATGGTTGATGGGGAGGAAGAGGTGCAACCCCCGCCCGCACCTGGTGCCGAAGTTCTTCCACCCGCTCTACAAGGCTGTGATATGGCCGCAGTGGCTCAGCCGGTACCCAAACTCACTGTTTTAAATGATGTATTGCAAACTTCTCCCACTATGAACTTAGGGGAGAAAGTTATTTTTAGCGATGATGGAACTCAGCCCATTGACTCTGACTCAGTGGAGTCGGTGACTTTTCAATGGGACATTCTCGCTCCGCCCGGGTCGGAAATCGAAGCTGGTATCCGAACCGGGAACACTTTAGAAATTGAAGTCGACATGGTCGGTCTTTACCAAGTGATCTTTGTTGCAAAAGACCCGACCAACGCCTGTGCCATCGCTCCCGTTCGATTCATGGTGACTCACGATCCAGAAATCGAGTTCGCTGCCGAGGGAGAAGACATGCCCATGGCCAACCTTGAGGCCTTCAGCCATTTAAAAAGAATGCATGTTGAAGACGCATGGAAAAAAGCCACTGGCAAAGGTATAAAGATTGCCATTCTTGATTCGGGACTTCACTACAACCACAAAGCGATCAAGTTCAACTTGGCTTTTAATGAAAATGAAAAAATGGGACGCTCCACTGCTGACGACGATGGTAATGGTTTTGAAGATGACATTCTCGGTTGGGACTTCGTAAACAACGACAACAAACCTTTTGATGACCAAGGTCACGGTTCTCACGTGTCGGGTTTAGCGGCTTCACATATTCATGGAGTTGCAAAAGGCGCCCATGTTATTCCTGTTAAAGTTCTAAGCGCTTCCGGCGGTGGTGATGTGGCTACTGTGATTGCCGGAGTTTACTACGCAGTCGACAATGGCGCCGATGTAATCAACGCTTCATTGGGTGGTTTTCAGTCGCAAACCGACGCGTTCAAAGAAGCTTTGAACCACGCGCAAAACGAAGGTGTTGTTTTTATCAGCGCTTCTGGAAATAGCACATTGGATTTAAGCCTTCCTGGAAACGAAATTTTTCCTGGAGAAATCGATGCTCCCAATGTGATCAACGTGGCGGCTGTAGGCTTTGATCAAAACCTGGCGAGCTATTCAAACTTTGGAAAAGACGAAGTGGATGTAGCAGCCCCTGGTGGTGACCAAAACGAACCGATGTACTCATTGGCCACGATCAATCCAAAGAATATTCCATTTGTTGGCTTGGGTGGAACGTCCATGGCAGCCCCGACGGTTGCAGGAGTGGCCGCTCTAATGCTAGAAGCCAACCCGAATCTGACTCCAGAAGAGGTTCGAGCCATCATGATGGAAAGTGGGATCAGTCACCCAGAACTCACCGACAAGGTCGGCTCCGGAAAGCTTCTCAGCGCGCTTGATGCCGTTAATTTGTCTTCTCCGAGTGAAGCTCAAATCTCAAGTAACAGTATCCAATAATTAGTGGGGGGGATGGGAGACCAGGGACGGTCTCCTACCATTTGTCTCAATCTGAGGCAGTTTATAATAAAATGAGACACCCACTGGACTAAAAGCCTGATTCTCATTACCGTTGAATGGGAATTTTGGTAGTCTTAACGTATGTTTACAATCAAAAATCCCCACCATCTTTTATCCCTTTTAATATTCATTTTTGTCTCAATGGGATTTCAATCTGAAACCTATGCCAAAGTTTTTAGAAACTCTTATGTTAGCTTTGAATTGCCAAGCAAGTGGGACTGTTACCTAGAAAACACGGCATGGATTTGTCGCTACGCCATCTCGAAAAAGTGTTTGGGTGGGAAGGCGAAAAGTAAAAGCTGCCAAGCCCAAAGAAAAAAGACCCGCGAAGCGATTATAATATTGGCAGCCAAAGAGAAGGGGCCGAAAGATTCACTGCTAGAATACGATAAGCACTTAAAAACACCGCGACCAATTGTTACTAAAAAAGGCAAACGCTCCAAATCAAAAATCATTCATGTAAAACCAGTGAGTATCGAGAGGCACCGTTGGATCGATGGCATGCACCTGGGTAGTGAGATTCCTTATTACTACACTCGTTACCTGGCAACAGTGAAAGGGAACATCGCTGTTCTTGTTACATTTAGTGCTCATAAACTTTATTATTCAAAATACAGTTCTGAATTTTTCCGAGCCATAAAATCTTTGCGTGTTCTAGCTACCAAGGCGGGAACCATCGACAAACGAGAGCTCCATACCGGTACCGGAACCTTGGGTGCCAACATTGGAACCCATTTAGATGTGGCGCTCGATGAGGCCGGTGATGGCTGGGATGTGGCCGACCAAGGCGGCGGTTCAACCACCGACACCTTTTTAATAGTGGCCGCTCTCTTACTGGCTCTGGCCGGAATCTACGTTTGGATGCGAGGACGTCGATAGGACCCATGCCACGGTATTTACCTTTCCTTATTTTGCTTTTTCTTATTCCTAACCAGGGAGAAGCGAAGAGGTTCAAAAATTCCTACTTAGAATTTGAAATGCCCAATCGCTGGAATTGCGAAATGCATAAAAAAGCCTATTTATGTCGCCACCGTGTGGCCAAGTCTTGCAAAGCAAACCCGACAACACCCGACTGTAAGAAACAAATTAAAAAATCTCGGGAAGCTGTCGTTGTAATCAGCGCCAAAGAAAAGAGTAAATTGGATTCCATTTCTGAGTTTCATAAACATTTTGGCGAAGCACGTAAAATGAACGCTGCTGGCGGGACAACACAATCAAAAGTAGTTCACAATAAGGTTGTGGGAATCCAGCGCTTAAAATGGGTCGATGGTATGCACTTAGGAAGTGAACTTCCTCACTACTACACCCGCTATTTGGCCACTGTAAAAGGAGACGTGGCCGTTCTGGTTTCTTTCACCGCTCACAAGCTTTTTTACACCAACTACTCCAGTCAGTTCTTCAAAGGCATCAAAAGCCTTAAGGTGACGGCAGAGGAACTCTCACATATCCATCAAAAAGAGTTGGCGCCAAAAATACTCTCAAGACCAATCGATATCCCCGACGAGTTGCTCGAAATGTCTTCTATGCCTCAGGGCGGCTCGGGAGGCAGCGATATGTCCTCTTTGTTATTTTTACTCAGTATGGGCTTAGCAGCGACTGGCTTGTTTATCTGGTTCCGAAGAAAAAAAGATTCTTGAAAATCCCCCATTTTGTGAGAAAAAACTCCATCAAGGGAGGGGGGAATTCCTTTGCAACAATTGGCTATTATCTATTTGCTGATGTTTAGCGTCTCAGCCCAGGCCGCCATCTATGGTGCCGATCAACGCCGGGACATCTCGAAAACAGGAGCCCGTTGGCAGCGAGCCGCGCAGGGAGTGGCCAATGTCTTGCCAACCCTCTACCTGTTAGATCTGGACGACAATCACTATTTTCACGAAGAGCATGATCAACGGCCTTATGCCGAATCGGTTGGTTTATGCAAAGACGAAAAGTTTGCGAATCAAAAGAGTTTCGGACATTGTACGGCCTTTTTAGTGCACCCGAAAATTGTGGTCTCTGCAGGACATTGCTTTTTGCCGACTGGGTCGGTAGAGAACGATGCTCACAGTTATTGCGAAAACTTTTCGTTTTGGTTTGGCTATAATGATCTGTCCAACCCGTTGCATGCTCTGGGATCGATTATTCCGAAGAAGGATGTGGCTCATTGTAAAAGAGTGATCTACGCTGAAAACAATGAAGAAACCGAACCTGAAGACAATCCTATTGATTTCGCTATCTATGAACTTGAGAAGCCCATAACCCACATTCCACCGCTGAAGGTCTCTCTTAAAGAGTTGCGTCAACATCAAACGGTAGCCACAATTGGCCATCCACAAGGCCTACCAGCCAAGTACTCTGGGCAAAGTCGTTTGCTACAAAACTACGAAACCACACTATCCGCTTTTCTGGATACCTTAGCAGGAAACTCTGGAGGCCCCGCATTTAACAGCCGAGCTGAAGTCGTGGGAATTCTCATCAGTGGCCACCAATTCGACACTTACGAAGATGAAAAGTCTGGTTGTGATCGAATCAACCACTGTGATAATAAGGGTGAAAACTGCAATGTTGATACGGAGATTGAAAATTCAAACCTGATGATGAAATCACAAGTCTGGTACCCCATCATCGAAGAATTTTTACAGGAGGTTCCGACAAGTTAATTATTGCAGGACAAACCGTGAGAAATAGACGTCTTTTATAAAGCTGCGCTTCAATTGTTTATTCAAAGCCACCGTAATCTCATCTTTTAGAAATAACTTTCCTTGGATGGTTTGCAGTTCTGGGAACTCTTTACCATTTAAAATAGTTACGATGGTGTCACGAGCATGAGCGCCCATTGAAACCACCTCTTCGAAACCGTCTTCATTGAGCATTTCAAGAGTCACTTTCACCTGCACAATGCGCTGATCGTCTGTGTCTGCCAAGTTGACAGTGAATGGTTCAAGAGAATAAGTCACTGGTCGCTCATTGAAAATCTCTTCATTGTAAATATACTTGCGCGCTTCCATCTCGCGCAAAACTTTGGGAGTCAGGCCAATCGTTCCCATATAGGCAAGATAACCACCAATAAGCATTCCTACGAAATTGGCCATCAAAAGCAACTTGGGCAAAAAAGCAATCAAGCCTCTGAGTGAAAAATTGGGCGCTTTAAAACGCTTCTTTTTGTCTTTTTCTGGTTCCTTCTTATCGTCGGCCACGGGCCTCTCCTTTTTCCTTATTCCCTAATAATTTATCGGACTTAGGAACTAAGACTTAAGTGAGAGTCTTATGGTTCTCAATTTGGTACAGTTTGAGGCTATTTTTTTTTAGATTTATAGGACTTGGTCAGGGAATCGACAAAATTTTGAAAGTTACAAACTCTATTGTCTTTTAAGCAAAAGCTCTTCAATTCGCTTCAAGCGATCGTTCATTTCGTCATTCTGTTGTTTTACCGCTTCAAGTTCAGCTTTAAGTTGCTGGTTCTCTTCTTTCAAGCTCTCAACCTCTGCGCTATTACTGTCGCTAGAGTGCTTCACACTGGCAACAACGCGGTCTTGCTCAATCAACTTACCAAAAACTTGTTCTTTTAGCTCTTGAATAGCTTCAATAATATAACCAATGAAACCAATATAATTCACAGATTTTGTCTTCATGTCATCATCCGCCGTATGAACGACTTCAGGAATAACTTCTTCAACCTGCTGGGCGATCACACCAATCTCCACACGCTTGTCTTCATCATCTTTCATTACAAAAGAAACTCCCTGTACAGCCAATATTTTGCTCAAGCTGTTCTCAAGAGGCATGATATCTTCTTTCAAACGACGATCTGAGACATCGGTAAGGGTTCCTGTGTACTCGATATCACCCACAATATCCAATTCGACAGCAGGATTGTCTGTTCCAATACCTACATTTCCACCAAAGTAAGAGGGCGTTGTACCTTCCGTATAAACAGCCCAATTGGAACCACCAAAGGTCAATTCAGAAACATACAACCCATACTGGTTGGTAACAGAACCACCTAGATCCTCTGTTTCTGCAACCCCATAAGCAATCCGATTTACCAAAGTGGAAGAGGTGTTCGCAACAGCGGAGGCATTAAAACTTCTAGACTGATTAATGGTCGCGTTAAAAGCACTTACACCAGCCTCAATGCCTGTCACCTTGTTACTTGTTCCAGAGGCATAACTATTAGTACTTACATATAAACCTCGGTTGGTACCAACCATATTGTCCGTTCCTGTATTAAAAAAGACCTCGGCTGCTGTTTCGCCCCCTGTCGAATTCGATTGTTTCTCAACATAGAATCGAGAGCCACTGGAAGCGGCTCCAATCCCAACATTCCCTGATGCATCAATGCGAACACTTTCCGTACCAGCATTGGAAAAGGCGATTTCATCGGCGGCAGGTTGAAAAAGACCTGTGTTTTCATCTCCATTGAAGGTGAGATCCGGGTCAGCAGCACTGTTCTCACTTAAGAGTTCTAACTCGCCTGTCATCGGAACAGTTCCATCGGCTAGAAAATCGCCACTGCCACCACCGACACCGACGGAAAGATCCAAACAGTTGGCATTGTTCTCATCACAAATTTCTGCGGCATTGATCGAACCGGTGTGAACATCCAATTCCACAGCTGGAGCGTCGGTACCAATTCCAACGTTTCCTGCAGAATCGATTCTTACTTTCTCAGATGTTGAGCTGGACTCCCTTGTGCTGAAAGACAAATATGAATCAACACTTCCATTATTTTCCCAACCAGCTTTAATTTCTGACATATTCCCGGCACCCGTTCCATCTAGAACAATTTGAACACCACGGTCCAATACCGCCGCAACTGGATTTCGAATAATCAAGCCATCGTATGTACTTGCAACGGAATTTTGAGTGAGTATACTCCCATCCTGGACATGGAAAGTCTCCGAAGGAGTTGCTGTTCCCACACCAACATTTTGTGAAGCATCAATACGTATGGCCTCTGTGCCTCCTGCAGAGAAGGCCAATTGGTTATCGGCAGGTGAGAACATTCCCGAATCAATATTATTTTCAAAACTAACACCTGGGCTCGAGGCCAAACCATCTGATAGAAAGGCTTTTCCACTTGAGAGATAAGCATTACTGCTCCCTAAGATTCGGAGAGCCTGGCTGCCCCCAACTGCAAAGCTAAGTGTATCCGCTCCGCTTCTGTACATACCTGTATCGTCGTCTCCTAAAAACCCATAGGTCGGTTGCGCCGCACCGCCACCCATTGACATCAGAATCGCTGCAGAACCAGGGTTGGCCGACCCGTAAAGACTGGCACTGTCCAACGTCATAACTGTGGAACCCCCACGTTCAAATTCAATGTCATAAGAATCGTTGGTACCGATCACCATATTCGCAGTGAACGAGTTACCATTTTGATTGACGTCACCGCCACCACCAACACCAGCCGAAAGATCCAAACAGTTAGCGTTGTCTTCATCACAAATTTCTGCGGCATTGATCGATCCGGTGTGAACATCTAGTTCTACAGCTGGTGTTGTGGTTCCGATACCGACATTACCTGAAGCATCTATTCTTACACTTTCACTTCCTGCATTTGAAAATGCTATTTCGTCGGTTGTGGCCCGATACATTCCGGTATTAATATCTCCATTGAAGGAATATGTTGGATTAGATGCAGAGGGTGAACCATACGAGGTGATATGGAAATTATAAGAGCCTTGAGCGGCTAAATAATTATCCCCAAATCTTATTCGAGTGCTACCACCTTCCGAGAAGTACATGTCTGTACCATTATGAAAGAAGCCAGTGTCTTCATCGCCATCAAAAGTGATACCTGGAGCAGCAGCAGATCCATAATCAGCCTCAATAGGTCCGGTCATTGGCACCGAACCATTAGCTAGAAAGTCACCAGCCCCTAATCCATTATCAACCCAAGATAAAACACCTGAAGCATTGGTTTGTAGCACCTGTCCTGCTGTTCCATCGGCAGCAGGAAGTTCCCATACTACGCTTGCAGCAATTGAATCTGGCGCTCTAAAACCAACGTGTTCGTAAACTCCTGCAGCACTTTCGTTAGCAGCAAGTTCTTCAAACATGATTGCTCCACCGTCACCTGCTGCAACTCCTGCAGCACCAGAAAGTATTGAACCTTCAACATCAAGTTTTTCAGCAGGTGCTGTTGTTCCAATACCCAAATTACCATTGGTATCCAAGGTCATGCGAGCTGTACCGGATGTCTCAAAAGTCATAGTGTCAGTGCCATTGTTGCCATACAAATTGACATTGGAACCTGGTCCCCAGGTGAGTCCATAACCATCATCAAAACGGAGGTCGGTGTCCCAAATTTGAACTTTCTGTGAGACAGCACTGTTGATCATTAGGTAAGATGTGCCACCGTAAGCAAATCGAATGTCTCCAGAGACGTTGTCGCGAAATAATCCGGTGTCAGTATCATTGGAGAAACTGTAAGATGGTGCACCAACGGCTCCATCGTCGGCTTGCAATGGGTAACTGACTCCGCCAACTCCAGTGGAAAGATCCAAACAGTTGGCATTGTCTTCATCACAAATTTCAGCGGCATTGATTGAACCTGTGTGGACGTCCAATTCCACTGCTGGAACGGTTGTGCCTATGCCGACATTACCGCTTTCATTGATAATCAAGCGGTCCATCGGTGTTGTCGATCCAA